>CAMJBT010000012.1 GCA_946403965.1 uncultured Pseudobutyrivibrio sp. | reverse complement strand
CCTCAAAAATTCCCCGGAGGGGCCATTTATATTTAGAGTTTTGCGAAGGGCTTACCCAGCGGAGTCTTCCAGGGGAGGTGGCCCCCTGAACGTCCTCCTTTCTACGCTGCAAAAGTGTGACAAAACTGGTTAAGTCCCTCGTAAAACTCTAATCAACTAAACTCAAAAGGAGGATAAGTATGATGAATGCCACCAAAAGTATATTTAAAGTCTACATGACTTTACAAGGGAGGTGATCAGTAATGGCAGAAAGACGATCACCTAGACGTCGCCCACCAGCTTTAACGCCTGAAGCAGCCGAAAGAAGATGTATAGATGCTGCATATTCTCTTGCTCAACGGCAATTAGATGAAGGATCCGCCTCTCCAAGTGTGATCACTCATTTTTTAAAGATGGGAACGGCGCGTGCACAACTCGAACAGGAGAAACTTCGTAAAGAAACCGAACTTCTCCAGACAAAGAAGATAGCAATTGAAGAAACCAAGAACATGGAGCAACTCTTTAGCGATGCAATCTCAGCAATGAAGCGTTACCAAGGATATTCTGAGGAGGAAGAAGACGATGAAGACTGGGACTAAGAGCTATACAGAGTTGATGAAGCTCAAAACATTCGAAGATCGCTTCAATTACCTCAAGTTAGACGGAAGAGTAGGTAAAGACACCTTTGGGTCTGACCGGATATTTAATCAGGACTTCTATCACTCAAAAGAATGGAAGGACCTGAGAATAAAAGTCATAGCAAGAGACATGGGATGTGACCTTGGCTGCGATGATCGCGAGATATTTGACAAGGTTATAGTGCATCACATCAATCCTATGACAATGGAACAACTTGAGGAAGGTGGAGACGATCTGTTTGATCTTGAGAACTTCATTTGCTGCAGTCACAAGACACACGAGGCAATACACTACGGAGATGAAAGCCTTTTACCAAGGACAAACTTCGTAGAGAGAAGACCAGGAGACACAAAGTTATGGTAAGGAGGATATTTTCAAATGGGTTTTAAAACAATTGATCTTGATTCCCCTGGTGGGTACAAGAAGTATAAGAAGATGAAAGAAACAAACTCTGTTAAAGCAGCTTTTGCAGAGGATGAACCGGTAAAAGAGGAGAAAGCTCCTGAAAAAGAACCGGAAGTAAAGAAAGATCCTGTTGAGGTTGAAGTAAACATCCCAAAAGAAGTTTCTGTACAGGGTGTTGTCACTGGTGTCAATCAGCTTCGTGTACGAACCAAGCCGGGTGGTGACATCATGTATCTCATCTCTGAGAAGTCTGTTGTTACTATTCTCGAAGAAGAGGAAGGCTGGTACAAAGTTGAAACAGCTCCTGGTAGAGTAGGTTGGGTAATGCAGCAGTTTATTCAGAGGTACTCAGAAGGAGGCTGAAATGGCAGATCCTGTAAAACCGGAAGATAGTATCTTCCTTACAATCAAACATATGCTCGGTGGTCTTGATCCGACTTATGATTCAGACTTCGATCTGGACATGATCACACACATTAACTCGTCACTTTCCAAGTTGACACAGGTTGGTGTTGGTCCTGCAGAAGGCTTCGAAATCACAGATGAAACTACAACGTGGGCTGACTACATCGGAAACGATAAGAGGCTTAACATGATTAAGACTTTTATATACAATGATGTAAAGTATGCATTTGATCCGCCGCGTACCTCTTTTGCTTTTGATGCAATTGAGAAACAGAGAGATGAACTTCTCTGGCGAATCAATGTACAAGTGGATCCTGGAGATACAGTATGAACGATTTCAGAGAATATTCTAATTATTTAATACATTATGGAATACCTGGTCAAAGACATGGTATTCGACGCTATCAGAATGAAGACGGATCATTGACTGAAGAAGGAAAAAGACGTTATCTCGTTAATGCCGAAAGAAGATCAAACTATGGTGATACAGCAGGTATAGATTATTTTGAAGGACAGCATGGATTTAGTGCGAGAGATAGAGTACGGGTTAACGAAGATCAAAACCAATTTTGGGTTTCTAACAGAAATTCGGAGGGTTATCAACATGGTGCTGGTTCCGTAGAATTAAGGATAGCAGATAAACAAATGCGATTGTATAAACACGATCGAGCTGTAAGAAAAGCAGCTGAGATCTTGGAGAACATTGAGCATACTTGGACTGTATTAAAAACTCATAGAGAAGAACTCGGTGATAGTGCTTCTGCAAAGAGAGAACGAAGAGTCCAGGCTATTGAAGATAAGATAACCAGAACAGAAGAAAAAGCTAAAAGCATATTTAAGAAGTTTAATATATACCTATAAGGTATTAATGGGACACTTACAGCAAAAACAAACAAATCTTGACGAGCCGATATATAGTGTCCTGAAATTTCAATCGGTAACAGCAGGGGCTCTAAAAAACACTGGTCATTTCATTGATTCTCCTATGGAATAACAAAAAAAAATCGCGATGCGTGCTATAACCCCCTACCCATTAAGAGCCCCTGTTTTTACACTAAAAAGAAAGGAGGAAATGACATGAAAAATAGAGGAAAAGAATGGCTCATTGCTGCTCTGATTAGAGCAATTCGAACAATGGCTCAAACAGCTCTATCCATGATAGCAGTAGGGATGGCTATCTCAGATGTCGATTGGAAGAAGCTGGTATCAGTTAGTCTTGTAGCAGGACTTGTTTCAATTCTTACTTCAATAGCTACTGGTTTGCCGGAAGCCACCACAAATGGCGAGTTGTTAATCAATACAACATCCGACAATTCGTCTGCACTCGCCGGACTTGCTCTTGATCGTAATGTCACTCCTGAGTATATAGAAGAACTTGCGAAGAAGGGTTCTATTAACATCAGAGTGAGGAAAACATCATGACAATCATGGAGGCATTAGTAACAATCTTAGTATCTGTATTAGCATCTTCTGGAGTCTGGGCTATGGTTATGAAGCTAATGGATAAGAAGGATGTTAAAACACAGATGCTAATAGGCTTAGGACACGACAGGATCATGTATCTTGGAATGTCCTATATACAACGAGGTTGGATTACAAGAGATGAGTATGAAAACCTTGTTGATTACCTTTATAAGCCATACGAACTTATGGGAGGTAATGGTTCTGCTAAGAGAGTTGTGGACGAAGTTAAGAAACTTCCTTTACAAAGACCTGGAGAACAAAACAATGGGTAGCACATATTTCAGACACTATGGTAATTTCTCTAAGACTATGAAATTCTTCAATCATATTCTTAAGAAAGATTACTTAAACCTACTTAACAGGTATGGACATGAAGGAGTATTAGCTCTGATGGATGCCACGCCAGTTGATACAGGTAAAACAGCCCTTTCGTGGGGTTACGTCATAGAAGAGGATAAAGAAAAGGGTCTCATAACTCTTACCTTTACCAATGCTAATGTCGTAAATGAATGGGCAAATGTAGCTATATTGTTACAGTATGGCCATGCTACTAGAAATGGTGGATGGGTTGAAGGTATTGATTACATCAATCCAGCTCTAAAACCAATTTTTGATAGACTGGCCGAAGAAGCGTGGTTAGAGATCACAGAGAGGTATTAACTATGGATTTCAGAGAATTCAGTAAGGCTTATAATGATTATCTTGCTCATAATTTCTCTGGCACTGGCACAAAAGAAGAGTTTTTAATGCATGCCAGACCGAAAAAAGTTCGAGATAAAGATGACACAACAACTATTTTACCAGACGGTTTTCATAGATCATCGGAGAATTATGGAAACCCGTTCAAACAGATAGCGAGTGATATCGGATCAAGATTGCCTCATCCTCGTATCTCGGGTTCTAATAAACCAATTACAGGCAGGAGCAATCCTAATCAAAGCCAGTATGATGCTAAACAGGCTCAGTATCAGCAGATTCGACAGGATATTGCGAATCAGTTAGATCAGTTCATCCAGCAATACAATTCTGTAAGAAAAGAAGGCGAAAAAAGACAGAAAGCAATGGATATTAGAAGAAAACTTCCTGCCTTAATCAATCAGCTTCAGAAGATGGGTGAAGCTAGTAAAAGAGATCATACCATCACAAATGCTCTTCAGCAGATCATAGCTGCAAATAATGCAAATGATCATAACCAACTTGGTCAGGCGTTGATCGATGCAAGGAGACAACTTTTTAGTAATAGCAAATAAGGAGTAAGACATGTTATCAAATACAGCGACTCCAAGATATTATGGAGAATTTCGAGAAAGAGTATTAAATGGCGAAATTCCGGTTAACGAATACATCGCCATGGAAATGCAACGAATCGATGACTTGATAGATGATCCTCATTACTATTATGATGATAAGGCTATTGACGGTTTCGTCGATTTTTGCAATTCTGAGCTTACTTTGACAGATGGTTCTCCATTAGAGTTGCTGGATAGCTTTAAACTCTGGGCAGAACAATTATATGGATGGTATTACTTTGTAGACCGTACCATTTATGTCCGTGGAAAAGATGGACAACCTGGACGATATGTAACAAAACGAGTTAAGCAGAGATTAACCAAGAAGCAGTATCTTATTATTGCTCGTGGTGCTGCTAAGACAATGTATCTTGAGTGTATTCAGGGTTATCATCTTGTGGTAGATCCTGAAACAACTGATCAGATCACAACATCTCCGACAATGAGACAGTCAGATGAGGTTCTTGGTCCGCTTCGTACTGCTATCGCGCGTGCGCGAGGGCCTGTGTTTAGAATGATGACAGAAGGATCTCTCCAGAACACGACTGGTAATAGAGATCTTCGTAAAAAGCTATTCTCTTCCAAAAAAGGTATAGAGAATACCATTACAAACTCTATCATCCGAGTATTACCGATGACCATCGACAAGCTACAATCATTAAGAACAAAAGTCGCTACAGTAGATGAGTGGTTGTCTGGAGATATTCGAGAAGATGTTATAGGCGCTATTGAGCAGGGTTCTTCGAAACTCCCTGACTACCTGATAGTTGCAGCTTCATCAGAGGGTACTGTACGAAATGGCGCAGGTGATACTATCAAGATGGAGCTTATGGACATTCTTAAAGGTAAATACAAAGCGCCTCACATTTCTATCTGGTATTACAGATTGGATGATGTTAAAGAGGTAGCTGATAGAGAGATGTGGCTTAAGGCCAATCCGAATCTTGGATTAACTGTAAGCTATGAGACTTATGAGCTTGACGTAGAAAGAGCTGAGAATGCTCCGGCTACAAGAAACGACATCTTAGCGAAGAGGTTTGGAATTCCTATGGAGGGATACACTTACTTCTTTACCTATGAAGAAACCAAACCACACAGACATCACGATTTCTGGCAAATGGAATGCTCTCTTGGAGCAGATATGTCGCAGGGTGATGACTTCTGTGCATTTACCTTTCTGTTTCCGTTGGGTAATGATGACTTTGGTATTAAGACTAGAAGTTACATCACATCCAGAACGCTTCACAATCTGCCTAGAGCAGCTAGAGAGAAGTATGAGGATTTCATGAACGAAGGAAGTCTTGTAGTGTTAGAGGGTACTGTATTGGACATGATGGAAGTATATGACGACCTTGATAAGTATATCGAGGATAACGAATACAGTGTGGTATGTCTTGGATACGACCCTTATAATGCTAAAGAGTTTGTCCAGAGATGGGCTCTTGAGAATGGAGAGTATGGTATAGAGAAAGTTCCTCAGGGAGTTAAGACTGAATCTGTACCACTCGGAGAATTAAAAGACTTGGCAGAAGATAGAAAACTAATATTCGATCAGCTGCTTATGCAATTTGCTATGGGAAATGCCGTAACACTTGAAGACACTAATGGTAACCGAAAGTTATTGAAGAAACGCTATGAGGAGAAAATAGACAATGTAGCTGCTCTTCTTGACGCTTGGGTTGCTTATAAAGTTAACAAAGATTCTTTTGATTAACATCAAAATGGAAGTAGGAGGAACAAAATGTCATCCATTGTAGATCGCGCAAGGAAAGCGTGGGATGTCTTTAGAGGAAGAGAACCCACTTACAGAGCAAATCTGGGACCTAGTTACTCTAGACGTCCGGACAAGAGCATAGTACACTATGGTGGAGAGAAATCGATTGTTAATGCTGTTTATAACAGAATAGCAATAGACTCTGCCGCAGTTACAATTGAACATGCTAAAAAGAATTCGGATGGTTTCTTTCAGGAGACAGTAGATTCAGATCTTAATGATTGCTTGAATCTCTCTGCAAATATTGATCAAACTGGTCGTTCGTTTATACAGGATATAGTGTTGTCTATGTTTGACGAAGGTGTTGTGGCTGTTGTTCCTACAGTAACTGATAAAGACATCTTTACAAATGAGACATTTACTATTTACGAAATGCGAACTGCTAAGATCAGGCAGTGGTTTCCGAAGCATGTTCGTGTGGAGTTGTATGATGACAATCTCGGTCAGAAAAGAGAGATAACACTACCTAAAAGAGCAATAGCTATTATCGAGAATCCGTTTTACTCAGTTATGAATGAACCGAACTCGATTGGTAGACGTCTTATCAATAAGCTTAACTTGTTGGATTCTGTAGATGAACAGCTTAGCGCTGGTAAATTGGATCTTATCATTCAGTTACCTTATGTCGTTAAGTCGCCTCTTAGAAAACAGCAGGCTGAAGCTAGACGAAAAGACCTTGAAGAGCAGCTTAACAACTCTACTTATGGCGTCGCTTACGCTGATGGTACTGAAAAGATCATTCAGCTTAACAGACCTCTTGAAAACAATTTGCTTTCGCAGATCGAGTACTTAACTACAATGTTTTACTCGCAGTTAGGTATTTGTGAAGAGGTTTTGAAGGGCACAGCAGACGAACAGATGATGCTGAACTATCGTAACAACATTATCGAGCCGACGTTGTCAGCTATAACAAACGAAATGACGAGAAAGTTCTTATCATCCACTGCTGTAACACAACAACAATCCATAATCTTTATCCAGAATCCATTTAAGTTGATTCCGGTTGCAAACATTGCGGACATTGCGGACAAGTTTACTAGATCACAAGTTCTTTCTAGCAATGAAGTCAGGTCTATTATAGGATACAAGCCGGTAGCAGACGACAGAGCTGATGAACTTCGTAATCCTAACTTGAACGCAACAGATCAGCAATTGGCAGATCCGGTATTGACGACTGCCGGCGAGGATAAAGGTGGCTCAAATGAATCGGATCCGTCTGATCCATTGATGAGCATGTTTAGAAAAAACTAATGAAAGGAGTACATCAAAATGGCAGACGGTTATGATTTCAAAGGTGTTGCCACTCAGTACGGAATCAAATGTGCTGATGGTAGAACGCTGATGAATGGCGCATTCAAGGGCTGCAATGGCAAAAAGGTGCCTCTCGTATGGAATCATGGTCATAAGGACGTGGAAAATGTTCTTGGTCATGCAATTCTTGAAGAAAGAGGAAACCAGGTTATTGCTCATTGCAAGCTGAACAACAGTAAGAAGGCGCAGCACGCTCGTTTTGCATTGCAGAATGATGATCTGGCTGCACTTTCTATCTATGCAAATGATCTTGTCGGAGGCAAGAATGTAAGTCACGGTACCATCCGCGAAGTAAGTCTTGTTCTGGCCGGCGCTAATCCTGGAGCATTGATCGACACAATGTCTATCGCGCATTCTATGGGTATGGATTATGACTTCGATGACGAAGACATCACCGAAGCATATATTTACCATGGTGTTGATGACACGATCGAAGATGAATCTATTCAGGATCCGGAAGAAGGTTCTGAAGAAAATCAGAGTCAGGAAGATAATCAGGTAAATACTGACGATCAGGAAAATACTGATGATCATGGAGGAGAAGATATGGCACATTCAGCTGATAAAGGATCACCTACAGCTAAAGAAGTATTTGATTCTATGAATGAAGATCAGAAAACATTATTGTACGCTATGCTGGCGGAAGCCACCGAAGGCGGAAAATCAAACGAGGAGGAAGAAGAAATGAAGCACAATGTATTTGAGAGCGATTACGCGGTTGCACAGGGTCCGGTTCTCAGCAAAGAAGATCGTAAGCAGATTCTGAAGGACATCAAGAGATTCGGTTCTCTGTCCGAATCTATCAAGCATCATATGGAAGACGAAAATGGTGTCCTGGCTCACGCTGTAACGCCGGCAAACTACCCGACCAACGAGGATGGATCTACCCAGACTTATGGTATTGCAAACATCGACTGGTTGTTCCCGGATGTAAAGAACTTCACGAGCGGCGCTCCGGAGTTCATCATGAGAGATCAGGGCTGGGCTAACAAGCTGCTGTCTGCAGTTCATCACACCCCGTTCAGCCGTGTAAAGACCATGTTCGCGGACATCACCGCTGATGAAGCTCGTGCAAAAGGTTACATCAAGGGTAAAGAGAAGGTTGAGGAAGTATTCACCCTGCTGAAGAGAAAGATCGATCCGCAGACCGTGTACAAGAAACAGAAGTTTGATCGTGATGACATTGTGGACATCACTGACTTCGACGTTGTAGCATGGGTTAAGCAGGAAATGAGAGGTATGCTGAATGAGGAAATCGCGCGTGCGATCCTGGTTGGCGACGGCCGCTCCTCCTCGTATGATGATAAGATCTCTGAAGATCACATCAAGCCGGTTTACAATGATGCTGACCTGTTCACCATCAAGGTTCGTCTGCCGTATGTTGCAAGTGAGACAGAAGATGCTCTGGCTAAGCGCGTAATTCATGCAGCAATCAAGGCTCGTATTGACTACAAGGGATCCGGTAACCCGACGATGTATACCACTCCGCTGTTCCATACCAACATGCTGCTTTTGGAAGATTCCCAGGGTTATCCGCTGTACAAGACTGATGTTGAGCTGGCTACTAAGTGCCGTGTTAAGGAGATCGAGGAAGTTGAGCTGCTGCAGGGTATCAACCGTTCTGTAACTGTTGAGAGCACCACAACTGTTTATGACCTGGCTGCAATCATCTTCAACCCGACCGACTACAACGTAGGTACTGATCGTGGTGGCGAGATCAACAGCTTCGAGCAGTTTGATATCGATGTAAACCAGATGAAGTACTTGATGGAGACTCGTGTTTCCGGCGCTCTGGTTCGTCCGAAGTCTGCTATCGTTATCGAGGTAGCTCGTAGCTGATAGCTAAAACACATCAAAATGGAAGTGAGAGGGGTCAGAAATGGCTCCTCTCCTTTTCTAAGAAAGGCGGTAAGAAATGGAACTTGAACAAAGATTGGCTTTGATTAACAAGCCACCTATTGAAGAAATTACGAATTTTGATCTGGTAAATAAGCCGCCTATCGACGAGTTATATCATCATGGTATTCTCGGTATGCGTTGGGGTATTAGGCGGTATCAGAATCCTGATGGTAGTCTTACGGAGTTAGGAAAAAGAAAGTATGCTGATAAGTTGACGAAACTTGAAAAGCGTACTGCAAAAAGAGTTGCTAGGGCTGAGAAAAGAGCTAGAAAGCAACAGGAAGATTTCGAAAAGACCAAACAGAAATTTGCTAAAGATCCGGATAAGCTTAAAAAGCACATGGATATGTTTACAAATGAAGAAATAGTCAACGCCATGCAGCGAATCGAGTGGAGTAATAGACTTTCTGATATGAAAAACTCGAAAATTGAAAAAGGGAAAATTAAAGCTGATAAGATCTTGTCTTATGGAGACACTCTTAATACAGCTTTGAATTTTATAAACTCTCCGGTAGGTAGAGGTATAAGAGGGCAGCTTGGTCTTCCTACAAAGAAGTATTTCGATTTCAGTATTGAAGATGCTGAAGAAAAGAAACGCAGCGAAACAGAAATGGAAATCGAAAAGAAAAAACGTATGAAAGAAGCTGGTTTCGAAGATAAGAACAAAGATCGTGACGAATACACAGTAGAAGAACTTCAGGAAATGCTGAAGAAAAAACAAGGTAAATCATAAAGGAGGAGTATAAAAAATGGCAGTAGATATGATTCCCCAGAGTAGAGACGAGGAAATCCTAATCGCCACAATCAATGGTAATGAGTATACTGCAATTCCTCAGTCTCGTATGGAATACCTTCTTCTTGAACTTAAATCGGTTATAGAAGGAGGACAGGGCACATTGGATTATGAAAGCCTTGAAAACAAACCTCAGATTAATAGTGTGACACTCATTGGAGATATGTCAGCTTCAGATCTCGGTTTAGAAACATCACCGTTAACAACAGAGCAGGTAAATCAACTGCTTGATGTATTATCCTGAGGAGGATATTTGGTATGGCACAGAACAATTTTGTCGATTTTGATCAGGCAAAAGCACTTGCTAACAAAATTGCTCAGAGATTCAATGAGCAGTCTGCTGGCCTGATTTTCAAAGGTAGTAAGACCTTTGCAACATTGCCTTCTACACTCACACAGGCAATGGCTGGGTATTTCTATAATATGTCCGAATCCTTTACTACAGATTCTAGATTTGTAGAAGGTTCTGGAAAGACTTATCCGGCAGGAACAAATGTATCGGTAGCAGATTGCAGTACTTACGAAGCTGTGGTAGATCCGTCCGGAGATCCTTCTTCTCAGGACTGGTATGAGCTTGTTAACAACAAGTATGTTCTGTCGACCGATACTGAAGTAGACCCTAGCAAGACATATTATGTTGGTACTATCAGCATGAAGTTTGATGTTGCTTCTGGCTTTATCGATGTAGAAAGTATTAACGATCGCATCGATGATGTTAGAGATGATGTTGCTGAACAATTTAGCACTTCAGAAACTTACAAAGCTGGCGACATAGTTATGCATAACGATCTTCTGTATAAATTCAAGACAGACCACTCTGCTGGAGCTTGGAATTCTGCAGAAGTTGATGCTACGAACATTGCTAGTGAATTGTCTGAAAATCAGAATGTATTGACGGCAGGAGACCACATCACTATTGATGATGGTGAAATTGCAGTAAATAGATACGCAATTCCTGCAGGGGATATTGTGTATAAAGTATTGACTGGCGATTACAATAGCGGAAATACTGTGTATGTCGATAAGTACGAATCGAACGGAACTTTTATTGAGCGTGTAACTGCTTCACCGTCTGGCTATCAATCGCAGGATGTTGATGGCTTTATTCGTATCTACAAAGAATGGAATCGCTGGGAGATTACACTTCTTGAGGACTGTAAAGAACAGAGTGCAGGATATAACTATTCTGTTGCGCCACATAATGCCGTTACAGAAAATGATTTTACTTTCACTGTGGAGCAACAACTCGATAACAATGACCTTGTTACTCGTGGTGAACTTGCAGCAAAGCAGGACATTTTGACCTTTGATACTGTTCCGACTGACGGCAGCACGAATCCGGTAGAATCTAACGGCGTGTACGATGCACTCGCATTAAAGCAGGACAAGACCGACAATACATTGCAGACCACAAGCAAAACGGTAGTGGGCGCGGTTAATGAATTAAAGAGTGGTTTAACGAGTTTGGATAACGAGGTAAACGGTGATGCCACCACCTATCCCTATGCCGATGTTATCACCATTCCCGATGCCGTACCGTCTAACCTTGCGGATTGCACAGTAAAGATTGAGCCTGTGCAGGACTTACACGGATATGATAAGCCGTGGGTTGGTGGTGCTGGGAAGAATAAACTGCCTATGACAGTAGATGGTATTAAAGCGGCTAATACTAGCGGTACATGGAGCGGCAATGCATACACTCTCAATGGTGTGACGTTTACGGTACAGATGGATAATGACGGGAATGTAACTGGTATCAATGTAAATGGTACTGCTACAGATAATACTTACTTTGATTTTGTTTCAGTATTTAACTCTTCGGAGTTCGCTGGAATGATATATAATGGTATTCCGTCATCATCTAATGCTGTTGTTAGGGTAAGTGGAAGTGATAGAGTTTCTATACAGGAACTTTATAACGGATACACTATTAACGATAACGGTGATAATTTAAAAATAGCCATTAGAGTCGGTGATACAGTAACAACCAATAATGAAATATTTTATCCAATGATCCGCCTTGCCACAGAAACCGATGCCACCTTTGCCCCGTACACCAACTATTGCCCCATCAGCGGACATACAGGGGTAGATGTACAGAGGGATGGGAACGATGTATGGACTAGTGACTCTTCCTATGCAATTGTAGGTGAAGGATATATTATCCCTAAAACCAACATTTCTTTACCAGCCGGAACATACGAACTGTACTTTGATGTGAGTGGCCAAGCAAAAGCATTTGATTTTACGGTGTATAAGAATAATTCTGAAGAATGGCAAAACAAATTAGTAAGCAAAGTATTTGACGCAAAATCACACAATATTGTGAATTTTACAATCAACGAAGATGGCACAAATGTTAGAATGTATTCGAATAATCCTTCGGGAGTAACCATTAACAATGTTAGGTTGTACAGTACAACGCAGACCTACACCATCGCCCTCGGAGATACCATCTACGGTGGTATTGTACGAATCGACAGTAATGGCAATACTGTGATGGATGTGGATAGGGCGATTGTGGAATATGATGGTAGTGAAGATGAAAGTTGGTTGCTGGATGATAGCGGAGCAAACTATTTCTTCTACATAGAACTGACGGGAAGAGATATAACAAAGTCAGTAGATGCAAATAATTGTGCAAGTGCTCCAATTGGCAAAACTACAACCAATTTAGGTGTTGGAACTGATGCAAGGTATTTGAGATACAGATACGCTAATGACAATAGCCTTACTGTTAGCGACTTGAAAACATTCCTTGCAAGCAACAATCTGCAAATATGCTATTACCTCGCCACCCCTACCACCGTACAGTTGACACCCGAACAAATCCAGCTTCTCAAAGGCACAAACACCCTCACAGCATCCACGGGGCAGATCAGCGTTACTGTCAATGGCGTGAGTGGGGCTATTGGGGCAGTGCAGGAGCAGGTCAACGACATTGCGGAAGATGTGGAAGATGTGCAGAGTGGGCTGGATACTGTGCAGAGTGGTTTAACGAACCTCTGTGATAGAATCCAATTAACTAATAATGTACTATCTGGTATGGATGGTGGCTGGTATGTTGTACTTAATCTTGACATATCATGGGCTACTGGTGTGCAGTTGTGGATTGAAGTAGCTAGCGGTACCCACATATATGCCGTTACGCAGAATACAGTAATCATGTTAGGTGGGTCAGATTAATTAAAGGGCAGTTTTACGAACGATGCCCCGTGGGGATCTCGCGGGAGTAAAGGAGAAACGTATGGAAAACAATTCTGAACGTTTTTGGTATGTTAAAACAAAGTCTGGAGCTTGTTATAGAATACAAGCTGATTATGTTAAACAAGAATTTTCCGATGAGGAATGTATAATAACTTTTAAGAAAACAAATCCGGATAAGATTAATCCGGAAACTAATGATCACGATTTTGACGTGGCATTCTTAGATGCTAAAGAAATTGAGATAGTAGGACATAACAAGTTTATCTTTGATGAGTCAGTTCCTAAAACAGAGGCCGAATGGACTAATAAAATTGCAGAATCTGTTTTAAAGATTGGAACGACATTTTTAGTAGTAGCATTAGTTGCTTATATTAAAAAGTAAGGAGATCCTAACAATGTACGTACCATACAACCCGAATCCTTGTGGACGAGCGGTAGGAGATTGCGCAGTCCGTGCAATAACCAAAGCTCTAAACATGACATGGGAACAAGCTTATGACATCCTGACAGAATTTGGTAAGAACATGTGTGATCTCCCTCATGCGGACTGGGTTTGGGGCTCGGTTCTAAGAAGCTATGGTTTCGAAAGAATCGTGATCCCATCCACTTGTCCAAATTGTTACAGCGCAAGAGAATTCTGTAAGGACAATCCTTATGGAACATTTGTTCTTGGTTTCGGAGGTCATTGCTGTACGGTTGTAAACGGTGATATTTACGATTCCTGGGACTCTTCGAATGAAGTACCACAATTTGTGTGGTGTAGAATGTAAGGAGGATAAAAGAAATGGCCACTAATCCATATTACAACCCATTGCAAGTTGGACAAGGAGCTTTCCAACCGTATCAACAACCAGCATGGATACCACAATACCAGCAACAGCCTATCGCAGCACCAAGACAACCGGATATGATCTGGGTACAGGGTGAAGCAGGCGCAAAAGCCTATATGGTAGGACCGAATCAGAGAGTGGTATTATGGGATCAGGATGCTCCTGTTGTATACATCAAGTCAGCAGATGCCAGTGGTATGACATCTATGAGAACTCTGGATTACGTAGAGCGAGGATCCGAACAGCAAAACAATCCTAATGTGGTAAAAGTGGATCCTGAATACGTGACAAAAAGCGATTTGGCAGAACTGGAGGATAAATTCCAGCGACAGATCAATCGTCTTGACTCAAGGTTAAACAACCGTAGAGCAAAGGAGGCTCAGTCTAATGGCTAATCCGCTGTACAATGAACTAAATGGAGGAAACAATCCGTTCGGACAATTTGGCAATATGCAGAACTTTATGCAGCGTCTGAATCAGCTTAAACAGACTGGCGTAAATCCCAATCAGATGATCCAGCAGATGCTAAACTCCGGACAGATCTCTCAGGATCAGTATAACGCTGCAGTTCAGAGAGCTCAACAGATTCAACAAATGATGAATCATCAAAATGGAAGTTAGAAGTGTTGACTTCACAAAATAATCTTATGAGGAGGTACAAAGAAATGGCGTTAACAGACGGACAGAACATGGTAATGCCTGTAGGACCCATGAACGGTTATGGTAACGGAATGGGCAGCTTCGGTGGAGACTGGGGTTGGATTATTCTGTTACTTCTTATCGGATGGGGAAACAACGGTAACGGTTTTGGCGGAAACGGCAATAACGGTATCTATCCTTGGATGAACCAGGGATTCCAGGATGCTCAGTTGTTCAGCCAGCTTTCCGCACTCCAGTCCAGTGTAAATAGCATGTCTAACCAGCTGTGCAATAGCTTCGCTGCAGTTGAGTCTGGAGCCAATACTCGTCAGATGGCTAACATGCAGCAGATGTTCGATTTGTCTACACAATTCCAGAATTGTTGCTGTGAGAACAGACTGGCTTCTGCAAATCTTCAGAGCACTATCCTTTCTGAGAATTGTGCAGATCGTGCGGCTATCTCTGACGGTATTCGTGACATTCTGGTTAACCAGAACAACAATACTCAGAGAATCCTTGATCAGATGTGTCAGGATAAGATCGATGCTAAGAATGAGAAGATTGCGGATCTGGAGCGTCAGCTTACAGCAGCTAATCTCTCAGCATCTCAGACGGCTCAGACAGCACAGATTCTTGCTGACAACGCAAGGCAGACAGTTGCTCTCGAGCAGTATTTGAATCCTACACCGATTCCGGCGTATGTGGTTCAGAATCCGAATTGCTGCCAGCAGTTTAACGGCTGTGGTTGCGGCTGATCGGAGGTGAAATATGGCGGCAGAGTATCTTGCTAACGCTGTTCAGAGTATAGACCTGAATCAGCCTGTAATCTTTACAGCATCTATTCCTTGTCGACGTGGTTACATTTACCACGAAGACGAAACAGGGATTTTTATTCTCCGTGGAATCACTAACGGTCAATGTTTTGCTACCTATCAGGTGACATTCAATGGTAACATTGCTGTACCTACTGGTGGAACGGCTGGTCCTATCGCTATTGCTATTACAGTAAACAGCGAACAGAGGCAGACCAGTCGAGCAATCTTTACCCCAGCAGCGGTCGATGTGTATGGTAACGTAACTTCTACGGCGATTATTAAGGTTCCGAAAGGTTGCTGCTTTACTGTATCGGTGAGAGCTGTTTCTGGTATTACGGATGATCCTGCAGCAGTGCCGGCTCCGTCAATCAATGTCCAGAACGCTAATCTCGTAATTGATCGGATTGCATAGGAGGTGAGGAGATGCATAGAATCTATGAACTGAAAGACAAGGTCGTCAAAGAACTCGCTAAGTATGGAGAAAAAGATCACCTGGATGTAAATGAGTATCAGGTGTGTGATATGCTGGCTCACCTTGCAAAGAATCTTTGTAAAGTGATTGAGTCGTATGAGGAAGAAGACCAGTACAGCGAGATAGGGTCTTACGGCGGCCGAGTAAACTTTAGGGGTAATACATCGATGATGAGTCCGGAAATGGGTATGTCTATGGGCCGTGGTCGGTATGCTAAGAGAAATGCTCTTGGGCAGTACTCTTCCACTGACAATTTCCATATGGAACTTCAGAATCTGATGAACAACGCTCCGAATGAACACGTTAGGCAGAAACTTGCCAGCGTGATGAATGAAGTATGACGGCCGAAGATAAGCTGATTCAGATTGCTCTGATTGAGGAAGGGTATTGCGAGAAGAAGACCAATGCTCAGCTGGATAGCAAAACCGCAAATGCTGGGTCTAACAACTACACAAAATACGCACGAGATCTCGTTAAAGAAATCGGGGCTCCCTATTCACAGGGAGTTGCATGGTGTGATATGTTTGTGGATTGGTGTATGATCAAAGCATTCGGTAAAGAACTTGCCAAAAAGCTACTTGGTGGATGGAGTGCATACACACCAACCTCTGCAGACTTCTATCAGCGAAACAAAAGATGGTATACAAAGCCAAAGAAAGGCGATCAGATCTTCTTTAAGAATGCTTCTAGGATCAACCATACTGGACTTGTGGTGTCTGTGAATGGGAACAAGATCGAGACAATCGAAGGTAATTCTGGAAACAAGGTAAGGATAAAAACTTACAATATTGGAGATTCTAAGATCGCTGGATATGGTAGGCCGTATTACGGACTTGTACCGGCAGAGAATGAGATCGTTGAAACGACGTCCCATATTGCTACCGTTGACGGGGTGGACATTACTGAGGCTCTTAACCCATATGCATTTGACGCAAAAAAGTACAGAGCAGCATACAAGGACCTCGAAGCGGCATTTGGAGACGATTGGTCAATGTATTATTGGCATTACGAACTCGCCGGCAAGGCAGAAATTGCGAGCGGCGCAAGAGAGCCGTTCATGTAAACATCAAAATGGAAGTAGGAAGAGGTGAGAGATATGAAGTTTGCTGGGGTAGTAGGCTATGAAACCTTAATGGAAGTTCGACCGAGCAACTGGCAATCAGTCATTGTCGAGCGAAAGTATAGAGGAGACATTTCCAGATGCTCTAGAAGACTTCAATCTGCCGATAAAGTCAATGAAGACATTGTAATAAGCAATGAAATCGAGATTTTGGCTGATGCTTTTGCTTTTGAGAACTTTTCCAATATTAAGTATGTGGTTTGGATGGGTACTAAGTGGAAAGTTAACACTATTACCGTGGAACCGCCACGACTTATTCTCGAGATAGGAGGGGTATACAATGACGAGACTGGACCGGAGGCTTGCACTGGATGCGAAGATTCGGAAGATTCTGGGGACGAATAATGTATATTTTGAACCGCCAGCGTCTCTCAAGATGAAATACCCATGTATTCGTTATAGTAGATCAAGAATTGACACTAGACATGCGGATAATAAAGTTTATCTCGGGAGACAACGCTATGAAATCATAGCAATTTACAAAGACGCCGACAGTGATTTGGCAGACAGAATCCTGTTTAATGATGAGGACTTAGTTCTGACTCATGATAGGCATTATGTAGCTGATGAACTGCATCATGACGTATTCACAACAACATTTTAAGGAGGAAAAAAGAATGAGCGCACTGTTATGGGATCAGGTAGCTGAGCACCTGTATGAAACAGGTGACGATCGGGCCGTCGTTTATCCGTTCGACTCGACAACAAAGACCTACAAGAAAGGTTATGCATGGAACGGTGTTACCGGCGTAACCGAGTCTCCGTCTGGAGCAGACGAGACAGCTCTGTATGCAGATAATATCAAGTATCTGTCTCTGAGAGCAGCAGAGGAGTTTGGTATGACCGTTACGGCTTATACCTATCCGGATGAATTTGCTGAAATGGATGGTAGTGCATTCCCGATGAAGGGTGTACGTGTTTACCAGCAGGCAAGAAAGACCTTTGGTTTCTCTTACCGTTCTATTATCGGTAATGATACTGAAGCAAACGACTATGGTTACAAGCTGCATCTGATCTATGGTTTGACTGCTTCTCCGTCTGAGAGATCTCACAGCACTGTAAACGATAGCCCGGAAGCAATCGAGTTCAGCTGGGAAATGACTGGCGTACCGGTAGCAGTTACTGGTTACAAGAATACCTGTCTGATCACTATCGATTCTACAGCATTCACTACTACGGAAGCAGCAGCAAAGCTGAAAGCTCTGGAAGATGCTCTGTGGGGTACCGATGCATCTGCAGATACCTATGAAGAAGCGGTTCCGGCGACCGAGAATCCGCACGACGAAGGTCTGTATGAGAGATCTGGTACTGGTACTACGGAAGATCCGTATGTATACACTCTCACCGCTGATACGACTGTTACCGTTAGCAAGACCTACTACAAGAAGGTTTCTCATCCGGGAACTGATCCGTATCTGCCGCTGCCGGATAAGGTATTCGAGCTGCTTGGCGTAACTGCAGGCTGATCCGCATCAAAATGGTAGTATGGAGGGGGTCTTTTCAGGCCCTCTCCTTTTTTTAAAAACATTAAGGAGGACAAACAAAATGTTAACAAAAGCCATTACCTATGAAGATTACAATGGGAACAAGAAAACAAAGAATTTCTACTTCAACCTGACTAGATCTGAAATCGCAAAGATGCATCTGTATGAAGACGGCGGTCTGGAGAACAAGATCAAGAAGATGGTTGAGTCCGGAAACAACAAGGAAATTTTCAATTACTTTGAAGATTTCGTGTTGTCTTGCTATGGTGAGAAGTCTGCCGATGGTGAAGAGTTCGTGAAGAACGACGAGATCCGCGAGCGTTTCAAGAATCACCCGGCATACGATGTATTGTTTATGGAGTTTATTGAGGGCGGAGACAAGGCAATGAGCGATTTCATCAATGGAGTAATTCCTCCGTCGATGGCTGATGCTGTGAAGAATGCTGATCCGAATTCCATCAATAAGCTTGTTGGATTCGAAGTTGTTCCTGGGAAAACTCAGGAATAATTATAAAACTAAATAACACGAGTTGTGTGGAGTTGGGAGGATAAAGGAATGCCGTTAACAATAAATGTACCGCCTAATGAGCTATTCGATGAGGATACGCAAAGGTTCATCACCGTCAAAGAGACGAAACTTGTTATGGAGCATTCCCTCCTCTCGATTTCTAAATGGGAAGCGAAATACAAGAAACCTTTTTTAGTAGAAGGAGCATTAGATACACTTGATAAGAAGTTGTATTATTTCGAGTGTATGACCATAACTCCTCAAAATCCAGATCCGAATGTGTATCTATGTCTTACCGAAGAGGATGTCAAGAAGATCGTAGAATACATAAACGATACAATGACTGCTACTTGGTTTAGAGATGATAAACCTAAACCCGGTGGTAAAAAGGGTAAACCTAAACAGAAAGAAATACTTACTTCAGAAGTAATTTATTGGGAAATGATAGCCCTTCAGATTCCGATTGAGTTTCAGAAGTGGCATTTGAATAGATTAATAACATTGATCAGAGTTTGTAATGCGAAGAACAATCCTGAGAAGATGAGTAAGAAAGACATATTGGCTGAAAATGCAGCATTAAATAAAGCTCGTCGAGCTAAGCTGCATAGCAAAGGATAGGAGGTTTGTATGAACGATTTTAGAGAATATTCAGACTACCTCATGCATTACGGACGTAAAGGCATGAAATGGGGAGAGAATCGTTTCGAAGCCATCGAACCATCTAAAGGAAGAAAACCTTCTAAAGGCGGTGACGATACATCAGATAATGGAAATAATTCTGGTGGATTTTTAAACCGTCTTCAAAATAATTTTAGCGATCTGGCTTCAAGAGTTGAACAACATGGAAATGAAGCTATGGATGTCGGCAATAAAATGACACAAGAAATTACTGTAGGAAATTATGGCACAGCATTTGATATTTATAAAAATGCATCTCCTGAGGCTAGAAATATCATAAATGCTTATGTCAAAGATTCCTATATCGTTCCGGCACTAATGCGATTGAATGGGGCCGGAGATGAAAAAAGAGGTCAAGAGATTTGGGAGAAGGGCGAAAGAATTGCTAATACCTTATTTAATAACAAACGTGTTAATTATATTAAGGATAGCATATTCAACAAAGCATCAAATCTTACCCGTCAAGCTCTTGGCACGAATTTCAGAAGGAACGAAGATTTGGATATTCATAGAATACCCGGAAAAAGAATAAACGGATAGGAGGATGTCATGAACAATTTTAGAGAGTTTTCAAGACAGTATAACGATTATCTTATGCATGCATCGTCTGGTGATGAATACGTTGGATTCCGTAATACTTTGCAACAAATTCTCAATTATTATGGAAAACGTGGATATAATAAAATTAATATGAATAATATAAATACATATATGGATCCTGAGGAAATTGAGGAAATGGTTGGATGGGTTCAATTTACTCATGCTATCAGTAATGCTGAACAATATTTGTGGCATGCTTACGAAAGAAATTTCGGAACTCCAAATTTCCAAATAGGTGGTTATAAGAAAGGTAACCATACAAAAAGTAGAATGATTAAACATTCATCTACAAATGACTTTCGTGAATTCTCAAAAGAGTATAACGATTATCTGATGCATTTCGGTATTCTTGGAATGCACTGGGGAATTAGAAGATATCAGAATCCGGATGGAAGCCTTACTGATGAAGGATTAAAAAGATATGCTGGTAAACATAGAAGAGGTCTTAATCAGGATGAAAGGCTTTTAGCTGAAAAGAAATTTAATGATAAAAAAAGAGATATTAAAAACAAATATGAACGAAATGAAATGGCTAAAGACGAATATAAGGAAAAACGAAAAGAGTATCGTAAAGAATTTCGTCAGGAAAGAAAGGATATTGTTAAGAGAAATAAACAAATAACAGATCCAAAAGAACTTGAGAGCCGTTATAAAGCTATGAGAAATAAAGCCATCAATGAAATTCCTGATTATCATTTGAAAAGAGGATTTGATACTGCTAATAAAGTTTTGGATAAGATTATATTAGCTAAAAATACAATAGAAGGTGGCGCTGGCGCTGTAGCAGGTTATGCTATGGTAGCTCCATTAATGACAAATCCTGCTGTCGCAGCTGCTACTATAGCATTCGGTATAGCTGGTAGTACAGCAACAACAGTTGGTATGAGTTATTTGGATTCGAGAATTCGTAATAAAATACGAAGACAATTTACTTAACATCAAAATGGCAGTAAAACACAACAAACAGGAGGGGCATTATGTCTGTAGAAATCGATAAAAGAGTTGTCGAGATGCAATTTGACAACAAACAGTTTGAACGAAATGTTCAGGCTTCTTTAACAACAATAGACAAGCTTAAAATGGCCCTCAATTTTGACGGGTCGAAGGGCTTGGAAGACATGACCAAAGCTGCTAACAAAATGGATCTGTCGAATGTAACGAAGCAGACCGAAGCAGTTAGAGTTCAATTCTCAGCCCTTCAAATCGCTGGGGTTACGATGATCCAGGAGTTGACGAGGAGTTTTCTCAACTTTGGAAAGGGTCTTTGGAATATGTCCTTTGGACAAATCAAGTCCGGAGGTATGTCAAGAGCTCTTAAGATCGAGCAGGCTAACTTCAAGATGCAAGCACTTGTCGAAAAGATGGATCGTTTTAAAAACGATGCCGCTGCTGCGTCGGAATATATTTCCAATATGGGGGATGCTATTGACTGGGCTGTTACAGGTACTGCATATGGCTATGATGCCGCTGCTGGCGTTGCTGCTCAGCTTATGACGTCTGGACATGAAGATGTAGAGCAGATGAAGTACGATTTGAGAGCTATAGCAGGCGCTGCAGCAATGGCTGGTTCTTCTTATGAAGATATGGGCCGTATCTTTACATCTGTAGCTGGTCAAACAAAGGTGATGGGCGATCAGCTTATTCAATTCTCTAGTAGAGGTCTTAATGCGGCTTCTACCATCGCGACTTACCTTCATAAAACAGAAGGTGAAGTTCGTAAGATGGTATCAAAAGGACAAATTGACTTCAGAACATTCGCAGATGCTATGTATGAAGCTTACGGCGAAGCAGCTGGTAAAGCCGATGAGACATATGCAGGTGTTCTTTCAAATGTTAAGGCTCAGTTGTCAAGATTGGGTCAGAGATTCACTGTTCCATACATCGAAAATATGATTCCTTTCCTTCAGCAGTTGAAGGCTAGTATAAAGGAATTTTCTGCTGCATTAGATCCTATAGCAAAACGTTTCAATAAGATTTTTGGAGCTTTGACCAGATACGGTGCGCAGGTTCTCAAGAATGTTAATCTTCAGAAATTCACGATAATGACTCGTGGTATCGAGAATATTCTTTGGGGCTTGGCTATGATTCTTCATTCTGTTAGAGATGCATTTAATGATGTATTCCCTCCGAAGACAGCTAATGAAGTTGTTGAAGCGGCTCTTGCTTTTGAAAGATTTACCGAACAGATACTTCCTACTGGAGAAGCTCTCTCTGGTATAAAAGGAATATTCACCGGTTTATTCAGTGTTTTGAGAGTGATTCTTAAGACATTCTCGACACTTACCAAATATACAAGACCTGTGATTGTGGCATTACTTAAAATAGTATATGCTTTCACAAATGTATTTGAGATATTGTCTCCATTAGCTTTATATTTACTTGACGTGATCGATAAGTTGGGTATATTTGAAGCTATTGTTAAAGTTGTTACAACAGCTGTTGTACTTTTAGCAACTGGAATTAGAGTTTTAGTTGAAGTAATAGTTTCTTTAATTAAAGCCGCAGCATATTCTGGAGTATTCAGCAAGCTTGGCGAAATATTAGCTGGTTTAGCTTATATTGTTGGTAATGTATTGTTAACAGCTTTTATAAAAGTTGCTTCTGTATTTTCGTCATTTGTTGATTCTATAAATTCAGCTGGCACAGGAACGTCCTTCTTTGACAGAATGGTTAATAATGTTAAGACTCTTTGGAATCTTATGGTAGCATTAGCCAACTCTTTCAGTTTTTGGATGCATTCTGCTGGTCAGTTAAAAGGGCTTAAATCAATCATTATATTTTTCAAAGAGGCTATTTTATTTATCAAAGATTTCTTTACCGGAAACGAAATTACGGATAACGCAACAAAGATGAGAGAAGCCCTTGGACAGTTGGGTGAAACAGTTCATCAGATGGGCGTTAAGTTCAAAGAATCTTGGGATAGTATTGAAAAAGGTCAGATAATGATGCTGTTATTTGCAGCCGTATTGATCTCTGTTATGCTCGCTTTGAGAAACTTGATCGATAATACTTCTCATTTCGTATCTGCTATGACAGATGTTCCTAAGATCTTGAGCGAAATAAGAGTTGCTATTCATAATGTTGGTAACTTTGCAGGTCCTGCTCAGACATTATTAGCTTTTGGTGGCGCTGTTGCAATCGTAACTAACTCAATTCTTACTTTGAGCAAAATTCCTAAAGATGAACTTATAAGATCTACAGTAGCGATTGGCGCATTGAGTGCTATTATGCTCGGATTTGTTCTTGCTATGGATATTTGTTCAAAAGTAGTTGGAAAAGATAAGAAGATTATCGATAGATCCGCTGTTAATATTGCAGCTCTTACTGGAGCGGTTCTTGCATTGACTGTATCTCTTAAGATATTATCTGAACTCGATGCTACCACTTCTCAGGTGTTTACGGCCGTAGGAGCTATTGTAAGCTTAATGGCAGCTATGATGGGTACGATGTATCTTTTATCGAAATACACTCCGAAAATTGTACAAGGATCATTTGCATTTGTTTCGTTTGCTTCGTCTATAATCATCTTGGTTAAAGCAGTAGAGATGATTGCAAGATTGAAGATAGAGGATCTTACTGAAACGATGGCTACCCTTTCTACGGTTATTATAGCATTTGGTATAGCTATAGGTGTGGCTGGAAAGGCTTCTGGCTGGGCTTCCTTAGCTATTTCAGCATTTACTATGTCTGTTATTGTGCTGTTTGGTATGTTTATGATACTGGCGTACATCCCTATGGATGTTGTGGAAAACGCTATCACAAGAGCAACAGTTGTGTTTAATGCATTTATTCCGCTAATAATGGCTCTTGGTGTTGCATCAGGTTTAGCTGGAAAAGGCACTAATATGGCTATAGGAATGGCAGCTTTTGTAACCGCGTTGACATTGTTCTTATTAGGCTTTGCGGCGTTCGTTCATTTGACTAACGGATATGCTATGTCCGACGGACTCACTGTTCTTGGGGTATTAGTTGCTCTTATTTCTGTCTTCGCATTAGTAATTGGCGGGATGGAATATTTAATATCTGCTAAAGCTGCGAATAGTAGAGAAACTTTAAGAAATGCTCGTCAAATGAATAACACATTTGAAAGTTTAGCTAAAGTAATTATGGCTATGGCAGCATCTATTCTTGCAATAGGTGTAGCTGCTAAACTTATGGAGAATGTTAAGCTTGGGCAATTAATTGCATTAGGTGCTTATATCTTTTTGATTGGTGCAGTAGTAGTAGCTATTGAAGCGCTTTCTGCAAAAACAACATACGCTAAGTCAAGCTTAATAGGCTTGATAGGTATGCTTTCAGCATTAGGATTGGTTGTTTCTGCTTTGATGATTTTGCAATTCGCAAATACGGACAAGTTATGGGCAGCTTCTGCAGCTATTGGTGTAGTAGCCGGTGCCGTTGCATTGGTAGCAGCTGCTATTTCTACTATAGTTAATCCTAAAAATGGAGGTAATGCTAAAAATTCTAAGCAGGCAGCAAAGAATACTTTGGCAGTAATTCCTTTGGTCGCTGCTTTCTCGTTACTCCTTATCGCATTCAGTGGAGCTGTATACATCAATAAACTTGTATCATGGCAACAAATTGCTGCTATGGGTGCATCTATCTCTGCTATAATTGGAGTGATGACTTTAGCCATAATAGGATTTTCTAAAATAAAAGATAACGATTACGGAAACGTGTTAAAAGGCGTTGGAGCATTGGCTTTAATACTTCCTTCGTTCTTAGCAATTGCCGCATCTATGTCGTTGATATCTAAGATACCTGTTGGCAATGGTCAGAAAGCTTTGAAATACACCATGCTTATTGGTGCTGTATTATTCGGATTATCTACACTTGTGTTTATAATGAGTGAGATGTATGAAGCGATCTCGAATAAGAATGATATTCTTAAAATGACCGGTGGTGTTGCAATATTATGTCTCGGATTTGTAGAAATCGCAGGAGCATTAGCATTGATGCAGGCAGCTTTCCAGCTGTGCGATCCTGGAGATCTTCTCCACGATACAATAGCACTCGGTATTTTGTTCGCTGAGATGTCTGCTGCTCTTGGAATCCTTAATGCTAAAAAAGGAGCTTCTACAAGTGCTGATCTTATGATGTCAGCAGGTGCTATTGCTATAGTGGCATCATCTTTCCTTAGCTTGGCTGGAGCTTTTGCAGTTATGAAACAATCTGGAGCATCTCCTGAAGAGATCACAGCATACGCATTAGCGCTTGGCATAATGGCTGCTGTTGCGACTGCTTTAGGTGCTGTTGTTGGATATTTTGGACCTGTAGCAATTGGATTGGGCGCTCTATCCTCAATTATATTAGCTATGGGTATGGCATGCAGATCTGTTGCTGAAGGAATTCTTGATTTTGCTTTAGCTATAAGATTACTTAGCGCAACTACACAGGAAGAAGTTGATAATGCTGTAGATGCTATTGTTCGATTTGCTAGCAGGAGTAAAGAGATAGCTGCTGCTATGAAACAATCGTTCCCGGATATAGCCGATGCAATTATATTTATTATGAACGGTATCGGTATAATTGTCGGAGCATTTATAGGTGAACTTGCTGCATCTGTTATAGTAGCATTTGTTCAGGCTTTGGTTGTTAACATTAATGTAATTCTCGATGGTATTTATATTATCTTAGGTGCTATTGTGAACTGGCTTAATAAGCCGGAAGTTCAACAAGTGATATTTAATACTTTTGCAGCTCTGGCTAAGACTGCTGTAAATGGTCTTGCTGGATTGTTTGAAGGCTTTGATTCCATCAAGCAATGTATTAAAGATCTTGAAAATTGGTCTTTACAGCAGACTTGGAAAAATATGGTTGACGATGCATTAGGTAACGATGATTATGATAAATGGGCTAATGCATATAAGAATATGATGGAAGATCTCAGTAAGTATACCATCATGAATTTTGATGAAATGACTGATGCTGAGAAAGAAAATTATCAGTTCTTATTGGAGCAGGTTGCAAAACTTCAAAATGAAGCTATTAATAGAGGATATTTCAGCCAAGGTGTAACTGATTCGTTTGGCGACATACGATCTTATTTCCCTGGGAAAGCTGATGAATTAAAAGACTATTCAATAGGATATCAGTATACTAAAATAATGCGTCAAATTTATGATGCATACGGCGAAGAAAATGCAGAATTAGCCGAGAAGATGATTTCAGAACTTCTTAGAGTTAATGAAGGTGCTAGACAAATAATTGAGTCCGAAGGTTTTGGCGGTTTTACTATCCTTTCTCATACGAATTATACGGACACTGAACTCGAACGATTAGATTTTATACAGCAATTAAAAGATATTAACACTCAAGCCAATATTCAGAATTCTGTATTTGGTATGATCGTCAGATCGTTTGCTAATAAAGCTGAAGAATTTAATGAAGATATGCAAGAACATTCGGATCGAAATTGGATCCGTGATATGTTTGGTTCTAGTGAAGAAGAAACTGCCCGTGTTATAAATAACATAGGCGATATTAAAAATGTTGTTGGTGATCTTACCAAATCAGTTGGAGAAGCTGTAAAAGGTGGAGCAGAGCTTCAAAACGAATACAAATCTCCTATTCGTATGAGAGTTGACGCCATTGGTATCGAGACTATCCATAAAACCTTAGCCGCTGCTAAAACTCAGCAGAAGGAATTGCAGCATGATACTGTACAGACTGCCGAAAAAGGCCTCGGTCTCATCAAGCAAATTGGTAAAGGTTACAATATTGCTAAAGACGATGTCGATGTAACAATTGACAAAACGGATGATATTGATACTGAAGTAGACGCAGCTACAAACGCAATGGATGATTTCAATAATTCTCTTGCCAAGGCAGATGTATTAGTCGGTGAGATCAAAAATGGTATTGGCGGATGGTTCGTAAATCTGATTGGTCAGGATGCTGTAGATTCTATCAAAACCGCTATGGGTGGTATGCCGCTTCCTTCTGAACAGGCGGTTCGTGATGCTGATTATTGGAGAGAGTATGGCGAACAGATCAATTCTAGATACGGATTGGAAAACTGGCGACTTGCAACCAAAGAAGATGGTAGTCATTTCAAAGATATTGAAGATTATGTTAATGCTCATGCTTCTACAGGTATGGATTCTTATATCAATCAGTTTGGTAATTTTGATGAATGGATGAAGAAAGCTGAGGAAGATGCTAAAGAATATGCAGATTCTCTCGGTGGAGTAACTAATGCTTTAAATGAAGAAGATGAAGCAGCTAAGAAAGCAAGAGAACGGCTCGAACAGTTGAAAGATACTGTAGCAAGTTCGCTTGATATGTTCTCGGAATTCAATAAGGAAACAGAACTTACTGGACAACAGGTTCTCAAGACCTTCTTGGGTCAGATAGAGGGTGTTACCGAATGGTCTGAGATGTTAATTGGTCTTGCTAATAAAGGTGTTTCTCAACCTATAATCGCTCAATTGGAAGAGGCTGGACCTTCTTCGTACGAAAGAGTCCATGCAATTTACAATATGACATCGAAACAGATTGCGTTGCTTAATGCAATGTCTGCTGATAGTGAACAACTTGCAGATAAATCTATTGATATTATTGAAGCTCGTATGAAACAAATGGTTGCTGACCATAAGAAGATTGTTCCTTTGTGGCCGGAAACCGTTGAAGAATTCGATGCTCAATTTAAAGAATCTGGAGAATTAATTGCTATTGAATTAGCAGATGGTATTACTGAAGCTGAAGCTACAGAAGAGGCAGGAAAAGAAATAGTAGATAAACTCGCAGATGGGGTTGTCGAAGAGGTTCCTGAACTCAGAAAAGCATTCGTATACATGACTGATTCCGTAATGGAAACATTGAAGAAGGAACTTGCATTTGAAGATGCTTTAACAGCTGTTAAAGATTTTAGAGACGAACTTGCTAAATCTATTAAAGGATCATTTAATATATTTGATGATTTCCAGGAAGAAGAGGAAATCTCTACAACCAAGATGCTTTACAATATGGCTGAACAGACTAAGAAAGTTGGTCGTTGGGCTAATAATTTGGCTCGTCTTGCTTCGAGAGGTATGTCTGAAGGATTACTTGAGTCTCTTAGAGAATTAGGTCCTCAGGGTGCAGCTAAAGTAGAAGCATTCGCCAAAATGTCGTCAGCCGAATTGAAGAAAGCTAATAATTTGTATGCAGCATCTGCGTCTGTACCGACTTCTGCAGCTGATAAACTTGTTTCTGCTTATGCTAAAGCAGGTTATCAGACATCTCTCGGATTTGCTGAAGGTATTGATCCTGAGGCAGCTGCGGATGTTATGTATCAGTTAGGTACAACGTCTCTTACTTCGTTACAGAAATCTCTGGATATTCATTCGCCGTCTAAAGCTACATACGGAATGGGTGTAAATACTATTCTTGGCTTATCAGAAGGTCTTGGCGATCCGGATGCATTAGCAGAACTCGAAGGATCTATTATGACCTTTGGCGAAAGAGTAAAAGAGATGTTTGATGAGGCATTATCTGATGTATATTTAGCTGACAAATTGTATAAGGTTGGCAGTAGTTTGGCAGATTTGAAATACGAAAGTAAATCAAGCCTGTCTGCTAAGAGACCTGTCACCGATTTTTCTAATATGAGGGATTATATTTCTATGCCCAATTTCACTATGCCTAGTAGTATTAACTTGGAGCCTCTTAAAACGACTCTTAATAGTTCTTCTAGTGCTTTGGCTACTATTAGTAGTAATACAAATAATACTAACAATTTACTTAGAGATATGAGTAATGAAATGAGAAATGTTCAAAGAGAAGTTAACAGCTTGCGTACTGATACTATAAATCTTGGAAACAGGATTGACGGTATGTACGTACGACTTGATGGAAATGCTCTTGTTGGGCAAATTATTAACCCGCTGGATACCAAATTGGGTTCTAAATCTATCAAAAATGCAAGGAGGAGGGTATAATGGGTGACTTCTTTTACAATGGTGAACATGGTATCACCTTTGAAAATGGCGGTAAAAAGATCCATACCTGGTCAGGATGGCATCTCGCGCCAAAGTCTAGACCTTATGTAGCCGCTCCTCCTATCAAAGAGGAGTATATTGACGTGCCTGGTGCTGACGGGAGTCTCGATTACACTGACATTCTTGCCGGCACCGTTCGGTACGGTATGCGCACAGGTAACTGGACTTTTATTATGGACAACGGTTTTAATGTTGATCCATTTATATTTCAATCTGAATTATTAGCATTCTTGCATGGTAAAAAGGTTAAGATTATCTTAGATGATGATCCTAAATATTATTATCTTGGAAGAATAACTCTCGACACCAAAATGGATGCCAGAGATTATAATCAGATTACAATGAAATACAATCTGGAGCCGTATAAGTATCCTCTTGACTCTACAAAGACCGTCGAGTGGATGTGGAAAGAACTGTTCGATAACACTATTATATATGGTAAGTTCACAGTTCGTAGTCAGAAGGCTAGAACAATACTCAATGATACTGGCGCTACGCAGACCTGTATTATTAATGTTTCCAACCCTATGACACTTATATTTGGAGCTCAAACTATAGCACTTACTACTGGAGATAATGAAATAGATCTTCCAGCAGGTGCTAACTACATGATATTCAAAGGAACCGGAATTGTTACTGTAGATTATACAAGAGGTAAGAAGTTATGATATACAGAATCGTGTATAATGGTATTGATCTTATGGGAAGTGACTTGGACAATTGTGTTCTTGATCCGTCACTCGAAATGGAACTTAATACTGCCGGTTCTCTCACCTTTACTCTTCCTCCCACTCATCCTATGTGGGGGGAGGTCAAGGTGTTTATCGGTGATATAGAAGTTTATGAATACGGAGAATTGATATTCTTCGGTCGTATCATCAATATCGATCAAAATTGGAATAACGAGAGAGTTGTTGAGTGCGAAGGTGCTCTGGCTTTCTTTAATGATAGTTATGTTGACGGTCACGTAACTTGGAGAGAGGGGACTACTGTAGGTTCTTTCTTTACAGATATTGTTAACCGTCATAATAATCTCGTACCAAGTAATAGAAGGATTTATATTGGTAACATTGATCAATCCTTTATGAATTATTCTGTTACAAGAGAGGTCGAATGGCAAAAAACTCTTGATGTCATTAGTCAGATGTGCATTGACACTAATGGAGGCTGGTTGATATTAAGAAAAGACATCGACGAGGACAAAATTTACATTGATTGGGTTAAAGATCTTGATAGTCAATCCGACCAACCTGTTCAATTTGGTCTTAACTTACTTGATATTTCAAAAACTTATCATGGAGAAGACATTTGTACAGCGGTAATACCAAGAGGCGAACAGCAGGATAATGGTGCGTATTTGACAATTGCCGAATGTCCTACAGTATCCGATCAAGGAGGAGTAGATCATACATACGGTTCTAATATTCTCTATCATCACGAGGGAGTTGAGAACCACGGAGCAGTTATTCAAGTTAAAGATTTTTCCAAATGTGCTACAAAGGAAGATCTGTATGAAGAAGCTCGTCAATGGATAAATAAAAAGAATACGGATGTAGCTACTATTGAAGTAGAGGCTGCAGAACTTGGATATTTTGGAGAAGGCTATCCGATATTCCAAGTTGGTAAACTCGTTGAGGTTATAGATGGGATCCATTTTCCTGACGAGGGTACTGTGACTTATCCTATGTATAAGATAAGTATGAATCTTGACTCTGGTAAGAAACAGATAACAATTGGAACGCCTCCCAAAAAAGAGCTTACTCAGATCTATGCCTCGGATGTAACAACTACTGGCAACGGAGGAATAAATGGAGCTAGTAGTTCGTCAGGAAGTGGTAGTGGCGGAGGAGTTGTGTATAATGGCGTAAAAGATGTAAGAGTCAACGGTACAACTGTAGTAAATGAAGGAATTGCAAATGTGATAGTTCCTACAGATACTTCTCAGCCTTTAACTCCTGCTCAGTTACAAGAGTTGCTTGATATTTTATAAGGAGGGTACGGACGATGATTAATGTAGAAAACTTTAATAAATACAAGTCAGCTTTAGAAGCTGCTTATACTGGTCAGGGTCTTAAAGATGCCCTCATCAAATTTATTGAAGTAATAAATGCAGAACATACAGAAAAGTTCTGGAATTCAAACAATGCCACTAATAACCAAGGAGGAGAGTAAATATGGCACAGATAAACCAATATCTTGACACCATTCGTAACGCTACTGGTGGTGAGCAGGTTAGAGATGCTATTATTCAGGCTCTTGATAAGATCCACGGAGATAATCCTGTTCAAGTAACTGAACGAACAGCTACTATGCCTTCGGATGGATCTGATCTTGAGATTAATGCTGAAGGAGGTATCGCATACGATCATATCGTCGTACATCCTGCTTCTGGAAGCGGATCTGGTGTTACAAAGTTGACTGAGCTTGAAGCAACAGAAAACAAGGAATATGTTCCGGATGAAGGAGAATATTATTCTAAAGTAACTGTTGACGTACCTCAGCTTAACTGTGACATCATGGAAGATATTTATGAAGTCACTGAGAATAATACAACGATTTACGCTGCAGAGGAAGGTTTCGATGGATTTTCTGCAATTCATATTAATGTTTCCAATGTTCCGGTTAGTGGATCGTTTAAAGTACAGTTCTATGATACTGACAGAGTTACATTGCTCGATCAGCAGTTAGTTCCTGCATATGGTAGTGCTACATATGGTGGACCATATATTCCTGTAGATCCTTCTGGTAAAACTTTCGTAGGATGGAATCCTGTTCCTTACAATATTATTAAAGACACTAAATGTTATCCAAATTTTGTATCTCAGCAGATGGTTCCTGGAGAAATAGCAGATGGTTGGGATACAATAGTTGCTGATGGTGGCGCTCATTATCCGATAGGTTCTTATAAATCATTATATTATAGCGCTACATTTAAAAACGAAGAAATCGAAGCTTTTGGTTTTAATACTGGATCTGCTTCTGATAAAACTATAACATTTAGTACGATTATGCGTAAAGTTGCTGAAGGAGAGGACGGGTCTAGATCTACTTGGCTTTCTTTACCAACCACTATGGCATTTAATCAAAATTGGGTTTCTGACTGGTCGGCTGGAAAGTATTATAAATGGCCCGATCGATGGGAAAGAAAATGGATGCAATGCTTGTACACAAAATTTTCTCCAATTTTCTTACAACACATAAAGCCTGTTGTAAAATATACCCAAGGAAGCGTTTCAAACGATCCTCCTTTTGAAATTTTAACTACTCAAGATGCACTTTGGATGACTGCTATTAAAGAGGTTTGTATCGACAATGCATATTGGGAAAACGATTTAAGTGTTAATCTTCACTATGATCAACCTTTTGATCATGCAAAAGCTAAAGCTAAATATTATGATGGTCTTCCATTATGTATTGCTTATATGAATCAAGCTGGGCTAACGCCAAAACAAAGAGATGAACTTTTTTATTTTGATTCTAGCCAATATTATGAAATGACGCCTTCTATGAGAGATGTCGGAGATCATTACCTTGACAGAAGAATTGGTTTTGGCACGTCTGGTAATAAGGCAACATATACAAATCCCGAAACCGGTGAACAAGAATCTGCAAGGTATTTGGCTGATAGAGGAACTCCTAGCTGGGCATCAGGTGGATGGATATTTGGTTTCTGCTTAATTTAAAAACCTACTTTTCCTTTCTTTCTTGGGCTGGCTCTGGCTTATTGCTGGGGCCGGTCCGTATTTTTTCACACCTTATTATAGGATAGTGAGTGCTATCCGTAAATAAAGAAAGAGAGGAAATTATTATGGCAGCAAAGATTAATGAATTTAAAAAGGTTAAGGAAAAGGATACAAAGATGAACAACATGATAACGGCGTTCATGGCAGGAGTATTTGCAGTATTCTGTATGACTGGCTTTAGCGAGTCAGTAGCAGTAGAATGCGGTAAATGTTTCTCCATTGGACTCGGTTTGATGGTAATCGATATGGTTATCCAGTACCTTAAAGGAAACTTTGACAAGATTCAAAAAACTGAGATAAAGGAGGCTAATAAGAAAGAGGCTTAATGCCTCTTCTCTTTTTCACTTCATATATTTTTTTCACTTTCTATTATGAAAGGAGGCAATAAATATGTATTACATAGTTAAAAAATTGGCATTGGAAACTGCAAACGAGTCAGACGAAATTTGGCTTGATTTTGTAGCGGCAACAGATTTACGATGTGTTAAGCATTTTATTGGCAAAAAAGGATTTAAAGTAATTAGAAAAGAAGGAAGTTTTATTCCGAAAAAATTAAAAGAAATTGATAATGGTTTCTTAATGGATTGTTATACGTCCGATATTATGGATGCATACAACGAATCTAGAAACGACTGGGATTAACACTCCCAGTTTTTTTTTTCACATCCTATTATGAGCAATGGTGCTCGCAACATTTATAGGAGGTAATGTTATGTTAAACTTTAATTTTTGCATTGACAGAGAACATGTGTATAGGGATTGTGTCGAGGTTGGAGACACAGGACAGAAAGTGGTAGTAGACAGTAGAGAAACACCAGATCGGGGATATGAAACTATGGTGTTTCATGCTGACAATCGTACCGGAGAAGTTCTTGATTGGGGAGAACTCGACGTGAAGAACTATTCATCATGGCAAGAAATGGAGAAAGGACACAATGAAATGTGCGAGAAATGGAAAGAAAAGGAGGATACGAAAGGTATCTGGGATGATTAAAGTAATGGGGGCTTCGGCCCCTATATTTTTTCACATCCTATTATGAGAGGACAGAAAGGAGATTATATGGGTAAAAAAATATTAGGAATTATTTTAATGGTTTTATTTATAGTATCATCAATGTTTGCTAATATGATCGGTATTGTAGCAATTTATGTATTAACAAAATTGTTTATAGCACCGGTGATATTCAGCTTCGCAATGGGATATCTAACGATAAAGTTTGAAAAGAAACTTAAAAGAAAATTTTTATACTGAGGATCATTTACGGTCCTCTCACTTTATATATTTTTTCACTCTCTATTATGAGAGCGCATGCTCATAATAAAGAAAGAGAGGTAGAAAGATGAAGATTTTAAAGAGAGGTGCACTACATAAGTGGAAAGCTTATACATTAAGATGTCCGCTTTGCGGTACAGAAGTTGAGATCTTGAAGGGTGATCCGGAGATCATGGAATATTATGATGATCCGCATTCATTCCGAGAGGATATTACATGGATGTGCCCTGTATGCGAGACAGATGTGGATAGCCGTACACCTAGAGATAGAGGTGGTGCAGGAAAAAATTACATCTCTTCGGGTATTAGACAGATAACACCAGAAGAGCGCGTAATCATTGACACTTGGGAAGGAGCCACAGTTCAGTGGCAAGAAAGTGTAGAAGAAAAGAATTATGAATTATCTGAATTTATAGGAGTTTGGAAAGTTCAATGATTCTATCTTCGGGTCTGGAAGAAATTTCAGACCCTTTAAAATTTTCACTTCTTATAATGAGGAGACAGAAAGGAGATTATTATGAGAGAATTTAAAAATAGATCTTATAAGGAACATAATTACATGAAGCATGAAATGGATGTGAGAGTTGAAAATCTCAGCACTGTATTAGCTAATTTAAAAGCTAATGGTGCATGGGGTATACAGCTTCATTACATCGATGGTTATGACGATAATGAAGAAAAGGTTATAGTAAGATTTGCAACGGATTTATAATGGAGATTTTTAGGTCTCCTCTTTTCAGACATTATATTTTTTCACACCTTATTATAGGGTAAAACCTAATTTTAAAGAAAGGAGATTAAGATTATGTTAACACTATTGTTGTTAGCGTTACTAGTATTGGTCTTATTTGCAATCCTGTTAATTACAACAGGACTTGTAGTAATATGGCCGTTAACAGTAGCACTTATATTAATGATAGGCGGAGACGTACTGATCATCCGGTCGATTATTAAAAGGAGGTGATATTTAATGGGAGTTGAAACATACTCCCTTTAAATTTTTCACATTATATAATAGGAGTGGTAATAGTGCCATTCTGTAAACAATCTACAATTTATAGGAGGTAGAAAGATGATTGGTAAAGTTTATTTTGGAACGAAGGAAGAGAGGAATCAGAAAGAAGTTCTTAAGGAATTTCTTGACGAATCAGAAAAGGGCATGATGAAATTGCTCAACCAGGCAATGGCAGCAAGTGGCTGTGGCTTCCCTGATGAATTAGATCAGGAAAGTGTACAGATCATTAACGACTGCTTAAAGCTGTGGAAGAAGACGAAGGATTTATGCATGGAGAGTCTTGAAATTGAAGAAAAGAAGTATGAGACCCTCACCAAGAAACTGGAAGACCAGCAGAAGCAGCTGGACAAGCAGACAGATTCACTCAAAAGAATTGAGAATCAGATTGGGAAATTGATATACAAAATTGAAAAGTAAAAGAGTAAGCCGGAAGGCTTGGGGGCTTTATGCTCCCTTCTCTTTTTTCACTTTATATTATAGGAGGTATAATAGTGTATCTCCGTAAACAATTAAAAAGGCCAAAAAAGGAGGTAAAATTATGGCTAAGCATAAGAAACATGCTAAGAAAGAAGAAGAAAGACTGTATCAGGCTTTACAGGAATTTGAGCCCGGTACACAGGAGTATGGTATGATGCAATCCCAATGGGAGCACACCGTCAATATGTGCGATAAAGAGGAGAATGACTCCAAAGATCGCGGATTGAAATGGTGGCATATCGCATTAGGATTCGCAGCAACATTAGCTACTCCGTTCTTACTGGACGGCGCGAGAGCAATAGCAAGCAGTCCTGATACGGTCGACTTAGCAAAGAAATTTACGGGCAATCATATGCCCAAGCAGCCGTAAAGAAAGGAGGCCAAACGAGAGGGTTGAAACATACCCTCTCAGCTTTTTCACTTTATATTATAGGATGGGAAGTGCCCATCCATTCACAATTTATAGGAGGTAATAAAAATGGTAACTAAGTTGGTAAAGGACATCATAGGTGCAGTATTTATGTCATTAGGAGTATTATTTGCTCTTGGGATGGCTGCAGTAGGATGTGTATCGGTATTGGAAGAAGATACCGGATGCGAGTTAACAATGGTCCCGAAAGAGGACAAAAACTCAAAAAAGTGAATACAGAAAGGAGCAGAGATGGATAAAAAACGGAAAACAATAGTTTGTAAGTGGCTTGGATATCTTGCGCTTATAGTAGCAATGACAGCTATCGGAGGAGACTTCGGGCTGATTGCATCTTTAGCGCTGGTATTCTTGTTACACTGATCACAAACAGCAGAGTTGAGTTTATATTCATCTCTGCTTTTTCTTTAGCTCAAGAAAGGAGAAGAAAAATGGGCATTAAAGAAAAGGCATTTCAAAAGGGGATTGAGTCCCCAAAACTTTTCACAATTGGATTAGCGGTAGGTGTCTTCGGTACAGCGACATTAGCATCTGTAGCAACCTGGAAAGCAATCCGTGCAATTGACGAGGAGGAAGACGAACGTTGGAATGATGCTGTAAGGGAAGCAAAATTAACAAATGATGATCCCGAAGAGTATTATATTCCGTTGACAATGTTCGAAAAGGTAAAGATCGGGGCTCCGTGGTATGTTCCTTCAATCTTATCTGGTATTGTCACAACTGTTTGTGGCGGAGGAGTATGCAAGGAAGCACGTGAACGCATTGCAGCAGAGGTTGCACGGTCTACAGCCGCAGAAGTATCTCATCAGATATATAAAGACGAGGTACGTAAGAAAATAGGCGAAAAAGAGGAAAGGGATATCGAGTATGAAGCACATAAGCGTGAAATCCAGGATAGAGTCCTTACTCAATTGCCGGAAGATATTGCAAAAAGGTGTGGCGTAGAGAACGGCGAGCAGCTTTTCTTCGATCCGCACACAGGTCAATATTTCGTCTCTACATTTGAGAGGGTAAAGAGGGCATTGAAGCATGTCAATCACTCACTTAGCAAAGGAGGAGAAGAGTTCTACGATCTGCAGCAATTTATATTAGAGATGGGTGGTTACAACTCAGATCTGACATATCGTAAAGCTGTACAGTCTGCTGGCTTGGATCACGATGCTATCGAGGAAGTATATTTCATTGAGATGCACATAGAGGAGTATAATGGACACGAGGTAAGCGTTGGATATTTGAACTTCGATATCGTAGATCTCAATAACTATTGAAGAGCTGGAATCCGAGATTGCGGTCCCGGGTTCCAAGAAACATTTTAGGAGGATAATATGCAGGAAATAACTAATGAAGTATATTTGAACTGTGTACGGACGGCAACAGAGATTGTATCTGAGTTATCCATTGAGCAGGTCAATTCATCAATCAACCATTTTGATGAGGATACCAAGCGTGCTATATTGAGCCAGAAGCTTGCAAAGAATATGTTTGACGAGCTTGGTAATATGAAGCCGAAAGAGGAGGGTTGATATTTTCATCTCTTATAATGAAAGGAGGTGAAAAGCATGAAGAAAGTTGTATTAGTAATAGTATTTTTTATGTTTGGGTACGGAATCGGAGCATACGATCATTCTGAATTGGTTAAAACCCAAGGAAAAGAACTCGATAAACGAGCCGACCTATTAGAAAAATGCTTAGAACTAATTAACAAACAAAACAAGCTTATCGATTCACAAAACGAAAAAATGAAAGAAGTTAATAAACGCTTAAGAGAAGAAATGAATAATATCTGAAGCGTTACGAGGTATCAGAGAAATCTGGTACCTCAGTTTTTTCACGCGATATAATAGGGGTAGTAATAGTGCTATCTCATAAACAATTTATATCCTAAAGGAGGAAAGAAAAATGGCAGCAGCAAAAGTAACAAAGAAAGCAGCAACAACGACAACGAAGGCAGCGACCGCTAAGACAGCGGAAACGAAGAAGCCGGTAGTCAAGAAGAAGGCACCTGCGGTTAAGCAGGAACCGAAGAAGGAAGAGGTTGTAGTAGAAGAAAAGAAGAAGCTGACACTGAAGCAGAAACTTATTATTGCTGGGACAGCGATTGCAGGCATCGCAGGAGCGATTGCTTTACATGGCAAGTCCAAGTATAATGAGGGAGCAGCAGATCAGGCAGCAACGGACATTCAGGCTTACAGCCAGAAACCGACAGAGGTTAATGTCTATCTGACAGACAATCAGGCAACAGAAGAGCCGGACGAGATCGAAGAGCTGGAAGATGATGTAGCCGAGATCGAAGAGATCTAAAAGAATTTAGGAAACTATGGGAATCAGAGAAATCTGGTTCCCAAGGTTTTTGCAAACTATAAAACAGGAGGAAAGAAAGATGAGTTACTCAGAAGAGTTCAGAAAGGAAGTTGAGGAAGAAATGAAAGTTGTTAAAAAAGGCAAGATCAAAGAGTTCGTTAAGGAGAACCCGGAAGTAGCATTGATCGGAACGGCTATTGTAGCAGCAGCACTTGGTAGTGCTATTGGCAAGAAGATTGGCTACAAGAAAGGTCATAAGATTGGTTTTGCAGCAGGCATAGAGGCAAGCAAGTTTGTTGGTAATCTTGATATTCAGTGTATATGCCCGGATAAAGATGTAGTAAAGATGATCATCAAGGGAATGTGTGCCCTTGGTGAGAAGAAATTGGAGCTCACTTCAAACGCTGAAGAGGCCACATGTTTGCTGAAAGATATGCAGGCATGTGTGGCAGCAGCTAAGACAGGAGCAGACCCGGATGCAATTTATGATATTCTGAACATGTCACCTGAGACACTGGCGGCGATCAAGAGTATCAATGAACTGTGATATTTCATGTCTTATAATGAAAGGAGGTAAAAGGCATGAAACGGAAAAAGTCTAAAAAGATGAAAATCTTAGGTTTCATTTGCACGATTGTCGGTCTTGCATTAGCAGGATATGGCATCAGCGAATTGACTAAGACAAACTATGCAGGCGGAGAAATTGATGTTAAAACTCCGGAAACAAGAAAGACAGACTACATCACAGTAGTCTAAGCATATGGGAGATCAGAGATATTCTGGTCTCCTAAGCTTTTCACAATTAACAATTAATAGGAGGTCATTATGAGATGGCTAAGAAGACGAAGAAAAGAAGTTGCAGAGGATTTTGTGAAAGATGCGACGGAGAAGTTAAAAGAAGATGTGACGGAGAAAAGTATAGACTACTTGTCGCTTATCTCAAGCGCATTTCAAATTGCAATCTTCGTTGCGGAAGTTGCTACTTTAACAGGCACGGGGAGTGTGCACGCGGTTTCAAGCAGTCCAACAATAATCAATAATGGTACAATTTATATTTTAGGAGGTAAATAAAAATGGCAGGAAAAAAGATCAAGAAGTTACAGGAACAGGAGTTTAGTGCACCGGCAATCATCGCAGGTACATTAGCCGGAGCTGGAGCATCAGCATTCGTAGGAATTGCTTTGAAGAACCTTGATATTCCTATGAAAGGTCCTAAAGCTCTTCTCAAGCCCATAGCAATATTCGGTATTGCACATTGGGTTGCAAATGAAGCAATGATGGCAGCAGCCGAAGATGTTGAGGAAACTGTAGAGGATGTAACAAGCGCGGCTATATTCATCAAAGAATTTAAGAAGAATATGGCAAAGATCAAAGCAGCTAAGGAAGCTGTTAAGAATGCAGTCGCCGAAGAAGAGTTCGAAGAGGAGGACGAAGAAGATGAAGAATAAACTTTTAACAGCAGGACTTATCGCAGCAACCGGTATTACTGGATATTTTGTCATCAAGAAAGGTGGCAAAGTAATGGTGGACGGAGACGAACTTCGTAAGTTGGCAGAGGATATGGTGCCTGATAGTTATGACGAAAGGTGTATCGATCTGCTGTCGATCTACGAAGATGCACGAACAGCAGCTAATAAGGTTCGTAAGGCAGATAAAGCCGTACGTGACCAGGAAAAGGTAGCTGTGGGTTATGCAACTGCTAAGAGCAACGAAGAAAGTGCTAAGAAGGCATTCGAGGCAGCAAAGAAAGCTCTTAAGGAGTTCACGCCTGACAGCACTCAGGTTGCAGTAGGAACTGGTGACTCTGCGGTAGCGATCAATGTCCAGAATAGTGGACAGAAGGTTGCTTTGGAGACTGCTGTACGAGAAGCACAGTCTAAATATGACATGATGCGTTCTCGTAGAGAGCTTCTTGATGACACGATCAATCAGAAGGTTGTATCAAGCAGAACTCCTGAGCAGCTTGCTATCATGGAGAAGGAATCCGAGACGTACTGGGATTACCAGAATGCTCTCAAGGAGCGTGAGAGTGTGATCAATGGATATTTGAACGACTCTGCCTGGAAGAACCAGAAGACAGCTGAACTCTTCAAGAAGTCTATGTCAAAGTCTGATGTAATCATCGATGCAGTTGGATATTCTGCTTTGCCGGCAGCAGTATTGGCTTATATTTGGGTTGATGCTGTAGAAAAGATCAAATTATTGGAGGTATAATAACATGGCAGATGAAAAGAACATTGTTGACGACGAAGACGAGTTTGCGGTAAGACATAACCCGTACGCTCAGTTGCCGTCAAACAGCTCTAAGAGCATGCAACCGTCTCCGGCCAAGCATGTTCCTAGAGTAAAGAGTAGTGGATTCGGATCAGGAGTTGCTAAGAAGCAGGAGAAATCTGAAGTAAAATCCACATTCAGCAAGATCTGGGATTGGATATTTAACGATGTCCTTGTCCCGACTGCAAAGGATGTAGCGTCTGATATTATCAGGAACTCTGCGGACATGATTATCTATCGCGATGACTATAGCAGGCGTAGAAGGAATAGCGGATCAAGTTATTCTTCTTATTATCGTAGGTCTAGCGATAGAGATAGAGACCGGGACAGAGACAGACGCGAAAGAGACCGCGAAAAGAATAGTCGCAGGAGAGGTAGCGATTGGGAAGATATTTTCATCGATCGCTACGATGAGAACGGCGATGAGATCAGAAAGGCAGATGTCGAGAGAAAGTTGAAAGACTTGATTGATATCTCTGTTGATTATGGTGTAGCATCCGTAGCGGATCTGTACGATCTTGTAGGCATTACTGCAAATATTACGGATGAGCGTATTGGATGGTATAAAGGCGAACTCAGAGGTGCAACTGTAAGACAGCTGAGAGATGGATTTTTGATCTGTACGCCTGATCCTGGACCCATCAAGACAGATTAAGGAGGCATTATGCGCTTTGACACATGGTTGCGAGTTGTTCATAAGATCAGTTGGGATTTATATTTGAGTCTCAGTGATGCAACACAGAGTAAACTCGCTGATGAATACGAGGCAAGTAAGGCAGGCTGGAATTGATATTTCACTTCCTATAGTAGGAAGGAGGTATACAGCATGAAACCTAGAGTCAAATTGAGATTCAAGCATCCTGACGGCAGAGAGTTAGTAATGAAAGGAAACTACTCTGCTGAAGAGATTGCCGAAATCATCAAATTCTGGCTTGACAGAGGCTGGAAGACAAACTTCAAAACCTGGGGAATCAGGAAACAAAAATGATATTTAGAGATCAGAGAAATCTGGTCTCTAAACTTTTTACAATCTAAAGAAAGGAGGAAATTGCCATGACGGTAATGAGATCACTCAGAAGAAGTGTAGCACATCACAGAATGGAGTTAGCCGGGTACAACCGTGTTAACCAGAAGGGACGCAACAATGACAAAGCTGTCCCGAGCTTTTTTAGCCAGCATTGGTACGAGTATCTTCAGCAGACAAGACAGTCTGGAGAATTTGCAAACAAGAAGAACAAGAGAAATGGCCATAGAGCCGCATAACTAAGGAGGAAATAAGAATGAGTGTTGTAATGATGTTCAAGTGCCCGAAATGCGCTAAGATTTTCGAGTCGGACAATGTCTACAAGGAGCAGGTAGTTGAGACTCTTGAAGACGGAACAGAGGTTGTTAAGGAGTATCCGATCAACTATGTGAAGCTTGCATATTACGATTACAAGAAAAAGCAGATCGTACATGAGGCTTATGGAAAGGATATTTGCCCGGATTGTATGCGTGAGATCGCTACAGCTATTCTGAAAGGTGAGAACTCGAAGATCCGTATCCACGATGCAAAGCCGAAGGAAAAGAAGTCAAAAAAGCCTGTATATCGGAATCTGGAGAATAAAACTGAACTCGAGCAGGAGCAGGCAGAATTTGCAGAGCGAAAAGCTTCGGAGGAAACCGATGACGGCAAATGATATTTTGCAACAATTGAATATCGCATTGCCTAATGTTAGTGTAGAGAAGTTCAAGACTATGAGGGACTCTGATCGGTCCCTCTTGGTCACAACTACAAATGGTAAAGAAATGATATTCACCTACATCGCACCTGGTGTATGGGACGTGTGTTCGGTTAAGTATTACAAAAAGAAAGGAGACAAATAAATGAATACACCGGCAATAATAACTAAGATGGGAATGAAGTTACAGCAGTGTGGTCCGGATATTGCTGCGTATGGCGGCACGATCTGTATGGTAGCAGGTGGCGTCTGGGGCGCTGTAAGAGCAGCTAAGTATGTTCCCGGTATCATGGAGGAGCACAACGAAGCACTTGAGGAGATTGAGTCTTATCTGATTGATGAGGACTACACTCTGAAAGACAAAAAGAAAGATATTCGTGGAGTGTACTTCAATACAGGTAAGGCATTTGTAAAAACTTTTGCAGGCCCTGGAACTCTTATGATCGGTGGTGTTGTGTCAAACACTTGCGGTTATAACAAGCAGAAATCTAATGCGGCAGCAGCTGCGGCGTTTGCAGAGTTTACTGCTAGGACTCTCGATAAGGTTCTCGACAATGTTGAGAAGAAGTACGGAGAAGAAGGCAGAAGATATGCTCTGTATGGAGAAGAGGCCGAAGAAGTTGAAGACGAGGCTACCGGCGAAAAGAAGAAGATCTACAGAGGATCTGAGACAGATGATCTGTGGCCGAATACACCGTATGCAATGACGGTAGACAGAGGTCATCTGTATGAACATGCCGGCGGTAATGCGATTATCTTGCTGAGCGAGTTGCATGACTACGAAGATATGTTGAATGTTCAGTATCATGCTGGTGTACCGATCTACTACTATGATATTCTGAAGTACATCTATGGTGCTGAGCTGGTTAAGAAACTGGAAGAGCACGGTTTGCTGCAGAAAGAGATCAGAATGCTCGGATGGTTCCTGAGAGATCCTCAGAATCGTGAGAACACGGACGAACGTGCTATCAACCTGCGTGCGGAAACCTGGTTTGGTCCTAGACCTGGAGAAGAAGAGCTATATGAAAAGGAAATGGGCGGAGTAAAGGACAAAGTCTGGGTTCGCATCAATCCGAATATTCCGGGTATGGTAAATCTGGTAAACGCAACTCACAGAGTAAGAGTTGGTGGTAAGTACTTAAGTGTAGTTTAAGGAGGAATAAGGTATGCTGGGAATCTGTAAGTGGTTCAAAGAGGACCTCGGATACGGATTTGTTGTGGACGAGACAGGTAAAAACTATTTCGTCCACTGGTCCGGCATATCATCTGAGGAGAAATTCAAGAAGTTATATCCTCTTCAGATGGTATCGTTCGAGATTGGTCATAATGAGAAAGGCGAAATTGCGGTTGACGTAGAGCCGGCTGTAGTTGAAAAGGATGTTGAACAACAGTTCATTGATATTCTTGTCTCAAACGGTTACGATATGAGTATTGCAAACAAGAGACTTGAATACGTAAAGAAAAAAGACAAATTTTATAAAGGAGGAAACGACAATGAGTAACGCAATGAAGAGACTGCTGGAGAAACTGATCGAGCTGATGAGAGAAGAAGGTATCAAATACCTGACTATCAGCCAGAAATCCAGGTGGAATGCTGAAGAAAAGCGTACAGAAGAAACTGATGACTATAGCATCAACTTCGAGCTGAGCAGCAAATTTAAATAAGGAGGTGAGAGCATGAAGGATGACGTATGGAGCTTTGTGAAGGCTCATCCGATTATTACATTCCTGATCGTAGATACGATCGTATGTAATGCAGTAACCGCAATCAGAATCTTAAAGGAGGCATAAACAATGAATAGTACAATGAAAATCGCAGTAGCATTTGCAGCAGGTCTTGGTCTGGGTGTAGGCGGCACATATTTATATATGAAGGGCGTCTACGAGAAGGAATATGAAAAGGAGATCATGGCTATCCGGGATCTCTATATGTCCGATGATGAGGACGAAAAGAACACCTACGAGGAAGCTTTGGAAGATATTTCTGAAGAAGTAAATCCGGTAGATGACGAAGATGATGAAGAAGAGGAAGAGGAAGAAGACGAGGACGATGAAGCTCCGTCAGAAACTCCTGATGGCATTGAGGAGATCGACAAGGCAGAATTTTATGATGGATATTCTGATTATGAGGAAACTTGTCTGACTCTCTACACTGATGGAGTGCTTACAGACGAACGTGAGGATGAAATCGATGCTCGTACTGTTTTTGGTAATCTGGATCTGCAGAGTTATGAGGTTGGCGACGAATTATATTTCGTTAATCACGATGATCAGCTGAAGATCGAACTTACCGTATCTGAGCAGTCGTACAAACGCGATGTGCTTGGAGAAGGAGAAGAAGAGGAAGAAGTAACCGGAGATTTCGCTGATAAGAAGCATAAATAAGATATTTTCAGGCACAGGCACCTGAGAGCCACCTTCTTAGGTGCCTTTTTAACAATCAACAATTTAAAGGAGGATTTTAAAATGGATAATAAATGTGAATTTTGTGATGTGGAAGAGAATAAAGATATTTTCTTCAAATGGCTTCCTGCTATGTTTGGTTTGGAAAAGAAAGACCATGATTACAACCCTGATGTAACAGTATTTATTACAGATGATAACGAGCTTGAACTGTGCGTTATGATTGGTGATGACTATCTGGTTAAGGAAAAGAAGGAAATCAAGTATTGTCCTTTCTGTGGGAGGAGGTTACAGAATGACTGACGAAGAAAAGAAGATTCACGATCTGAAGTATGAGATTCGTCAACTTAGAGAAAGAGTTTATGAATTGGAACAGACGACAGAACGACTTAATAAAACAATTGAAGTTATGTTAGTGGTTGACAGCCAATTACTTAACTTCATTTCAGATACTGCTAAGCATGTTGTTCAATTAGAAAACGAAGAAAGTGAGGAAAATGAATGAAAAACTTTATATTTAAAGCAGGAGTTATCATTGGCTGGATCCTCGGAAGAATGGGGGTAAAAGTATGATATTTGAAATCCTGGCAGTTGCTCATCTACTTGGTAGGATGCCTATAACTCCATTTGGCGAAGAGCTTCAAAAAGTACGTTGTACGTGTTACCTCCCCACAGGCAATAAAACAGCTGACGGGACTGTACCGTATGAGGGAATCTGTGCTAGCAACAGGGACCATTTAGGAGATGTAGCAGTATTATATTCTGTAGACGGAGAGTTCATTGGTTTCTTCGAATGTCGTGACATTGGTGGTAACCGTAAACTCAGGAATGGCACGGCCATAGATATTTTTAGAAATGATATGGACCGTGCTTGGGACTGGATAGGCGAATGGGGTGACTACGTCTACGTATACTGGATAGAGGGGGTGGATGGATGAATATTATAAATACCAACTCTAGTGAAATAGCTAAGATCGTATATGACTATATTGAAAGAGGTATTAGTACTGAGTATGATCTTTTTAACAGTCCACCACCGCCAATTTATATTGGTCCGGTTAAAGTAAAAACATTAAAAGAAAGATTGGAGGAAGCCACCATGCATGCAGATTGTGAATTTTGTATTAAAAGAGATATTTGTACGAGGGATGTACCGAAGCCGTGTAGATACAAATACACGGAAGAAGAGCGTATAGCAGATCAGGCAGCAGATAGGGTTGGTGTTATTCTTAACGCCACATATTTACCCAGTACCTATCATAAGAAGGAGGACAATGAAATGAAAAAAGCCACTAGCGTACAGAACATCAAAAATGTAAAGGATATTAGTTTTGAAATCGAGTATAATCCTCTGGGCGAAGAATGTGAATTAACCATCGTAGCAAGTACGGACGATGATATTTTCGAGTTTGAATTTGAAGGTTCAGATCTTCTTCAGAGTTGCAAGAAAGCCGGCCTGTTTACCGTCTTGGAGAAGGACCAGAAGATTAAGGAGCTAAAAGAAACTATCAAAAAGCTCGAACATGCAGATATGCTTGATAAGGAGGCCGCCTATTATTGGTCAAAAGAACATGATACTTTATCTGAAAGATTTGCTAAATTGCAGGAGGAAAATAAGAAGCTTAAAGATAAAGTCAATGATCTGGAAGAGAAGGATTTAGCTCGTCAAAAGGCTTATGATATTCTTGATAAAGCTTTACAGAATTCACAGAAAAATTGCAATAAGTGGTATGAGAAATGGGTTAAGATGCAGTCTGATCAGGACGGGCATACAAACACCCGTGCTGATATCCTTGACCAGGCTAAAAAATGTGTCTGTGGCCAGCGGGAACAGGACTATGGCACACCGGAGAGTAACTTCCAGCTTATTGCGGATCTGTGGAATGATTATTTGAAGAAAGAGCGGTCGTCAATTGTTGTAGATGCTACAGACGTAGCAATGATGATGGCTCTTATGAAGATCGCTCGTATCAGAAACGGTGGCGGTAGTGGAGATAGCTTTGTATATCTGGCGGGTTATGCAGCATGCGGGGGTGAGATTTGGTATGGCGGAAAGACATCGATTCCCGAAGGGGAATAAATACGGAGTCACAAGTGGAGGTGGGCCTGCTCCTAAATCGGAGGGGCCTACACTCCCCAAACAAGATTTCTATTGGAAACATGGTTGGGATATGCTATGTATGGCTGTGATTATCCAAGCAGCTAAAGACAAGGCTAGATATTTCTTTTATTCCTCCTATTTCCAATATTTTGTATCTGACAGGCTGAACGGTCCTGCTTTGTGGGATCAGATCCAGGAAAACTACAAGAAGTACGGTCATTGGTGTCAACCAAACGATCTGTACGATTCCATGAGAGACATTAGAAAGGAGGATATTTAATAATGTATGTTGGTGCGTTAACATTCAAATTGATAATCATCACAATATTATGGCTCATTACTATGGTTGCTTCGTATGTTTGGGGTTATAAAAACGGAAGAGCAGATGAAGGTGAGGAATGGGTTGAAAAGAAGGAGTATTACGAATGGCTGCTTGAAATGAAAAAAAGGCAGGATTTTGAAGAGGTACAATTTGTACCTGAGAAGAAAAAGAAGAAAGAAAAGCTGGCTAAAGCTAAGTTGCATTGTGATATTTGTGGAAAGCCTATTAAAAAAGGTGCACTTTGTTATGAGTGTAAAAAGAATGGATGGTGATTGAATGACTAAAGAAGAAAATATCGCAACATTAAACGAGCATTTAGAGCATTGGAAACGCCTTTTATCCGAAAAGATATGCGATCAAAATGAAGGCGAAAAGACTATTGATGCATTGCATAATGCAATTAAGGCACTAGAGCAAGAGCCTTGCGATTCAGATTTGTGTGAAGCTTTAGGCATTGCGGTGAAAAATCTAGAGGAGGATAAAACTGATATTGTATTCTCAGGAACTCGAGTTCACTACGAGCTCAGAAATGAAACTCGTAACTTTCAAATGGTAACTCCGTTTGATAATCAGCATTCTCAAGAAGGGATTAAGGCGTGGTTCAGGGAGCATCATTCGGAAATAGATTTTCCGAAAGGTAAGTATGTTATTGTAAAAGTAACAGATACTGAAAAAGTCGAAGTTGTTGAAGAATTGGAGGGTTAATATGGCTAATGAAGAAGATATTAGTAGAAAAGAAGTGAATTGTAAGGTGTTGGAAGCGGTTAAAGAAAATATTGAAATACTTGGAGAAACGGATATTGATTCTCTTGGAAAAATGGATGCTCACCTATTGAATATCACTATGGTATTGTGCGATATATCGAGAAGTTTGGCATTCATAGCAGATAATGAAAGGAGATGAAAATATGCCGACATGGTTGTTAATAGTAATTATGTTAATTGTTGCAAGTCTTACATCTGCTTATATGACAGAGCGTAGATGCAATCGTGAAAGTGAATCCGAATGGCAAGAAATTACTTACACGGGAAACTCGGTGGAACCGAAGAACATTTATATTTGTAAGCGCTGTAATTATAAAGCGGATATTAACCGTCATTATTGTAGTAATTGTGGTTCATTGATGAAGAATGGAGCATCATATCATTGTTACTCGGACAAGATAAAATTATCTGAATAGGAGGAATAAGGAATGAAAGTAAATGTATCTATGAATTTAGATGAGGCTCAGGCATTTCAGATTTTGCTGGAGACATTGGGTGTTAGATTGCCGGAAGATACACCTGAATTTGAGATTAATGATGGAGAAATTGTTATTCCTGACTACGATGATAGAGGTGAATTATATTTGGCCTTATATCATCTTGCAACAAAGATTTTTCCGAATACTGAATTCCGGCACGATTTTGACGACCCAAACACTTTAATGAGCTCTTTGTATGCAGCAAAAGAAGAAAGTGAGGATGAAGAATGAGAATAGTTAATTTTTATTGTGATCACTGTGGAAAGAAGATAAAAATAGAAGACGATGTTAATTTAGTAGAGATATCTTTTGACTATAATTGCAAACAAATTACTCATTTATGTAATGATTGTGTAGAAGATCTTAAAAAGTTTATATCTAATATTGATATAAAGGAGGTAAGTACTGAATAATGAAGAAAAATCGTTACTTTGAATTCCTCTATACAAAGGGCTTCAGTGACGATAAATACAGGTCATTAGCATTATATTTGCATTCTATCCCTTTTGAGTGGAGAATAGATATGGATAAGAATCGTATGTACGACGGTTTGGCTATGCGTAGAGAATTTGATGACGAGCGTAGTGATCCTAGTTTATATTCTTCACTTGAAGGGAACGAATGTACTATGTTGGAGTTCTTTGTTGGATTTGCGTTTAGACTTGTTAGAGATATGTTTGGAGACGAGGATATCTCTGTTGAAGAGTTGGTAGAAGTGATGTTAACATCCCTTGATATTTTTCATGAAGAGTTTGATGAGGATGAAGTTAGAGATATTTTGGATGATTGGATTGATGGCGAGTATGATGACTATGGAAAGGGTAATATATTTTCATTTGAAGAAAAACAAGACCATCTAAACGAGGTACATATGTGGATGCAGGCTTCGTGGTGGTGGAACGAGAATTATGCGTATTGAAAATAACATCTTACGTAGTAAGTGTAGTATTGAAAACTTTTTCACTTCATATAATGAGAAATAGTTTCGTAAACAATTTATATGGAGGTATTTATTATGATGCAGATTATGTATAATGGTACATTCGTAGGTTATGATTATTTTAATGAGAATGAAGTTTTAGAAGAACTTATTAGAATTAAACATAAGTATAACTTAGGACGTATCGAAAAAGCAAGTATCAATAAAACCTATCGTATACCGGTACTATTTATTGAAAGCAAGTAGGGGCAACAGCTCCTATAAGCTTTTTTCACCCCTTCTAATGAGAAGGAGGAAAAAGAGATGGTATTTGGAATTATTTTATTTGCCACTTGGATATTATTCTCTTGGGCGTATTTGTCTGAGATGGATGAGTATCTGAATGGTAAAGACGATGAGGACTAAATGCCTCATCTCTTTTTGTTTTTGAAAAGGTGTTTTTTCATTTGATATAATGAGAGTATATTGGTGCTTGGTGCACGGCATAGAGAGATCTATGAAGGGGTGGTTCGAATCCATCGGTATGACTCTTTATATTTTTTGTTTGGTTGTCGAGAATTGGTAAGGATTTGTAAGAACATGTATGGACGAAAGGAGGGTGTCATGATAGACAAATATATGCTTCTGTACGAGGGTAATAAGGAGTTCCACGACTACGTTGATCGGTTGATGAGGCCTGGAAAGAATGATGCGGGTATTAAGCTTGAAGAAATACTTGCTAGAAAGACCGTAAAAGACGTGGGTGATTATTTCGAGAAAAAGCCGGCTAATGAGGCTTCCCCCATTTCCCCTATTTCCCCTAACGATTTTTGTAGTTGTGAAGATAAGAGCTGCTAAAAATCGGGGGATTCACCCTAAAAACTGAAAAATTTTTGCTTTTAAACTTTTTTTATATTTAATTGTAAATATATAAAGTTTTAATATATATAAAAAAGGGTGAATAGGGTGAATAATTATTACAACAAAAATAAACAAAGGAGGTAACATATGTGGATTTTTTCGAGCCAAAAGAAGTTGTAATATCTAACAGAAAAGTAAGAGTAGAAGCTTCTTATCGTATGTACGGGTTTAAAGACATTATGATAAAAGGTGGAGGCTTCTATGCAGTCTGGGATGAAGAACAAGGTTTATGGTCTAAAGACCGTGGTGATGCTATAAGGTTAATTGATAAAGAATTATATTCTTATGCAGAAAAGTTGAAGAATAATCCTATGTATGCAGGATGTGAAGTTAATGTTAAAAATTTAAGTTCATCGCTATCAAAAGGTATTGATGAATTTATCAAATGGTATAAGAATAACTCTAATGATTATTACAAATGGCTAGATGGTAAAATTATATTTAAAAATGATGTAACCAAGAAAGAAGATTATGCCACCTTTAAACTTCCTTACTCATTAGAGAAAGAAGAACCTATTTATTGGAACAAATTACTTGATCGTCTATACTCTCCTGAGGAGCGCCGAAAAATAGAATATGCGATAGGTGCAGTTATAGCAGGCGAATCAGTTAATCTTCAGAAGTTCTTTATATTTGTTGGCGATGCTGGTACAGGTAAATCTACTATTTTGGGAATCATTAATGAAATGTTTAGAGGATATACATCGTCTATAAATATTGAGTCGATTGGTATGGGTAAAGATTTTGCGTTAGAGACGCTTAGCGATAATCCTTTGATAGCTATTCAGGATGATGTTGAGTTAGATCATATTACTGAGAATGCCAGATTAAATAGTATTATATCTCACGAAACATTAACAGTTAATGAGAAGCATAAAAAATTGTATCAGGCTAAGTTCAGAACAATGATATTTGCTGGTGCTAATAGAGAAGTTAAGATTACTGATGCTAGATCAGGTTTATTAAGAAGAGTTATTGATATCGAGCCTACAGGTAACACTTTTGAAAGAGATGAGTATGATGATATTATGTATCATATGCCATTCGAGTATGGACGTATAGCTAATAAGTGTTTACAAGTATTTAAAGAAGATCCAAAATATTATAATAAATATTATCCTGTTAAAATGATTAGAGCAACTAATGATATGTATAATTTTGTTGAAGATTGTTATACAGAATTTCTTGATGAAAATAATGGATGTAAGTTAGTTGATGCGTGGGATTGTTATAAAAGATATTGTGAATTATCTGATATGAAATATACTTTTAATAAGATCAGATTTAAGTTAGAATTAAAAGACTATTTTGATAAGTTCTCAGCAGATACTATCAGAGATGATAAGAGACTTAAAAATTATTATTCGGGTTTTAGATTTAGGAAGATTGGAATTATATTTGAAAAAGTAAAAGAAAAGTTAGAAACTTGGTTAAAGTTTGAAAAAGTTGAAAATAGCAATTTTGATATTTTATGTGAGGATTGTCCTGCACAATATGCTAATAATCAGGGTCTACCATTTCTTCGATGGGAAAAAGTTAAAACAAAATTAAGTTCTTTAGAAACTGGTTTACTTCATTATGTTCAGTTACCACTGAATCATATTGTAATAGACTTTGATATTAAAGACCCTGAGACAGGTGAAAAGAGTTTATATTTGAATATGGAAGCTGCTAACAAGTTTCCGCCAACATATGCAGAATTGAGTAAGTCAGGTCAAGGCATTCATCTTCATTATATTTACGATGGTGATCCTACAATGCTTAAGAATGTATATGACAATGACATTGAGATTAAGATATTTACTGGTAACTCATCGTTGCGAAGAAAACTTACCCAGTGTGTTAATCTGCCGATAGCCACCATTAATAGCGGATTACCATTAAAAGAGAAAGGAGATGTAAAAATGGTAAGTGATTTTGTAGTGAGTAATGAAAAAGCTCTTCGTACAATGATTATGAAGAACTTAGCAAAAGAGTATCATCCTGGAACTAAGCCATCTGTAGATTATATTTACAAGTTATTGGAAGATGCTTACAAGGAAGGAGTCGATTATGATGTTAGTGATCTTCGTCCTAAAGTATTAGCATTTGCTAGTAACTCGAGCAATCACGCAGAATATTGTGTTGGGTTAGTTAGCAAGATGCACTTCTATCAGGATATTGATAGTGTGATCGATAACAATAGTGGTCCTGAATATAAGGATGATGATCCTATGGTTATATTTGACGTGGAAGTGTTCCCAAACCTGTTTGTCTTGTGTTATAAGACATATGGTAAGGATGATATGGTTGGGTTGATTAATCCTTCTCCGAAAACAATTGAAGAATTCTGTAAGAAAAAGCTTGTAGGATTCAATAATCGTAGGTATGACAATCATATCTGTTATGGTCGTATTCTTGGATATTCTGAAGAGCAGTTGTTCAAGCTCAGTCAGAGGATTATTAACAATGAGCCTAAGGCGACATTTCTTAATGCTTACAACTTGAGTTACACTGATATTTATGATTTCAGTTCTGCGATGAATAAAAAGAGTTTGAAGAAATGGGAGATTGAACTTGGTATTAACCATTTGGAAAATAATCTTCCTTGGGATCAGCCAGTTCCTGAAGAATTATGGGATCAGGTTGTAGAGTATTGTAAGAATGACGTTATGTCTACAGAAGTAGTGTTTAACCATCTTAAGGGCGATTACCTTGCGAGAATTATTCTGGCAGATATTGATGGTATGACACCTAACAACAGTACAAACCAGCATTCGACAAAAATTATATTTGGCGATAATAAGCATCCGCAGGATGAATTCTGTTACAGAGATCTTAGCAAACCGGTAACATATTTGGAACCGGAAGTAAGTGACTTCTTATGGGAGAAGTTCCCGTATATGATGAAGTGGTGGTCTGAAAACACAGATTCATTGTTGCCGTATTTTCCTGGATATTCTTTTGAGAATGGAAAGAGTGTTTATAAGGGAATTGAAGTTGGCGAAGGCGGCTATGTGTATGCCGAACCTGGTATGTATGGACTTGTTGGATTATTGGATGTTGCTTCAATGCATCCTCATTCTGGTATGGCTGAATGTATATTTGGTCCTAGGTTCACAAGAAGATTTGCTGAACTTATTGAAGGTCGTATTGCCATCAAGAGAAAAGATTGGGATGAACTTAATGATATTTTGGATGGTAAGTTAACTAAGTATATTGCTATGATCGATTCTGGAGAAATCAGTTCTAAAGATCTTAGCAATGCGTTGAAGACAGTTATTAACTCTGTCTATGGTTTGACATCTGCTAACTTTGATAATCCGTTCAGAGATAGCAGAAATAAAGATAATATTATTGCAAAAAGAGGTGCACTGTTTATGGTTGACCTTGCTGAAGAAGTTAGAAAGCGCGGTTACACAGTTGCACATATTAAGACAGACTCCATTAAGATTCCTGATATTGATCAGGATATTGTTGACTTTGTTATGGAGTTTGGTGCTAGATATGGTTATGAATTTGAGTGGGAAGCAACATATGATAAGATGTGCTTAGTAAATGATGCAGTTTATATTGCAAGATATCGCGAATCTGATGGATCTGCTGGAGAATGGACAGCAACAGGAGCAGAGTTTGCAGAACCGTTTATATTTAAGTCATTGTTCAGTAAAGAAGAATTGACATTAAGTGACTATGCTCAGACTAAGTCTGTTAAGAGTGCTTTATATTTGGATATGAATGAAGATATGCCGGATGGTGAACACAATTATGTGTTCGTTGGTAAAGTTGGTTCATTCTTACCTATCTTGCCTGGTAAGGGAGGCGGAGTTCTGTTGAGAGATCAGAATGGTAAGATGTATAGCGCAGAAGGCGCTAAAGGATATCGTTGGCTGGAAACAAGTGTAGTTGAGAATCTCAATATGGAAAAGGATATTGATATTTCTTATTATGCTGTAATGGCTGACAAAGCTGTAGCTCACATTGAGGAATTTGGTGAGTTCTCGTGGTTGGTAGATCCTAAACCTTATGAGGGTGTGCCTTGGAGTAAAATGTTAAATGTTAATGTTCCCGATGGAGTGGATGAAGAAATTCCATTCCCGGAAGCAGTATAAAGCCACAATAGAAAAAAGGAGGAAATTATTATGGCAGACAAAAAGATTTTTAAGGATGTAAAACCTGGAGCGATTCGTTTCAGGAATTTTTCAGGAAAGGAGGGAAAGTTCAACAAAGAGGGCGATAGAAACTTTTGTCTTCTGCTGCATCCTGATGATGCAGATGATATGATCAAAGAAGGTTGGAATGTTCGTTTCCTGAATCCTCGTGATGAAGGAGATGAGCCTACACCTTATATTCAGATCAAAGTCGGATTCGGCGGAAAAGGTAGACCGCCTAAGATTGTTATGGTTTCAAGAAAAGGCCAGACACAGATCGGCGAAGATGAAGTGAACATTCTGGATTGGGCTGATATTGAGTTTGCAGATATTGCTATAAATCCGTATCACTATACAGTAAATGGTAAGTCTGGTATCAAAGCATATTTGAAAACCATGTATGTTACCATCGTCGAAGATGAGTTTGAGGATCAGTACTATGATATTCCGGATTCAGCTCAGAATGTAATTGGTGATGAAGAAGACTGATCTATATGATTATCAGCTTGCCGCAGTAAATGAACTTCGGACTGGCTCCATCTTAGTTGGTGGAGTCGGTTCAGGCAAGTCTAGAACATCTTTAGCATATTTCGATAAAGTAAAGAAAAAGAAAAATCTTTATATTATCACAACAGCTAGAAAAAGAGACACTTGCGAATGGGACGAAGAATGTATACCATTCTGTTTCAATTGTAAGATAACAATAGACAGTTGGAATAATATAGAGAAATATGTTAAAGTAAAGAATCAGTTCTTTATATTTGATGAACAGCGAGTAGTTGGTTCTGGTAAATGGGCTAAGACATTTATTAAGATTGCTAAAACCAATGATTGGATTTTATTGAGCGCTACTCCTGGAGATAATTGGTCCGATTATATTCCAGTTTTTATAGCAAATGGCTTTTATAAAAATCGTAACGAATTTATTAAGATGCATGTTGTCTATAAACCATTTATGAATTTTCCAGTTATAGATCATTATGTCAATACCAAACTTCTCGAGAAACATCGAGATGATATTTTGGTTAATATGGATTTTAAGAGAAAGACTATTAGACATGACGAAGATGTCATATGCAATTATGACAAAGAAAATTACTTTTATATTTTAAAGAATCGTTGGAACATATTTAAAGATGAACCAATAATAAATGCTTCTGAGCTAAGTCAATGTTTGAGAAGAGTTGTTAACTCAGATCCTGATCGTCTGAACAAGCTTAGTACTCTTATAGAGAAAGCAGTTGGTTCTATTATATTTTACAACTTCAATTATGAACTTGAGTTGTTAATAAAATTATGTGAAGAAAAGAAATATGTGTATAGTCAATGGAATGGACATAAGCATGAAGAGATTCCGAAGACTGATAAGTATTGGGTATATTTGGTTCAGTACTCTGCTGGAGCTGAAGGATGGAATTGCATTAAGACTAACACTATTATATTTTACAGTTTGAATCACTCTTATAAGATGATGACACAAGCTGCTGGTCGTATCGATAGACTTAATACACCATTTACACATTTATATTATTACTTCTTAAAATCTAATGCTAATATAGACAAGTCAATAACCAGGTGTCTAAAAGATAAAAAAGACTTCAATGAAAGCAAGTATTTTGAAGATTTTGACGAGTTTTTGGCCAAATATTCATGACAGTAGTTTTTTCACTCCATATGGTGAGGGGAGAGATAATATACAAGGTCCGCTATAGAGGATTTTGATATTTTTCAATCCTTAAAACTTTTTGTTTAATTTTTAAAAGGAGACGGTCATGAAAAATGAGAACAGATACCAATCCGGATTAATAGACAGGATTAAAGACCGATTTCCTGGTTGTATGGTCTTGAAGAATGATGCCAGATATATTCAAGGCATACCTGATCTGTTAGTCCTTCACGAAGATAATTGGGCTGCATTGGAATGTAAGAGAGAAAAGAAAGCTTCTAGACAAAGCAATCAATCTTATTATATTTCAAAAATGAATCGCATGTCATATGCTTCTTTCATCAGTCCAGAAAATGAGGAGGATGTATTGGATGAGATGGAATCGGCATTCGCGTCTCGCAGGAGCTCACGCGTTCCTAGGCGCAAGCAAGCATAGTTGGCTTTCATATGATGAAGATAAGCTGACTGAAACTTACTACAGTTATTTAGCCACCGCACGAGGCACCAAGCTTCATGCAATAGCTGCAGAGCTGATTGAAAATCGAATCAAGCTACCACCAACCACAGCAACACTGAATAGATATGTAAACGACGCAATAGGTTTCAGGATGAAGCCAGAACAGTTGTTATATTATTCAGATAATTGTTTTGGTACAGCTGACACAATTTCATATTCCGAGACAGATCGGTTTCTTAGGATTCACGATCTGAAAACAGGAACAACTCCTGTAGCAGATAAATATGGAAATTTGCCTCAGCTGGAGATATATGCAGCACTGTTTTTCTTAGAGTATGATCTTGATCTTAATGAGACAGATATAGAGCTAAGAGTATATCAGAATGATGATATTTTAATTGAGAATCCTGGTATCGAGCAAATAGCTCCTATCATGGACAAGATCATAGCTTTTGATAAATTAATAGAGTCAATCAAAAGAGAGGAGCAGTAAAAAATGGAACACGATTATATCTTACACACTGGAACCAAAAGACACTCAGGAAGATATCCTTGGGGATCTGGAAAACATCCTTATCAGGATGAGCCTTGGTTCCAAGGTTGGGCTGAACTTAGAAAGCAAGGTAAGTCTGACAAAGAAATAGCAGAAGAATTCGGCATGACTATGAAAGAGTTGCGCTATAGATATTCTTATGCTAAAGATGCTACAAAAGCAGGAAATATTGCGCATGCTAAAGAGTTGAGATATACTCGTCAAATGTCACCCAAGGCTATTGCTGAGAAAATGGGTGTTTCAGAATCTACTATTAATTCTTGGTTGAAGCCTGACACTGAAGAGCAGGTAAGACATACAAGAGATCTTGCTGACAAGTTGATCGAACATATGGAGAAAAACAAAACTGTTCGTGCAATTGATGTCGGCAAAGGTGTGTCGAATATTATGGGTGTTACACCTACTAAGTTAGAGGCAGCATTGACAGTTCTCAAAGATGAAGGATATATGGTGATCAAGAAAAAGGTTCCTAATCCTAACAACATCAAAAGAGAAACAGAAATGATGTTTTTATATTCTCCACCTGAAGAGTGGAAAGGTCTTAGCGAGCAGGAAAAACTTAAGAGAGCATTCAGAGATATTTCTGTGAATCTTGATAAGATTGAACCTCCTTGCGATATTCATGTTGATGAAAATAATAAAACCACAATCGGTATTGAGCAGCCCAAATCTATATCTTCCAAGCGAGTGATGATTGATTGGAATGATCCTAGAGATGGTCTTATCTCTATCAAGCGTGGTGTTCCTGATTTGGATATGGGAGAAAACAGATACAATCAGGTTCGTATCGGTGTTGATGGAACTCATTATCTTAAAGGAATGGCAGTATATGCTGATCCTAAAGATTTTCCTCCTGGCATCGATATTATTGCTCATACTCCAAAGTCTGATAAGAAATATGTTATGATGTCTAATGATGACAATGCAAAGCAGTTTCTTAAACCGATGAAGAAGAATCCTGATGGCACAGTAGATCAGGAAGATCCTTTCGGTGCTCAGATTTGTAGAGGTGGTCAAACACATTATACAGATTCAAAAGGAAATGAGCAGCTTGGTTGTATTAATAAAGTAAATGAGCAAGGAAAATGGGGTGACTGGACATCAGCTAAAACATTGGCTACTCAGGTGTTATCCAAACAGGATCCTCGTCTTGCTGAGAGACAGCTTGAACTTCAGCGCACCAAGATTATGGAACAATATGAAGAAATTCAGAAGATAAGTAATCCTGTTGTTAGAAGAAAAGAGCTTATAGAGTTTGCTGATGAATGCGACACAGCTGCTGTGCATATGAAAGCAGCTTCATTACCCGGTCAAAGTGTTTGCGTTATTCTTCCTGGTAAGACACTAAAGGAAGATGAATGCTATGCACCTGGATACAAAGATGGTGATAAGCTTGCTCTTATTCGTTTTCCTCATGAAGGAAAGTTTGCCATTCCTATTCTTACAGTAAACAATAGAAATAGAGAATGTCGTGCGATGATAGGTACAGATGTATCTGATGCTTTGTGTATGAATCCTAAGGCAGCTGAAAGATTGTCAGGCGCAGACTTCGATGGAGATACTGTTGTAGTTATTCCTAACAACAAAGGTCTTATTAAGTCAGCTCCTCAGCTCAAAGCTCTTGAAGGATTTGATGGTAAGGCTCAGTATCCTGGTTATGAGGGTATGCCTGTTATTAAACATAACAAGCAGCAGACAGAGATGGGTATCGTAACAAATCTTATTACAGATATGAACCTGATAGGTGCAGATCCTGATGAGATGGCCCGTGCTGTAAAGTATTCTCAGGTTATTATTGATGCTGAGAAGCATAAGCTTAATTGGAAAGCTTGTAAGGAGGAGATGAGAATAGATGAACTCCAGCGTATTTACCAGAAGAAAGAGAATGGTAAGTATGGTGGATCAGGTACTATCATTTCTAAAGCAAGTGGTGAAGAACATGTTCCTGACAGAGAATGGCAGGGTAAGATAGATCCTGAAACAGGTGAAAAGATCTGGCGATACACAGAGAAAAGACAAACTGTTGATCCTGAAACAGGAAGATGGAAGTATTATGGTCCAAATCATCCTAAGTATGATCCTACTGGCAAGCTTAAGACCATTGAGTCTACCAAGATGGCGGAGGCCAAGGATGCTATGGAGCTGGTATCTCCTGGTAAGTACCAGACCGAATTAGTATACGCTAAGTATGCTAACCAGATGAAGGCCTTAGCTAATAAGGCTAGACTGGAGTCCACTAAGGTAGAAGACTTACCATACAATCCCAAGATGGCGGACCTATATGAGGAAGAAGTGAAGTCATTGAAAGAGAAAGTCGATACTGCGAAAGTTAATGCAGTACTGGAGCGTAGAGCAGCCAGAGTAACCACCATCATTGTCAATGATCGTATGAAGAACTATCCTGATCGTTACAATAACAAAAGTGCTGATGGCAAAGCGCATCTTAGCAAGCTTAGAAAGCAAGTTATGGATCAGCAAAGAGCTATTCTTAACAAAGCTAGTGCTTTTGAGATTAATGACAAAGAATGGTCTGCAATTCAGGCTGGAGCTTTAAAGAAGACTTTCTTAGAGGATGTTTTGCGAAGAGCTGATCAAGAATCAGTTAAGAAGCATGCATTCCCTAAAGAGACAAACTATGCAGTAATGTCAGGGGCTAATATAGCCAGGGCTAAAGCTATGCTTAATTCAGGTTTCACACAAAAAGAAGTTGCTGACATGTTTGGAATCAGTACAACAACTTTGCGTAAACAATTGAATTAAAGAAAGGAGAAAGCCAAATGAACGAAAATGAAAGAAAAGTTGTCGATTGTTTGCTTTCGACTTCTGACAATCCTTACAATCCTTTTGACGATTTTATCAATTGGTACAGATTTGACATCGCAAAAGGTTACAATACTTGTGCTTATATGGCTAGAGTCTGTGAATCAACGGACCTATCCAATAGAGAAGAAAGGGCTGCTTACAACAAAGCTGCTGAAGAAGCTGTTGCGTTGAATCTTACAGGAAACAGAATCCTGGTTTACAGAGAAGCATCACCAGACTCTGAATACGTATCATAAAACTTTTAAGTTTCCTCCTCAATTCTAAAGAGGAGGAAACATTCTTAAACAATAAAAATTCAAAACATTCTACAATAATCATTATACATCGTAAAAGAATCCCATAAAAAATTTATTTAGTACCCGTGACCATTTGAAAATGTAGAACCCCGAGGGGGGTCTAAAAAATACCCACCCCCATGGTCATCGCCGCCCTCCTCAAAAATTCCCCGG
>CAMJBT010000011.1 GCA_946403965.1 uncultured Pseudobutyrivibrio sp. | reverse complement strand
CAGTATGTACGAAGCCTTATTCTATCACATACTGTACGGTGCGAAGTATATGTAACTGCTATTTAACCTATCCTGAACATTTTTAAGGCCAATGCCATTACTTGAACCACCACTGGTTTCAATTTCTCCAGCAATCTTTTTCTTTAGATTTTCAAGCTCTTCATCATTCATTCCACGACCGTTGTCTGTAATTTCAATTACACAATCAGGGTCATCAATAAAGCCCTTTATATAGATTGTAGTATCTTCAGCTATGCCTTCTACACCATGAATAATTGCATTTTCAATAATAGGCTGAAGTGACATTTTGGGAATTCTTTGATTCATAATCTTCTCTGGTATGTTTAGTGATAAATAAATCACATAATCGAATCGAAGATTTATAAGTGCAGTATAGTTTTTGATATATTCCAACTCATCCGATACTAAAACAGTGTTTGAAGTCCATTTCATGCTGTATCGTAACAGCTTTCCAAGGCTTGTGATTGAATCCGAAATTACGTATTCCTCATTCATTTCAGCCATCATCTTTATAGATTCCAAAACATTGTATATGAAATGAGCATTTATCTGATTCTGTAAGGCTTTAATCTGACTATTTTTTGCAAGTAATTCTCTATCAATATTCTGCTGCATAAGAGTCTGAATGTTATCAAGCATTCGATTAACCTGATGAGCCAACTCACCCATTTCATCCTCTTTACCAGTCTCCTTGGTACGTACTGAAAGATCTCCGCCTCTAACCTGTCTAATTGTATAGAGCACGGCATAAAAATCTTTTAGCACTCCTCGTACCAATAGGTTTATCACAAATGTGAGAAAAAACAGAATGACAATCATCCATATTACAAAAGCATTTCTCTGGTTATACACCTGATTTAAGCTGCCAGATATATCTTCAACTGAAACCAGTGTTCCTGAAAGCTCCTTGATGTACATTCCAGAAATGACGCTTTTTTCTGCTTTGCTGTAAAAGGTTTTTATTTCTGGAGTCTCATATTCATCCATAGCTTCGTCCTTTATATCATCAGCTAAAGCTATAGCTATGGACTTCACTTTTTCATTTGTATTTCTGCCAAATATAACATCTCCATCCTTAGTGACAAAACAGCTTGTTTCACTTTTTACATTTTCATATAAAGATGGAAACATGGTCCTCATTTTCATATTAGCTTCGATAACACCAAGTCTTCCATATTTTTTGTTTGTAACTGGGGTGATAAGAGCCATCATAGGTGTAGTATCACTGGATGAAAACAAATGGTCCTGATAGTTGAAAATCCATCCTCCGGTCTGTGCCATTTCAACCCATTCCTGACGTTCCATTCTGGATGCGTTGTACATTACCGGCATCATCTCCTGCACATTGTCTGAGACAGCATAGTATCTTGCTCCTCCCAGAACAGGGTTTGTATTAATAAGTCGTTCAAGTGCTGCAACATCATTTTTGTAGATGGCAATCAAATCCTTTGTACTATAAGAGCCACCATTTTTAGCACTAATTAGCACTGAATTCATGCTTTCATCTGACAGAAAAAACTGAGTTGTCATATTGATAGAATCAATATTATTCCTGATGCTATCCTGTCTTCTTGCCATTGTGGAATCCATGAATGAAACATTCTCATTGATTGTAGATTGTTCCATGTTGTAAAACATAACACCACTTAAAATAGCAATTGGCACCATAACAAACAAAAGAATAATGGCAGTAAGTTTTGTATTCAGTTTTATTCCCTTAATTGATTCCCAATTTTTCTTTTGCTTTAACAACATACTGGTATCGTTTCTCCTGAAGCTGTTCGAAGCCTAACACTGAGCGTTCAGACTTATATTTTTCAAGAATTCTATCAAACTCCTGATCACTTTCTGAAAGTAATAAATCCTGAAGGGTCTCTGACCACAAGGACTTTATTTGACTATCAATATACGCATCCTCTGTATCTGCAGGCAAAATAACATCATATTGACCTGTATATTTTACATATTTATAAGTCCATTCCTCCATCTGTGTGATTGGGGAGGATATTTCTGGTTTCCACTTCAATTGCATTACATTATCCTGAAGCATCCAATAGGCATCATCTGCTCCATATATCTGGTCATAAGATGCTCTATCAGTATTTAGGAGTTTCAACACATCTGACTTAATAACGGGCTTTCCATCTACCATGTCGTAGGTTATTCCTTCTACACCTAGGTAAATCAACTTTTGCCCTTCTTCTGAAATAAGATAGTCCATGAACTGTATAGCCCTGTCAGGGTTTTTACAATTCTTTGATATCATAGTGACGGTCCAACCACTGACAGTATTTGTTGGAAGCACATGATCATCACCATTTTTATTCTTTGGTCCATCCACAGCAATATATATACTATTAGGATTATTTGAATAAAGTGTCTTTTGCTGAGCTGCCATATCAGTGTATTGATAGAGCATACAAAAATATCGTCCCTCAGCTATTTTTTCTTCCATCTGAGTACGCTGGTCTATAAACACATCTGTAGCCAGATATCCCTCCTGGCCTAATCTTCTAAACATTTTGAGCCATTCAATATATTCTGGATCTGTGTTCCTGTCATAGAGCTTGCCATCCTTTTCGTATGGTATAGCCAGGAAATTTTGCATATACTGATCGAATGAAACATTTCCAGAATCATCAAAAAGATGTGCTCCAATAGGAATCAATGGCTTGCCATCTATCTCCGGATACATTTCCTTAGCTTTTTTTACGGCATTTTCAAAGCCTTGAATAGTAGTCATATCAGGACTTCCGATTGCTTCATAAATGTCCTTTCGAACAAGAAAAGTTTGGTTTGATCCTATCTTGTCATTGTTTTCAACATCTTGAGGTGTGACTGACGAACAAGGATATCCATAAATATTACCATCAGACTGGGTGTACCAGCTGACTGCCTGCTTATCGCTCACCTGATAAAAATATGGATCATAATCATCAGCAAGTTTATTAATGGCATACACCATATCCTTTTGTATCATCTCATTTACTTGTGGCTCCCACCAACCAAGTGTAATGAGATCTGGAAGGGTGCCCGACTCTATCAAGGCATTTAGTTTTTCCTCCTCATTACCTTGCGGTGTAATAAAATTAATGTTCACACCGGTATTTTCAGTGATTGCTCTGGAAACCACACTACTACCCCATCCAGTATTAAACCAGGAATAATTGATATACCAATCAAGAGTTATATTATCCTTTGAATCGTTTACTCCTTTGTCAGTTTCCTTGCCACATCCAAAAAACATAGAAAACAAAAGGGCTGTTGCTATTAACTTCTTTTTATAATTTGATTTCAGTTTCATGTTTCTATTATACTTGTCAGCCATATACCTTTCAACGAATTAAGGACTGCCGCCAAAATGGCGCCAGCCCGTTAATATTTATTCTTTTACACTACCTGCGGAGATGCTGCTGATGATGTATTTAGAACAGAAAGCAAATACTATCATGATAGGAACTACTGAAATAGCAACTCCAAGATATATAGCACCTTGATTCTTCTGTAAATCAGTAGCCGCATTCAATGTGGAAATCATTACAGGTAATGTCATTTTATTAGGAGTATTTAAAAGTATTAAAGGCATCAGATACGAGTTCCAGTTTCCAATGAATGCTCCAATTGACATAGTAGCAATTCCAGGAGCCATAATTGGAAGCACAATCTTATGGAATGTATGAATTTCTGAAGCCCCATCAATTCTTGCTGCCTCAAGCAACGCCTTGGAAAGTGTAGATTTAACATACTGTCTGAGGAAGAAGACAATTCCAGGCGCCGCAATAGCAGGAACAATAAGAGGAACATATGAATCAATCAATCTCAGCTTTTGACAAAGGTTGTAAAAACCAATAAGTGAAAGCTGTGATGGAATCATCATAAATACCACGATAACTTTGAATAATACGCTATTTCCCTTCCACTCATACATTGCCATTGCAAATGCTGTAATAGCAGAAAAATATGCAGTGAGAAGAGTTGCCGGCACAGCCACTTTGATACTGTTAAAAAAGCCTCTAAAAAGATTTACATAATCAAACAACACAACCCAGTTATCTTTAAGACTGTGCCCCGGCAAAAATGAAAAAGAATGAGTTATCTCAACACCTGATCTGGTGGAGTTTACTATCATTAGCCAAAATGGAAGAAGACATCCAAGGGCGAGAATAATAAGTGCAATATAAAGCACCACTTTTTTAATTTTTGTAGCCACTTTCTAGTCCTCCTTTCCACCTAAGAATTTAAATTCAAGTAACGAAACAATAAGTATTATGATAAACAGTGTATATGCTATTGCTGAAGCAAAGCCTACCTGATGAGTTTCAAAACCAAATTTGTACATATACATAACTACAGTCTGAAGTGTTCCACCTGGCTCACCTGCTGTAGATGGTCCTGCTGCACCATTCATAAGGAATGGTAAATCAAACAACTGTAAACCACCAATAAGAGAAGTAACTGCTACGTATAAAAGAATTGGTCTAAGAAGAGGTAATGTAATTTTTCCAAATGTCTTCCATCTTCCAGCACCATCAATTGCTGCTGCCTCAAAATAATCTGTAGGAATTCCCTGTACACCAGCCATAAGCATGATGAAAGAGTTTCCAAACCACATCCATGCCTGAATCACTGAAATAACGCCCCAGGCAGTTGAACGCTGTCCCAACCAATTGATCTGCTGATCAACCAGTCCTGTTGCAAGAAGAATCTGATTGAATGTTCCGTATTTCCAATCCAAAAGAGTCTTGAAGAGGAATGAAACTGAAGTAGCTGCAATTAAGTTAGGTAAATAATAAATTGCTCTGAAAACTGGAAGTCCAGTAACCTTATATTTAATGTCTGAAAATACTATTGTAAGTAAAAATGCAAGTCCAAGCTGAAGTACAATGTTTAATCCCCACATTTTTATTGTGTTGTACAATGCTCTCCAGAAAAACTTATCTCCTATTACTCTCTTATAGTTGGCCAAACCTATAAGAGTTGGTTCTCCAAAACCTTTGTATTCTGTAAAACTTAGATAGAGTGTTCTGAATACAGGATACACACTAAAAATCAAAAAAACGATGACGAATGGGAGCACAAACAGATATGCTGCATTATTCCTGTTCTTCATCAAATTCTTTATAGAAAAAGCTTTCATCCTTTCCTCCCTTTTAATTTTGGGGCTGACATTTTTGTCAGCCCCATTTTCATCATCTACGTATTATCTTTCAACTTTAATTTCTGGATATGTAGATTCAACTACATCGTAGAACTCTGAGATGGCATCTTCCTTGCTCTTCTCGCCTGTCTTGATTGCTGTGATAGCAGCACCCCAAGCATCATTAATAATCTTGTCATAACGTGTTACCTTAGAGTAATCAATGTGCTCAGCCTGCTCCTGCCAGAATGAATAAAGCTTCTGATTTCCGTATACTGGGTTCTCATCATCCTTGTGTTTCTCAAGTACAGAAATAAGTGAAACTGTATCACCTTCTGACTTTTCAATCCACCACTCTGCTGTATCCTCATCAAGTGTTACCCACTTTAAGAAATCCCAAGCAAGATCCTTGTGCTCTGAGTTTGCAGAAATACCGATAAATGTACCACCACCAAAGCCGTAAGCTGGGCCTGAACATACGCCCCACTTACCTGATGTCTCACCTACATTATCTCTAAGTGTAAGTACGCCCCAGCTAGGAAGACCGAAGGCAAATACTTCTGTCTTATCAAGATCCTTTGTAGCTTCCTCAAACTGATCAGCATCCCAAACGTTTACTGAATCATCAGAGTAGTTCTGGATATCAGCTGTAAGTATAGGTACCTCGCCAGCCATAGCCTGATACCATGGTGTAGACCACTGGTTCGCATATGCGGTATAGTCGTTCTTGTATAAATCAATTGAAAGATCCATGTAATCAAGACGTGACTGATTTACATTGAGCTTATCGTCGATTACCCAAGCGCTATCACCTGAGAAATAATTGATTTCTGCATCTGATGCAAAGATACGATATCCTGCATCCTTAAGTGTTTTTGCAGTTTCAAGTACCTTGTCATAATCAGCAAAAAGCTTGCCAATTTCTTCTGGATCATCTGTTCCAAATACCTTCTCTGCAATATCTCTACGATAGTAGATACCTGCTGGTGTAATCTGGTAAGAGATTGCTCTCTGGATTCCTTCTGAATCCTGTCCAACCTTCCATACATAGTCAACAATCTGTCCATCGTAATCCTGTGCATTGTATGGAGCCTGATTAAGATCCTCGAAATAACCAGCCTCATAGAAATCCTCAAGCATCTGAGGCTCACCTACGATGATATCAGGTGTTGTCTGTCCTCCGTTAAGAGCTGTCTGTACCTTTGTTGCATAATCTGCAGGCTCGATAACTACTGTTTCGATTTGAACATCGCTGTTCTCCTCTGCATACTTTTCTGCGAAGGTCTGAAGATCCTTTGCAAGTGTCCAGATAACAAGTTTTTCACCATCCTTGTTACCTACTGTTGCAGAATCAACATTTTCCCCTTCTAATGCGGCTTCACTGCCATCGCTTCCGCAGGCTGCAAGTGACAATGTCATTGCACCTACTAAAAGAGTTGCTAAGAATTTTTTTAGCTTCATTCTTTCATCCTCCCAACCTTTATTTTGTTTTTTGTAACTTAATTGTTACTGTTTATACATTGAATTATAGAAGGCTGAGAGTACTGAAAAAATGATACTTTTTTTATTTAGGTGTCATTTTTACAGGGTGTATTCTTTATGTTAAGCAATAACAACAGTTATAGTTTTTGCCTGTCTATTTCTAATTCTTTCAGCATCACTTCCTGTAATCACAGAGTTCGAAACTGCTGCTTCAGACCCATCCTCAAACAGGACAGAAATAGAATTAATAGTATACTCTCCAGGAATGTAATCCTTCTTTTCAGGAAACTGATATATCAGCTTTGTTTCTCCAAGAAGAGTTGTTGAAACAGTATACTTACCATCCTCTTCTGCAATTAGATACTCAGGAATTGCAGGAGCCAAACTAAAGATTAGCTGGCCATTACTATTAACTGTAAATATATTCTTTCCAAAGAACATATGCTTCCACATACTGATAAATTCAATAGTAGAACCACTTAATCTGGCTACAAATCCCTTGCCATGTATTCTCTCATTTGGATTTTTTGAGCTTGCGATAAATGATGAGTTTTCAAGTGTACTTCTGCCATAAGTATCCTTATCTAGGAATGGAACTGCAGCGTGTCTAAAGTCTTCAAAAAACTCCTTGTAAAGTCCGCTTTTAATAAGCTCAAGTAAATACTTATACTCCATATGAAGCCAAATTGACTCATTTTCCAACCATCCAGGTGTAAATGCACGACATCTTCCAAGCTCAAAGCTTGCATTCTGCAACGATGCATTTACCTTGTACATATCGAGCTTGTTGTCATATAAGTCACTAGCCTTTATCTTTTCATACATTGCTTTTTTTGCCTGAATATCATCTCCAAGCTTTAAGAAGCGCACTGGTCCCTCTAAAAAATATGGCACAGAAACCATATTAAAATGTTTTGGAATAATGCCTGCGTCGCTCTTTTCATATTCGTCTATTTCATAGGTGAAATAGGCTGGTGCTATGCCATCACCAATCTCCACAGCCTTAGACACTGCTGTGTGCATAGAATCATTAAATACTTCAAAAATCTCACTAAGTTCCTCACAATTTAATACAACTGTATTTCCTGAAAAGCCTTCATAAACACAGCCTCTATATTCCTCCTTGATGTCATTTTTGCGATTCCATTTTTCAAATGAATCCACTTCATCCTTCTCAATCGCATATACGTTTTTGATAAAGTTTGCCACCTCAGCTGGGAATTCAACTATTCTTTCTTTATCTGTAAGATTGTCTTTTACAAAAGCAATCATTCTAGCAAGTTCATAAGCCTCATTCATTGATGAACCAAGAAGACCTGGTAAACCATTTAAAGCATCATACCAACCTGGCTTTCCACCTTCCATTTCAACACCTAGTCCATATGCATCCAAAGTTGCCAGCTTTATTGCAGACATCAGCACAAGCTTTGCCATAACACTCATGCTGATATCTTTTCCAGATTTGTCTACAGCGTAACTTGGATTCTTGGATGTGTTATCGCGCTTTTCAAGATAGTAATACTGTCTGATTCCGTTTTCAGTTTCAGCATATCTTGCGAAGCGTGGACGAAGCTTTTCCTTAGCATCAAAAGACTTCACCTTTATATCAAAAAGTAATTCTTTAGCCTGATCTGGATACACCTCTAAAAAGTCTTCAATCAAATCAAGATTGTATGTCCAGTGATCGCTCCAATAGCCTTCGCCAAAATCCGCATTTACGGTATCATTAGCATCTGCCATTATTTCTCTAAACAGCTTCTTTTCTTTTTCCTCAAACTCGCCTTGAGCCTCATCCATAATTGCTGCAGCAAGCTCACCAGGAGTAAATGGCTGTGACAAATCCAATGCCCCTGCTTTTTCAGATACATATCGCATTTGCTCAATCTTTAATGGATTGTATCCATCAAGCTGAATCAAAGAATAAAACATCTGAATATTTTTTGATTTAACAATCGGACTAAAGAATGTATCACATCTTCTGTTTTGATTTACATCTCTAAAATTTCCATTACCTTGTGAGTAGAATTCAGGTGACATAGAAAAATAGTTGTAATCACGCTCTAAATCACCATGCTTTCTCGAGTAAACATAATATGTATGCTTGTCTCCAAGCTTAATAGGAGTGCCACCACGAAGAACATTATCCATGTAGTTGTAGCGAGTGTAATTATCAAAAACAGGATTTGCTGTTTTAGTTGCAACCTTTGAAGTTAAATTCTCTGTAAGCTCCGTTGCTTCAGCGAATTTGCTCTTAAAGTACTCACCATCAATTTTTTTCTGAAGGAACTGATTAAGTACCTCCTTGTTTCTTACCTGTCCTATCATTTCATAAAGGACGATAGTCTCATTTCCCTCTAATGAGGCCTTTTTTGCAAAAAATGCAGATGGTAACTCATTAGAAGTGTTCTGATGTTCTTCAAGGAGATTTTCAAGTGACTCTTCTCTAAAGCCCACAGCCTGATCAAATCCAAGGTCGTAGGAAAATACTACATGTGGATCTACAATTACTGGCAGACCAGTTCCATCCTCAAGCATACCAAGAGCAAAATTTCCACCTTCTACCTTTTTTACAACTGCCGAATCCTCCATGCTAACACGTACACGATAGTAAGGAACCTTTGACTCCACATCCTCAACCTGCATCCAAGCCTTTGTTGTCTGGGCCATCATCTTCATACTTTCCTGATCAACACCAAATGGAATTACCGCTGGCATACCATCTAGGATTTCAAAATCTTTCCTTTTTGCAGAAAGGTTTGTAATCTCTGTAACTCGCATTAGTGAAGCTATTTTTTCACCTGGTAAAGAGCTATAGCTAATCTTTACCTTTATTTCATTTTCTTGGTCCTCATCCTCTATTGTCAGACTGTTCATAAAAAATGTCATTTTTGTTTTAGACAGAGGATTTTTAAACGGCTCAAAATATTTGTTATCAGCCTTTATAAAAGTACGGAAGCCTGTGCGTCCAACCATTTGATAGGCAGTGTGTGCAGGATAAAATTCCATAATACTATGATCCTTATCCTGAACACCGAAGCTTACAACTGCCTGGCCCCTATTTACCAGATAACACCACATTGGAATACCTTCAAGTCCAGCGATTCCCGGCAGGAAACTTGCAAATTCACTTTTTGTACCATAATTCTCAATAACGTCTTTTACATTAGTTGTGATTTCCATTATTCTTCTCCTTAAAAATCTTTTTATAATCACAAACTGCTTTTTACTTCAGCTCGACTTCTATTACATGTGTTTTTTCTTTCCATGAATCAATAAGAGTTTCTGGTATACTAACCAGATTTCTTTCACCTGCAATCACATGATTTCCATCAACAATTACCTTGCCAATCTCATATTCTTTATAGCTTTTCTTCTTGGGATTCTTATAAATTACTGTAAATTGCTGGCCTCTAAAGGTAAGCTCTATACTTGAGTTTCCATTCTCATCAAATTGATTACTCATAAGTTTTGGCTCAATGTTTAAATCTCCGGCACTGCCCCTCACACCAAAAGATTCTATAATCATTGTCATTAAGTACCAGCTGGCTGCACCTGTGAGATAGCTATATAAACCTCTTCCATTGCCATTGAAATATTCTGGGATTCCAGGATAAATATGGCTGGTGTTAAAATCTGATGCTGTTTCAAACAATGAATTTAGTGCTTTAAATCCTTCAGCTGCATACCCTCTTTTATAAAGTGCGGCTCCATACATTACAGCCATATGGGAAAATACTGCTCCATTTTCCTTGTCGCCATAGGAGAACCCAAACATACGACCCAGGTCTGTTTTTATTTCTCCAAAATCCGTATTTAAAATGTATCCACCAATTTCTTTTTTATAAAGATATTTATCAACAGAATGAATGATTGATTCCACAGCATCCTTTTTTGCCGTGCCACTCATGATGGCAAAGACCTGCCCAGTAAGCATCATTCTTACTTGGTCATCAACAACACCTTCAACTTTATTTTGGTTGTTATCGTAATAGCCATTAAACCAGCCATTTCCTTCACCATCTGTTACCCACTCATTGTTTCTGATCTGCTTCATTAAAGACTCAGATTTATGCTCCAAAAGTAATGCGATTTTTTCAATATCAATGTATTCCTTATCCCCTGAAAGACCTTTTTCTATTGCTTCCATATATTTCTCTAAAACTTTTTGTTTTTCCTTGGGATTAGAGAATGTATTAATGGAATCTTCGTATAATAATATGCCCATTTCTTTTGCAAGTGGCATCTGAGTCTCTTTAGATTTTGCCATGTATATTCGTAAATACGTAGCAATATCCTTTAGGTTTCCTGCATAGCCACAGGTAAAAGCTACACTCTCACCATTTTCTGAAGCCATATCCAATGCATCATTCCAGTCAGCATTTCTAAGCTTAATCTGTCCATGAGTTCCTACATCATAAAAAGCTGTAAGATTTTCTATTAAAAGATGTTCAAGTACAGAACCTTTATATACTTCTTCTCCTACAGTTCTTTGTGAAAGATCTTCTGGCAATTTTGTACTTCCTTCAAGGCAACCTCCTCGATGAATTAATGCATCCTTGAAATAAGTCACTTCCTCTTTGAATAGGTCCAAATCACCTGTTTGATCCATGTAAAGCTTTACTGTAAGGAATGGCCAAAAACCATGGTCCATCCATACTCTTGGAATACCATTCCTATCGCCTTTAAACTCTCCTGGCTTATCACCGATAATAGTGGCGTTGGTTCCATCCATTCGAACGCCTTTAAAATTGTTTAAAAGCATTTGACGTACATCTGTAGGATCTGTTAAAAGGAGTGCAAGACAGTCCTGCCACAAATCTCTCCAGCCTCTTCCGCCTCTTCCATAATCATGATGTGGAAGGAATGAACATCCGAAAATTCTTCTCAGCTCTGGCTGGAATGAAACCCATTCCATAAAACCATCAAAATCGGGATTTCCTGTATTAAAGTGAATAGGAGTTTTATTAATCCAATATTCCTTAACCTGAGAAAGCTTTTCAGATATCGTATTTACGGATTTTATAGAACTTCTAACAACATCTATCTCATGCAAATTATCTGAACATGTCATTCCAATTGCCAACTGATAAGATTTTGATTCTCCTGGATTAAGAGTAATCTTTTCAAATCTAAGAACTGCTACACATTCCTTACCGTCAACTCTTTCACCAGGCTGTTTCCAACAATCATTTTTGCCCTTTCCATCAAGCAAGCTTCTAGGTCTAAGATAGGTACCTCCTTCTCCAAGGTATTCATCAGCATCTGCCATAAATTTAATTAGCGCATTTCCTTCTTCATCTGCTCCAAACACATAATAAGTAGTATCATTCAGCTGATGTCCACGCTCATCAAAAGACAATGTTGGCTGCATTAAAATGCCGTCTTCTGCTATAACAGCTCTGTTTAAAAGAGAAGTAACGTGTCTATGATCTCTTAAATTATCAGCACTTCTACCAAATATAGGAATAGCTGCTACAGGCTCAAATAAAATAGAATTTGTTCCTGTATTTGTAAAATTCAAAAGCATTATTTCCGCATTTTCATTTAGGAGAGAAAATATAGTTGTAGTTGCCTTTAGATTTTTATTCTTATTAATTCGTTCAACTGTCTGCCACATACGTCCAGCTTCAAGAGTTACATCATCCTCTGCATCAGTATATCTCACAGCCTCCTGCGCTGCTGACACTCCAGTTGCAGACCAAAGCTCATCCTCCATAATCAGGAAAAAATTTCTGGTATCCCTATCACTGCCAAGATTCATGATACTTTTTGGGGCAATCAAAAAATGGTTCTGATCAGTCTTTGCATCCCCGCCAAAATCTGGAGTTACAGCACTTTTCAGTCCCTGCTTACTTGCTAACGGCAAATACAAGCCGCTTGTATGTTGTGGATTCTTCAGATTGAAGCTTCCATTTTTATCAATAAATGTAATTTTGCTCATACGTGTCCTTCCTCTCCTTTTTATCTTGTTTAATCTTAGGAAAATGAGAACACTAAAAAAAGGACACCTTTTTTAGGTAGGTGTCCTTTTTTGATTTTATCCATTTTTTATTTTCGTGGCTTTTATAATTCAATCAATTCATAGTCAAGACTTCCAACGCCAAGTTTTGTAGCTGTCTCTACAGTATGTTCACCATTTCTAGATGTAACTCGCTCAAGGAAATGATCACGACCAACATCCTTTGAAGCGTAAACCAGATCAAGGCAAGCCCTGTCTATAGCAACCGGATCTAAACTGGCAAGAACGCCAATATCCTTAAGACATGGATCTTCTGCTACAGCGCAGCAGTCACAATCAACACTCATGTTTGCCATTACGTTTATGAAGGCTATCTTATCTCCAAAATGATCAACTACAGCTGAAGCTGCCTCTGCCATACTTTCCAAAAATGCATCCTGCTCTGGTAAATCAGTCCAAACCACATCCTGCTCACTGGCTTTTTCATATTTTCCAGCAGAATGAATCTTTACTTTACCAGCACAAGAAGCACATCCGATGGACAATTGCTTTAATGCTCCACCATATCCACCCATAGGGTGTCCTTTAAAATGAGAAAGTACAAGCATTGAATCATAGTTCAAGAAATTCTTTCCCATAATATCTGTATGAAGATGAGTACCATTTTTTATGGGTATTTCTATATCTGGTCCCTCTGCATCCATCAAATCCACATCAAACAATTCATTCCAGCCATGTCTCTTAAGAAGCTTAATATGTTTATCAGTATAATTACGTTCCCCTTCGTAGGCAGTATTACACTCAACAATTGTGCCATGCACATGTTCCACCATAGGCTTCCAAAACGCTGGCTTCAAATAATTCTGATTTCCTTCCTCACCTGAGTGAACCTTTACCGCAACCTTTCCAGGCAAAGTAACCCCAAGCTTGTCATACATTTTTACTACAGCCTCGGCAGTAACCTCTCTAATAAAATATACCTTCGATGCCATCAAACCCCTCCTCAAAACTAATAAATCCGCTTCGTACGTATCACATATACTAACATTATGACACGTTTGCTCCATGTTTTCAAAACCCAGCTTCACATTCCCCTCGTATTCTTTCAATAAAATAGAGATTACCAGGGCTGGTAATCTCTTTAGGTTTTGAATTTGTATGATTTACTAATCGAATTTTAAAATTGTATTGAGGATTCTCTTTGCATTAAGCTTTAATTGAGCATGGTCAAGTGCTCCCTTTTCGTCAGCTGCTTTGAGACGATCTGGGAATCCGTTGCCCATTTTCAAGTCATTGCCGGCATTTGATTCCTTGTAGTGTTCACCTCTTGTCCACCAATCTGATGTAACCATTCCTTCGAATCCCCACTCATCGCGAAGGATACCTGTTAAAAGATCATGGCTTTCTGAAGCTCGTTCACCATTTACTGCATTATAGGCACTCATTATTGTGTATGGTTGTGATTCCTTGACAACAATCTCAAAGGCCCTAAGGTAGATTTCACGAAGTGCACGCTCTGAAACTCTAGAGTCACTGTGCTTTCTGTTTGTTTCCTTGTTGTTACAAGCAAAATGCTTTACAGATGCACCAACATTATTACTTTGAATTCCATTTACAAGTGCTGCAGCAAGACGACCTGCCACAATTGGATCTTCTGAATAATATTCAAAATTTCTTCCGCAAAGTGGACTACGATGAATGTTAATAGCTGGAGTAAGCCAAACAGCAAGGTTGTTCTCCTTTAATTCTTCTCCACCTGCCTTTCCAACCTGGGCTAGAAGATGTGCATTCCATGTACATGCTAAAAGTGTAGAACATGGGAAGGCTGTTGTTAGTATTCCTGTTTCTGGTGCAATTCTTACACCAGCAGGACCATCTGCAGTCATTGCACTAGGAACACCGTACTCTGGAAGATTTCCGAAACCAAAAGTGTTTGCCACACCTGTATTAGGCTGTCCACCTACAAGGTGCATCAAATCTTCATCAGATAGCTGGTCTACAAATTCATCCAGTGTAATTTTCCCCTCTGCAACCTCTGCAAGAATATGTGCATCCTTCTTATATGGTGAAATCAGGCAATAGCTTTCACGAGAACGAACTACTGGTGTGAGGGCTTCTTCTGTACCTGGTTCCATTTTTGTGATTACACTTTCATTAATGTCCTTGTGTGTACCTTGTGGCAATGCCTCCATCGAACCATCTGCAAGCATTCTTTCTTTCAACTCCACTGGTGCAAGCTTGTGTGTAAGCTCTTCAACAATTTCATCTGATGAATTGTTCCAAACAAGATCAACCTTCGCTGTATCTAAAGAATCATTTCCAAGACAGAATCTATATTCTCCTTTTTCAAGAACATAGCTGGCTTCCTTAATCTTTCCAAGATCATCGAAGGATGACATCTGATATTTACTAACAGAAAGTGTAAGTATCTGACTCTCCTGTGGCTTTAAACATCTTGTTTTTGCAAAATCCCCAAGCTCTCTGAGTGGCTTGCCTAAAAGTCCTTGAGGAGCACTGTAATAAAGCTGCACCACATTCTTTCCTGCTTTATTTCCAACATTTGTAACCTTTACTGTGAAGTAGAAGGTGTCATCACAAAGTGACATAGCAACTATATCACTCTCAAAGCTTGTATAGCTTAATCCATATCCAAATGGATAAACAATCTTTGCATCCGCTCCTGGAATTGTAAGGAAATATCTATAACCTACATATATATCCTCATTGTAGTTTACAAAATCAAAAGACTGATGAAAGCCTGCTGTAGATGGGTAATCCTCTAGCTTTCCTGCGAATGTATCCACTAACCTACCTGAAGGATTTACAATTCCAAGCAGAACATTGGCTGCTGCATCGCCACCTTCCATTCCACCCTGGCCCATGTATAGTGCTGCGTTTATCTCATTATCCTTGAGCCATCTCAAATCGATAATACCGCCAATATTTACAATAGCAATTACCTTTTTAAAATTAGACTTTACTGTCTCAATGACAGCTTTTTCTTCCTTAGTAAGATAGAAATCGCCATCAGGGAAAATCTCCCCTGCTATCTTTGGCATAGATGTTTCAGTTTCCCAAGGATTGTACTCATTATTGCACTCAACATCACTTCTATCCCAGCCTTCACCAGAAAATCTGCTGATAACAATAATAGCTGTATCTGTAAATGATTTTGCTCCATTTACTAAATCCGCTGAAAGCTCTGGCTCTGCAGTCATACCTGGCACACGTCCATTTTCATACTGCTTTTTTAAATCATCCTTATAGAAGTTAATAAGCGGCTCATAAACAGAAACACCTTTTGCCTTAAGACCATCATAAAGGCTATGTACATACTTACAATATACATCGCCTGATCCGCCGCCTCCCTTTACATAATCAACACTGCCTTTACCAAACAAAGCCACTGGCTTTTCTTTTGAAAGAGGAAGTGTTCCATCATTTTCAAGAAGAACCATTCCTTCCTCTGCAGCTTTTCTTGAAAGCTGAATATGTTCATCACAACCAGTCACTCTTCTATCTCCATAAAGTGGAAGTCCTGGCTGATACAAAAATCTAGACCATTTTTGCATAATTTACCTCCCAAAAATTTTATTCACTTCACATATTAGACTTTACTGAATCTAATTTAAAGTGTTTAAATTTTCCGTTGGTGTTTTTTTTCAAACATCTAATGTTTATTTACCCTCATAATTTTCAATTTTGACAAATGAGAAAATTTCTTATTTAGATTGTTATTTTTTTGACAGCTTTATGTTATAGTAAATAACGGCTAATATGCTTGCAACTTTTCTGTCCATTAGTTGTAATCGCATAACCCCGTAGCCAGTAGTTAATAACGCTTCATTTATTTTTTTTAATGGAAAGGAAATTATAATGGCAAATCATGATTTCACACAGTGGGATGGTTTCGTTGGTCGTGTATGGAAAGACAATATCGACGTTCGTGACTTCATCCAGAACAACTACACTCCATATGATGGAGATGAGTCTTTCTTAGCAGACCCAACAGAAGCTACTAACACTCTTTGGGGCAAGCTTCAGGAGCTTCAGGCACAGGAACGTGCAAAGGGCGGTGTTCTTGATATGGATACCGACATCGTATCTTCACTCACTTCACATGGTGCAGGCTACATTTCAGAGGAAACAAAGGATTTAGAGCAGATTGTTGGTCTTCAGACTGACAAGCCACTTAAGAGAGCATTCATGCCTTTCGGTGGTATCACAATGGCAGAACAGTCATGCAGAATGTACGGCTATGAGCCAAGTGAAAAGCTTCACGAGATCTTTACTAAATATCACAAAACACACAATCAGGGTGTATTCGACATCTACACACCAGAGATGAAGAAAGCCCGTCACAATAAGATTCTTACTGGTCTTCCAGATACATACGGTCGTGGTCGTATCGTAGGTGACTACAGAAGAGTTGCTCTTTACGGTATCGATTATCTTATCGAAAAGAAGCAGGCAGATTTTGCAGCAACAGCTCGTCAGGGTATGCGTCGCTACGATTTCCAGCTTCGTGAGGAAATCACAGACCAGATTAACGCTCTTAAGGGCATGAAGGAAATGGCTGCTATCTATGGCATTGACATTTCAAAGCCAGCTGGTACAGCTAAGGAAGCTGTTCAGTGGTTATACTTTGGATACCTTGCAGCTATTAAGACACAGAACGGTGCTGCTATGTCAGTAGGTCGTGTTTCTACATTCCTTGATATCTACTTCTCTCGTGACCTTGCAAATGGAGTTATCACAGAGTCTGAGGCACAGGAAATCATCGATCACTTCACAATGAAGTGCCGTATGGTTAAGTTTGCTCGTATCGAGTCTTACAACCAGCTCTTCTCTGGAGATCCAGTTTGGGCTACTCTTGAGGTTGGTGGTATCGGTCTTGATGGACGTCACCAGGTTACAAAGACTTGCTACAGATTCCTTCACACACTTGAGAACATGGGTCCTTCACCAGAGCCAAACCTTACAGTAATGTACTCAAGCCGTCTTCCAGAAAACTTCAAGAAGTACGCTTCTAAGATTTCTGTTACTACATCTTCAATCCAGTATGAGAATGATGATGTAATGCGTGTTACATGGGGCGATGATTATTCAATCTGCTGCTGTGTATCTGCTACTGAGACAGGTAAGGAGCTTCAGTTCTTTGGTGCTCGTGCAAACCTTGCTAAGTGTCTTCTCTACGCTATCAACGGTGGTGTTGATGAAAAATCTGGTGACCAGGTTGGACCTGAATACAAGGCAATCACTTCTGAGTACCTTGACTACGACGAGGTAATGCAGAAATTCGATCAGATGATGGATTGGCTTGCACACCTTTACGTTGGAACACTTAACATGATTCACTACATGCACGACAAGTACTACTATGAGGCATGCCAGATGGCTCTCATCGATACACATGTACGTCGTTCATTTGCTACAGGTATCGCTGGATTCTCACACTGTGTAGATTCACTTTCAGCTATCAAGTATGCAAAGGTTAAGGCTATCCGTGATGAAAACGGAATTACAAAGGACTTTGAAATTGAGGGAGATTTCCCACGCTATGGTAACGATGATGACAGAGCTGATGAAATCGCTATTTGGCTTCTTCGTACATTCATGGGCAAGCTTCGTCACATCCATACATACAGAGATTCAGAGCCAACAACTTCAATCCTTACTATCACATCAAACGTTGTTTATGGTAAGGCAACAGGCGCTCTTCCAGATGGACGTCCAGCAGGCGAGCCACTTTCACCAGGTGCAAACCCAGCATACGGTGCAGAGGTAAATGGTCTTATCGCTTCACTTAACTCTGTAGCTAAGCTTCCATATGAAGAGGCACTTGATGGTATTTCAAATACACAGACAATCAACCCAGGTGCACTTGGACATACAGATGAAGAGCGTACAAACAACCTTGTAAACGTACTTGACGGCTACTTCGATCAGGGTGCACATCACCTTAACGTCAATGTATTCGGCAAGGAGAAGCTCATCGATGCTATGGAGCATCCAGAGAAGCCAGAGTATGCAAACTTCACTATCCGAGTTTCAGGATACGCTGTTAAGTTCATCGACTTGACAAAGGAGCAGCAGCTCGACGTAATCTCTCGTACTTGCCACGAGGCACTTTAAGCTATCTAAAACGCTAGCTTTTTAGAACGAGGTACGGATATGAACGATGTTATAGGATACGTTAATAAGTTGGAGAGCTTCGGTGCTGTTGACGGCCCAGGCGTGCGCTACATTATTTTCTTGAATGGTTGCAGGATGAGATGTGCTTTTTGCCATAATCCTGAGACCTGGAAGGAAGGCCAGGGTCAGGAGTTTACCGCTGACGAGCTTCTGAAGAAGGCTATGCGTTTCAAGCCATATTGGAAGAACGGTGGTGGTATTACTGTAAGTGGTGGCGAGCCTCTGCTTCAGATTGATTTTCTACTGGATTTGTTCCGAAAAGCAAAAGCTGCTGGAGTTAGTACCTGCATCGATACAGCCGGAGAACCATTCACTCATGAAGAACCTTTTTATTCCAAATGGAAAGAACTGATGAGTCTCACAGACACAGTTCTTTTGGATATTAAAAATATTGACCCAGTGGCTCATAAAGAGCTCACCGGCGTCTCTAATGAAAATATTCTTGAGATGGCAAAAGAAATATCAGATATGGGTATTCCTATTTGGATACGTCATGTATTGGTTCCAGGTGGAAGCGATAATGATGAATATCTAAAACGTACAAGAGAATTCATAGATACTCTTAAATCTGTGGAAAAAGTGGAAGTGCTACCATATCATACTCTTGGTGTTCCAAAATATCAGGAGCTAGGCTTAGCCTATCGCTTGGATGGTGTGGAATCACCTTCTCAGGAAAGAATAGAAAACGCCAAAAAAATCCTAGGTGCAATTTAGCACCTAGGATTTATTATTTTCTTATTAAATCTGTGAAAGTACATTCACACAGTCTTCGCAAATCACATCGCCATGCTCTAGTAAGAAGGCTCCGTCGAAGCTCTCTGTAAACATCTGTGTTGCGAACTCAGCGATAACAAGAATTACTGCTGAAATCTGACGACGTGTAAGTTCAAAGTTGAGCTTTACATAATAGTCATCACCATAACGATATAGTGTGCTTTGAATTCCTGCAAACTTTGGAATATGCTTGCAAAGTTCAATTGATGAATCCAAATCTGGAAGAATAGCCCATAGAGGAGTGTTAAGATACTGACTTGTTACCTCGTCTGTTTCTTCTCTAAGAACCTGTGCAGGCTGAACAGGTACATCTGCGGTGCTACCAGAAATTGGTGCCTCCGTCTTGGTGGTAGACAATGTCTCCTGAAGACCTGTCAGGTGCTTCTTTAATTCTTCAATTGCTGTAGCCAGACCTGAACTTGAATCTGGGGATATGAGTAAAGCTACATCACCCTGTGGCATAACTGTCATTTGAACACTGTAGGCCTTTGCATGAGTCTCAATACCTAATGTCTCACAAGCCTCAGCTAATATATCCCTGATAAAGCTTTGGGTTTTCTCCTGGTCACTGACGAAATCACCAAGCTCCATTCCGTTCTGTTCCATTTCTTCTTTGGTAATGACGCAACGGATCTTGTCCTCACCTATCTTCTTGAACTTCATCAGCTCCCCTCCTTTCGAAATCTAAAGTAAACGTTATATATATAGATAATTTTATGTCGACGCATATAAAGTGTAGCAAATCTATCAGGACGTGTCACGGAAATTTCTGAGTATATTGTCTGAACATTCGGTGAACCAGTACCCAATTATCTAAATATTGTAGCGAACCAAATCTTTCAAAATTCTCCCGAGCGTAAGCTACTGCTTACTTGATTCCCTTTATGGACTAGAAAGCTAAATCCTGGGGTTTAAACAATACCCACAATGGAATTGATGTCTTCAATTTTCTTTCTACGCATATAGTCTTCTATGCCAGCCAGAATATCTAAAGTGGCTGTTGGATTGTAGAAATTTGCTGTTCCTACTGATACAGCTGTTGCACCGGCAAGCATCATTTCAATTGCATCCTCCCAGGTAGATATTCCACCCATTCCGATAATTGGAATCTGCACTGCCTTTGAACATTCATAAACCATTCTTACTGCTATTGGATGAACTGCAGGACCAGACATTCCGCCGGTCTTGTTAGCTAGAACAAATTGCTGACGTTCTACATCGATTTTCATTCCGGTTAGAGTATTGATAAGTGAAATAGCATCTGCGCCCCCAGCCTCTGCTGCTTTAGCCATAACCTTAATGTCCGTGACGTTAGGCGAAAGTTTCATAACAATAGGCTGCTTGGCGTGAGCCTTGACCAAACGTGTAATTTCCTCGACTGCTTTTGGATCCTGACCAAAGGCGATACCGCCCTCTTTTACATTAGGACATGAGATGTTTATCTCCAGCATATCGACTCTTGACTCATTTGCCAATCTCTCAACTACTTCAATATATTCTTCGGCTGAATGACCGCAAACATTAACCAGAACTTTTGTATTTTTGAATTCTTCCAGAAATTTCAAATCTCGTTCACAAAACACATCAACACCAGGGTTCTGTAAACCGATTGCATTAAGCATTCCAGAGCGAACCTCTGCGATACGTGGAGTAGGATTTCCAGGCCATGGAACATTAGCAACACCCTTAGTAACAACTGCACCCAGCTTGTTTAAATCTACAAACTCTGAATATTCCATGCCGGAACCAAAGGTACCTGAAGCCTCCATAACTGGATTTTGAAATTCCACACCTGCTATATTTACTGAAGTCTTCATTATAGTACTACCTCCGTTGACAAGAATACTGGACCATCTTTACATACGCGCTTGTTGTGAACATGACTGTGATCATCCACTTCGGTAGATTGGCAGACACACCCAAGACATGCACCAACACCACAAGCCATACGTTCCTCCATTGAAACATAGCACTTAATATTGTGCTCTGCAGCATATTCTGCAACACCCTTTAGCATTGGCTTTGGACCACAGGCATAAATCACATCTGCCTCAAGCTGTTTTTCCCTCATGGCATCAACCACTGTACCATGTACTCCAAGTGAACCATCATCTGTGGCAATTATAAGTTCAGATGCCGCATGACTAAGTTCATCTCTAAGGAACAAATCGTAATTACGATATCCCATAACAGCAATTACTTCACCGGACAATTGCTTAGCAAGCTCAAGCATAGGTGGTACACCAATTCCACCTCCAACAACTATTGTCTTCTTTCCTTCAAGTGGGAATCCATTTCCAAGAGGTCCCATTACATCTATAGAATCTCCCATTTTAAGTTCAGAGAACTCTTCTGTTCCTGCACCAACAGTACGATATACCACTCTAAGAGTTCCGTACTCTTTGTTTATTTCACAGATACTGATAGGACGTGGCAACAATTTGCTTTTATCCTTTGGAAAAATATTTATAAATTGGCCGGGCTTTGCATATTCCACAATCTTAGTCTGGAGCAGCAGGCTATAAACACCTTCTGTTAATTGCATTTGTCCAAGGACTGTGGCTGTTTCTTTGATCTTCAATATTATTTTCTCCTTTATAACTTAGCATCAGTCAAATATGCTGGCATTTCTTCAATAAAATAATTTTAATTATAATGCACTTCTAATATCAGCAAGCATATCCTCAACCGCTGCGCGGCTGGCTTCTGCGAAATTGGCCTCGCCATACTTTGCGTATTTCTCCTGCTGATATGCTGCAATGATTCCACGGCTTGAGTTTACGATTGCACCAAGTCCATCTTCATTAAAGAAGTTTACAAGGTCTGCACCTTTGCCGCCCTGTGCGCCGTAGCCTGGCACAAGGATATATGTGTGAGGCATGAGCTTACGAAGCTTAGCACCCATCTCTGGATAAGTTGCTCCCACAACAGCACCAACGTTTGTGTAATTGCCTTCCATTGTCTCAGCGCCCCACTCCTCAATCTTTTCAGCCATATGCTCATAGAGAGGGCGACCATCAATTAGTCTATCCTGAAACTCACCAGAGGAAGGATTTGAAGTTTTGCAAAGCACGAAGATACCCTTATCCTCTTCCTTGCAAACATCTACGAATGGCTTTACACCATCTGTTCCAAGATAAGGATTAACTGTAGCCATATCAGCATCAAAACCCTGATACTTGTAATCACCTACCTGAACACTACCAAGATGTCCAAGTGCATAAGCTGTTGATGTAGAACCAATATCACCGCGCTTAATATCAGCTATGACAATAAGCCCAAGCTCCTTGGCGTAATCAACAGTCTTCTTGTAAGCAATCATTCCTGGGATGCCGAAGCTTTCATACATGGCAATCTGTGGCTTAACAGCTGGGATTAAATCAAAGCAAGCATCCATAATCTGCTTGTTGTAGTCAAACATGGCTTCTCCCACTGCTTCCAAGGTCTGGCCGTGCTCGTTGATGTGAGCATCAACAAGGCTCTTTGGCATCAGCTTAAGAGTTGGATCCAGTCCTACAACGATAGGTGCATTCTTTTCTTTGATTTGGTTAATAAGATTTTGAATCATTATGCTATATCCTTTCTATTTATAAACGATGCGACCATCAAAGATGGTGGTTACTACGCGGCCCTGTACCTTACGGCCTTCATATGGCATATTTTTAGATTTGCCTACAAAATCAGCTGCGTGAATTTCATATTCAATTGATGGATCAAAAATTGTGATATCCGCAGCCTTTCCTGGTGCGATGTTTCCTAAATCGTCACGACCAAGTATGCGAGCAGGATTACTACTCATATATGCCGCCATTGTAAGTGGTGTAATTAAACCTGATAATACTAACTCTGTATATGTAAGACTTGCAGAGGTTTCCAAACCAACAATTCCGAATGGAGATGCAAAGCCCTTTGACTTTTCCTCTGCTGTATGTGGAGCATGGTCTGTGGAAATTACTTCGAATATTCCCTCTGCCAATCCTCGTCTAAGAAATTCTCTATCCTCTTTTGTACGAACTGGAGGATTCATTTTGTAATTGCCATCACCTAGCACAATGTCATCCTCTGTGAGAGTGAAATGATGTGGGCAAACTTCGCCAGAAACTTTGATGCCAGCTTCCTTAGCTTCTTTTAAAATCTGGTAGCTTTCCTTTGTTGAGCAATGGCAAAGATGAAGGGTTGCACCTGTCTCTTCTGCTAGCATAATGTCACGAGCCTCGATGATGTTTTCAACTGCGTTGCTGATTCCTTTTTCACCCATAGAATCAGATTTTGCTCCCATGTTCATGACGCCGCCCTGAACCAGATTGATATCCTCGCAGTGAGCAAGAACTGGCACATCAGCCTTTGCAACTATCTTCATGGCCTCTCTGTAAAGACCTGAATCCATAACAGATTTGCCATCCTCGGAAATGGCAGGAATTCCTGCATCTATCATTCCCTGTAAGTCCGAAAGCTCCTTACCTTCCATGCCCTTTGTAACTGAACCAACCTGAAGCACTCTTGTCAAACCGACCTGTGCGCCTTTGTCATGAACGTACTTTACAAGCTCAGGATTATCTATCACTGGCTTTGTGTTTGGCATTGCAAGAACTGTGGTAACACCGCCTCTTGCTGCAGCCTTCGAACCAGTCTCAATATCCTCCTTAGCAGTCTGACCAGGATCTCTGAAATGCACATGCATATCAATGAAGCCTGGCATAACATAGCATCCCTGGGCATCAATAACTTCATCAGAAAAAACGGGAACAATACCAGCCTCAACAGCTGAGATAATGTTCCCGTCTATCTTAATATCTAATAATTCATCTGTGTTTGTAGGTGGATTTAAAACTCGACCATTCTTAATAATTAGGCTCATAATACTTCCTCTCGAAATCGTATTTCAAACTGTCAATAGTATAGCAAACTCCGCTCACTCGAACAAGATAAACCCGAAAAAAATGTCCCCTGTCACAATGATTTTCACAATTCTTTATTCCTAATCCATTTCCCTGGGTTCTCCCATTACATATCCTCCTTTCCCTCTCCCTGGCATAAAAAAGGAGAGCCCATGAGAATGGATTAGGCTCTCCTGAATATTTAAATCATTGTGAAAGGCTATATTTTATAGTTTTGTCGTTACAAAGATATCATAGATAGCTTTTACAGCAGCTTCGAAATCTTCGTTTTGAACACCGATGATAATATTTAACTCTGAAGAACCCTGATCAATCATGCGAACGTTTACATGTGCATGGCTGAGGGCTGAGAAGATACGACCAGCAGTACCGCGTGTATTCTTCATACCACGACCAACAACGGCGATGAGAGCCAAATCAGACTCAATCTCAATTGAATCTGGAGCACAGTTTCTGTGAATAGCAGAAACAACGGCCTGCTCCTTGTTAATGAACTCATCCTCGTGAACAACAACTGTCATAGTATCAATACCTGATGGCATATGCTCGATACAGATTCCGTTGTCCTCGAAGGCCTGAAGTGCCTTTCGGCAGAAACCAACCTCTGAGTTCATAAGGGACTTTGTAATAAGCACTGTACAGAAGCCCTTTTTACCAGCGATACCAGTGATAACATATTCATTTCTCTGACCTGTAGATTCAACAATCCATGTACCATCATCCTCAGGCTTATTTGTATTTTTGATATTGATAGGAATTCCAGCTGAACGAACTGGGAAAATAGCATCCTCGTGAAGAACTGATGCGCCCATATATGAAAGCTCGCGAAGCTCACGGTAGGTGATTGTCTGCATCCCGACTGGATCCTTTACGATACGAGGGTCGCAAATCAAGAAACCTGAAACATCAGTCCAGTTCTCATAAACATCAACCTTTGCTGCGCCAGCAACGATTGAACCTGTCACGTCAGAACCACCTCTAGAGAATGTCTTAACCTTGCCATCCTTACCGCAACCATAGAAGCCAGGAATAACAGCCTTTGGATGCTCCTCAAGGACCTTTGCCATAGTCTTCTCTGTCTTGTATGAATTAAGGTATCCCTCCTCATTGAAGAAGATAACATCCTTTGCATCAATGAAATCGTAGCCTAAGTAATTTGCCATAATCTTTCCGTTGAGATACTCTCCACGGCTGGCAAGATAATCCAAAGATAAGTCAGACTTAATCTCTGCAGCGATTTCCTCGAAATCTTTATCTAAAGAAAAATCAAGCTTTAAGCCAGTAATAATCTCGTCGTAACGAGCCTTAATAGCCTTAAGATTTTCAGTAACATCCTTACCTGAGCTAGCATCCTCAAAGGTACGGATAAGCATATCAGTAACCTTTGTATCCTTGCTGTTTCTCTTTCCTGGAGCAGATGGAACTACAAACACACGATTCTCATCAGCTCGGATAATGTCTCCAACCTTCCTGAACTGGTTGGCATCGGCTAAAGAACTGCCTCCAAATTTAACTACCTTCTTCATGATTAACTAGTCCTCTTTGTTCTAAATTTTTGAAATTACTTTGAATATAATATCACATCGCTTTAGCAAGTTAAAGCACTAAATTATACTAAAGTAAATATTATTTTTTACCACTTTACTGTGAATTGTAACTATGGGTGCTAGGATAAAAGAACTCTATCGTTATCCAGGTCTTCACCTGCTCCCACCTTAAATTTTTCCAACAAATCATTTACCGAAAGGCTGGCTCTTTCTTCTCCCTGAGTATCAAAAACTATTGTACCTGCATTCATCATAAGTGTACGATTGCCAACTTCAAGAGCCTGGTGCATATTGTGGGTAACCATAAGACATGCAATTCCTCGCTCTGCAACTATACTCTTTGTAAGCTCTAGGACTTTTTCTGCAGTAGCCGGATCAAGAGCTGCAGTATGCTCATCCAATAGCAGTAGCTTTGGTGTGACAAAAGTGGCCATTAAAAGTGTAAGGGCCTGACGTTGTCCACCTGATAAAAGTCCAACAGGCTGTTTCATTCGATCCTCAAGTCCCATTCCAAGCAGTGATAACTGTTCTCTAAATCTGACTTTATCTTTGCTGCTAATTCTGGAGAATAGCTGACTTGAACGATGTGAGGCCCTAAGATATGCAAGTGCCATATTTTCCTCAATAGTCATGTTAGGAGCAGTGCCTTTTAGAGGATCCTGAAAAAGATGTCCAATCACCTTGCTTCGAACATGCTCCTTCTTAAAAGTTATGTCCTCTCCATCAAGATATATATTGCCCTCGTCCACAATAAAGGTTCCAGCGATTGCATTAAACATAGTAGACTTACCAGCTCCATTAGAGCCAACTATGGTGGCGAAATCTCCGTCCTTTAATTCAAGGTTAAGATGCGTTAATGCAACTTTTTCATTGACTGTTCCGGGATTAAAGGTTTTAGAAATATTATCAAGCTTAAGCATTTTCCTTCACCTCCCTACCGTGATTTCCTCTGTAATTTTCGAATTCACGCTTTTTTAAAGCAGTTTTTCTTCGAACATAAGGCGCAGCAATTGCTACAGCAACTATCAACGCAGAAACAAGCTTCAATGCCTCTGCCGGTACTGAAAGTCGAAGTGCTATTGCAACAATAAATCTGTATAAAACAGAACCGAGTATTGTACCGATAATTCTACGAAGTGTGCTTCCTTTATTTCCAATAAGGGACTGTCCAATGATAAGCGAAGCAAGTGAAATTGTCACCATTCCTGTACCAATGTTAATATCAGCTGACTTCTGATACTGAGCTATTAACGCACCAGATAGACCAGTCAATGAGTTAGCAAGACAAAGGCCAACTGTGATTGTAAAGGTAGGATTGATAGATGATGACTTGACCATCTCGGCATTATCTCCTGTAGCGCGGATTGACATACCAAGGGTTGTACCAAGGAACCACCATAACAAAAGGGCGATGCCCATCACCAATACGGCAACTATCACAACCTTGAACCAGTCACCAAATATCGTACATGCGAATCCATCTTTTCCAAGAGAAAATATTGTGTCACAACCAAAAAGGTTTGTAAGAGATGAGAATCCCATTACAGCAATATTGACTGTGTACAATCCCGTATTAACAATAATACCTGCAAGAATAGATTCCACACCAAGCTTTGTCTGTAAAAACGCTGTGACAAATCCAGCCATTGCACCAGATATCAATGCTGCGAATAACGCAAGAAATGGATGACCTGCCAGAGTAACCATTGCACCAACAGCACATCCCAATGTGAAGCATCCATCTGTTGTCAAATCAGCAATATTAAGAATTGTAAAAGAAATAAAAAGTGCTAAAGCAACTAGGGCGTATATACACCCTAGTTCTAAAGCACTTTGAAAAATCGAAACTGTAAAAATTGACGACATAACAATAAACCCCTAAGTATTATTCAAACTCCTTTGATGTTTGGATTTCAACAAAACCATCACATAAATCGCGAAGCTTTTCATAATCCAAATCAAGAGCTGCTGCAGTCTCTGTGTTGACAGTAGCTGTACCATTATCCAAAGTCTTTACTGCAAGTGTAGCTGGCTCCTTACCATCTACTAATATTTCTGCAACCATGTTTGCAGTCTCAACACCAAGTGTTGCATAGTTTACACCATATCCAAGATAAGCACCATTAAGAGCAAATGAATCTGCACCACAGTAATGTGGAATGCCTGCCTCGATAAATTTCTCGTAAATACCAAGCTCTGCAGTCATTATTGTATTGTCAGTTGGAGTGAAAACTGCATCAACCTTTTCAGCACAAAGAGCATCTGCTGCAAGCATTACTTCGTCGTTCTTTGTTCCTGTCTTTTCAACAACTTCAATACCAGCCTTTTCCAAATATTCCTTTGCAGCCTTTATAGGAGCTGTAGAAGCATCCTGTGACTTATCATATAAAAGACCAACTTTGCTTAAGTCTCTATCCTGCTCCATCATCAAATCGATGATAGCCTCTGTATTTAAAGCATCAGATGTTCCAGTAACATTTGCCCCTGGTGCATCATTAGAAGCAACAAGTCCTGCTCCTTCTGGATCAGATACTGCTGCAAAAACAACAGGAATCTGATTATCCTCTGTGGCAGCCTGACAAATCATAGCTGTAGGTGTAGCGATAGGTACTAAAATATCAACCTCATCATTTATAAGCTCAGTAACCATCTGATTAATAGTGGTAGAATCGGCCTGTCCGTTACAGTAGTAATCCTTGTAATTAAATGTAACGCCTTTCTCCTCAGCAATTGTATCAAGTTGCTGCTCAAGATTATCAACAATCTGATTTAAAGATGCATCATCAACATACTGAATTATACCAACCTTAAATTCCTTACCTGAAGCATCTGAATTTTTTGTGTCATTGCCAGCGTTCTGGCCACATCCAGTAATGCAGGCTGCAATCATTGCAATCCCCAATGATAAAGATATAAACCTTTTTTTCATAGTAATCCTCCTAACAAAAAGCCTTCATCCAATCCGACTTCTATAATCATTGTATTATTGTAGCATAACACTTTAGCAAGTTAAAGTATTGATTACTATTTACATTACAATTCACGGTAGCTGCTCGTGAAGCTGATAGTTCACATCTTCATTGATGATTTCTATCATAATTGAAGCAAATTGTGGATCGAACTGGGTTCCTGAGCCTTTTTCTAATTCAGCTTTTACGATGTCCTGTGGGATGACGCCTCTGTAGCTTCGATTACTGGTCATAGCATCATAGGCGTCTGCAACTGCAATGATTCTCGCCTCTTCAGGAATCTCTGTTCCTGATAATCCATCTGGATACCCTCTGCCGTCAAAACGTTCATGATGCCAACGGGCCCCAATGGCAAGTTTTGGCATTTCCTCTATGTTTTCCAGTATGCGTGCTCCTCTTCCCGGGTGAGTTTTTATCTTCTCAAATTCTTCATCAGTCAGCTTTCCTGGCTTGTTGATTACTGCATCTGGAACTCCTATTTTTCCTACGTCATGAAGTAATCCCATCATGTATATCTCTTCTTGTCTGTCTGATGAATAACCTGCCCTTTTTGCTATTTCTCTTGAATATTCTGCAACACGTCCTGAATGTCCCTTTGTATAGGCATCCTTTGCATCAATTGCATCGGCCAGAGTATGAACAACATGAAGGGATAATCCCTCCACCTCTTTTGTTTTACGTTCCACCTCTGCATGGAGGTCACGCTGGAGTCTTATAAGATCTAGAAGATGTCTAACGCGAAGTGTCAACACCTCTGCCACAAATGGTTTTCTTATAAAGTCCATTGCCCCAAGGGAAAGGCCAGCAGTCTCAGAAGCACAATCGTCATTTGCAGTGAAGAAAATCACTGGTATGTCGTGTTTTGCATTTTCGCGCTCCCATTCCCGTAGATGTTTCATTGTCTCGAAGCCGTCCATCTCAGGCATCTTAATATCTAAAAGGAGCATATCTATAGTGTTTTGTTTAGCATATTCCAGCAAAAGTCGACCACTTTTAAGGCATGTTACCTTAAAACCGGCTTCGGAAAGAACCCTATTTGCATTTTTCAATATAATTGCATCATCATCTACAACCACAATGCGTTCTTCCATCAGTTTCCTTTCTTGGGGGCATTATTCTTCCCACAAAGTTCCATAGGCAGCTATTGCCTCATCTACAGTCATTGTACCATTGGCAACCTTATAGGCTGCTGCACGAAATTCTTTATTAACACCATCACTCAAACCTGTCTCCTGGTAGCTAAAAGATCTTTCTTCTGGGAAGCCGTCCAGAGATGCATATACTTCATCTAATGAAAAATCATTAGTCGGAGTGATAAGTCGTTTGATTGTAGCCATATTACCAAGCTCCTTTTCTCTTGTAAGGAACCTGATAAATTCATTTGTCATATCAAGATTGCTACTATTTTTGTTGACGCTGAAAAACAGATTAACAGCATCAAGAAAATATCCGCCATCCTCACCAAGTGGAACTATATAAAATTTGTATTTAAAAGGATTGTCTAAAAATGCTTCTGACTTACTCTCACGCTTTGATGTACCTGAAACCATATCACCACTTCCAAGCATCATAGGTACATCTCCCTGAAAAAATCTCATAATGACAGCATCATAATCATCGGCAATTTCCTCTGAACACACCTGCGGATTCAAATAGCCTAATTCTACAAATTCATTTAGCTTACTAAGTGATGTGCGCATCAGTTCGCCTGCCGATTTATCCATTGTATTAAGGGATTCACCCCCGTCTTTATCCTTTATGACTTCGTCACAGAAAAGAGGAAATGCAAAAGCATAATACATTCCAGATACAGTTGTTCCATTTGCACCCATAATAGGTGTATCATATCCAGCTTCCTGAAGCTTCGCACATACATCCATTAATTCTGCATAGTTTTCAGGTATATTAAGATTATTTTTTTCAAAGATATCCATATTGACAAGCATACCATAGGACCTGGTGAAAATAGGAAGCATAATTACATCTCCATTATCAGTAGTCCATCTAGCGCCTTTTCGAATACAATCCAAATCGATATTTAAGGATGGATCCGATAGAACCTCAGCGTTATCAAAAAGTGGTGCCATTCTTTCCTCGTCAAGCATCCAGGAAGCGGTAACATAAATATCCGGTGCTTCATCACCTTTTAATGCGCTCACAATTGTATTGTCATAATCATCCATATACACGTAATTTAAAGTTACATTTGGATAGTACTCGTAGAATCGTTCAAATTCACTTTCCAATGATTCAAAATTGGAATAACTTCCAGCCACTCTTATCTGACATTCAGTATCAGTTGACAGTTTTGGTTCAAATTCTCCAGTGTCTGTACTGGTTTGTCCACATCCGGTGGCACTTAATAGCATTCCAACGGAAGTTACAACTACAATCGCCTTTTTAATTAATAGCTTCATCTCAAATATCTCTGATTTAACCATATTTATCCCTCTTTCTCTGCTAGAATTTGTGGTATCAGGTCGTAATCAAAATTATCGACAGCATTTTTTATAGCTTCAAACCTTCTAGATTCCCCCTCTGGAAAATCATATTCCTTTAGACTTTCAACAATTTCAATCACGCTGTCATAATCAAAAGCTTCGCAACATTTTTCAAGGTTGCCATATTCTTCCCTTATTTTATCTTTGGAAATAGGATTCCTATCACCACTTAGCTTCCCCAAATCTGAATTTTTTAGTGGGTTAAGCTCACCTGCTAAATTCCTGTACACATTCAGAAGATTATCCATTTCTTTTTCAAGAGTATTTATATCTTCTGCTTCTGAGGCTCGTTCCAGTCGTTCTGCAAGTTTTCCCAATTCAGTAGCGCCAATAACACGGGATGTACTCTTTAATGCGTGTACCTTGATAGTTGTGTTTTTCAGGTCTCTTTCATGCCAATATTTCTCTATCTCATCTGCATTCTTTTTTGCCGCATCAATGTAGCTCTTCAATGTTTCCATGTATGCTTCCCGACTACCACAGTATGTAATTCCGGAATTTACATCTAGTGCATCTATATTCCAAATAAAGTCTGGTATTTGAAATTCGTCTTCAATATCGTCAGCCGTTACCAGAATCAATTTATCCTTTGGAATATAAGAAAGTAGCATTGCTTCAAGACGTTCTGGATCAATAGGCTTTGTTAGGTAATCATCAAAACCTGCATTAATATAAATTTCTCGCATACCTGAAATTGCATTGGCAGTAAGACATACCACTGGAGTATCAGAATTTGGCGTATCAGAAATTTCTTTCATTTCTCTTAACGTCTCAATACCATCCTTTTCAGGCATCATGTGATCTAGAAAAATAACATCATAGCAAGTATTTCTATAATGGAAAATTCCTTCATCACCACTTATAGCCGTGTCTATCTGCACCTTTGTCCTTTTCAATAAGCTTTTAAATACAGATAGATTGACACTTGTATCATCTACAACCAACAGTCTTGCTGAAGGAGCTGTGAATCTCTCTTTATATTTCTTTCTTTCTGAAATCGTTCTCTTGTAGGTTTCCTCGTAATCTCCAAGTGGATTCCAGTCCTTAACACCTTGCAAAAGCTTAAACGAGAATATGGATCCCTTGCCATATTCACTTTCCACATCAATATGACTTCCCATCATATTAAGAAAGCTTTGTGCTATGCTCATACCAAGACCAGTACCCTCAATATTTCTATTTTTGTTTTCATCTATTCGTTCAAAGGCCAAGAACAACCGATTCATATCTTCAGGCTTAATTCCAATTCCTGTATCTCTGACACTAATAATCAGCCTTATAGAATCTGATTTATCTTCAACTTTTTCAAATCCAGCCTTGAAGGTGATAGAGCCTTCCTTTGTATATTTGACTGCATTTGAAAGAATATTGGTTATAACCTGTTTAATACGTATTTCATCACCATTTAGTATCACTGGAATATTGGAATCCACATCAAGAATAAATTGCAGTCCCTTATCCTCTGCTTTGGACTGAACCATGTTCACGAGATCATTCAACAGGGATGCAAAACTATAGTCCACATTGATAATATCCATTTTGCCTGCTTCAATCTTGGAAAAATCAAGGATATCATTAATCAGTCCTAAAAGTGTTTTGCCTGCTGTTCTGATGCTTTCTGAATAAGCCACGATTTCTTCTTCATTACTATCTCTTAGCACCATCTCATTCAAGCCTAGAATCGCATTCATAGGTGTTCGAATATCATGGGACATGGTAGACAAAAAATTGGATTTTGCTTCATTAGCCTGATTGGCAGCCTCGGCAGCCTCCGCCAGCTTTCTGTTATAAATCATGAGAATTATATAGTTGAATATCAATAATCCCAGCAAACCTAATGTCACCATTCCAAGTAGTAACCAATCCACAACTGTATTTTTGGCCAATTCACCAACCGGTATATATGATAGAAGGAACCATGTATTCATTGATTTCAAAGGAGTAAATGAAATAACACATTCCTCTCCTTTAGAATTAAGCATTCTCATTGAACCTGTTTCAGTGGTAACCCTGTCAATCATTGCCTGATATTCATCAATATTCACATGATTATAGGACTTATAGTATTCAAAAAAATTGGAATTCTTCAACGAGTTTCCATGTACCAGATAATCTCCATCCTTATTTATGAGAGATATCTCTACACTTTCATACTCTCCATTTAAAAATACCAGCTTCTCCTCAAGAACACTTACTGGTTCAACTCGCATAAGCAAGGCTTCCTTTAGTTCCCCAGTTTCTTCATCCAAAATGGTTACAAAGTTCATAAATGCAATTGACTGAACACCATTCTGTGGATTTGTATAAGCTCGAGTCAGGCTGATAACACCATCCTCTCTACTGATTTCATCTATATCGTCAAAAATATTAATATTTCTATAGGATACGGAATAATCATTTAAATCAGTTAATCCTGCATGAGTAGATATACCGCTTTTTTTCGTGTCATCAAGAAAAATCAAATGTCCATAAATACTTGGAGATATCTTTGCTTTTCGTATGTAGGAAATTGCCTCCTCTGCAGTCATTGGAGTTCCTGCCTCGGCAGAACGATTAATATAATTCGACCATATATCGCAAAGATGCTGTTCATCCTCAATATAATTGGTAACAATCTGCTCAGCACTGACAGTCATTTTCTCAAAAGCTTCTATAACACTATCATTGCTTTCCCGCATTTTTGTATTGGCATACTGAACAATGAAGAAAAGTATCAACATCATTATTAGAAGGTCCACAACAATGACCAGTGTTTTCTTCACACTTTCACCCCCATTTATCAATACAAACTACCTCTCGTAAAAAATAACAGAACCATCTCTAAGTCCAAGACGTTCCAACTGTACCTCCCCCTTTATAAGAGCAATTGGATTTTCAGCTCGTAAGTAGCATTGCTTTGGGTCATCCATGTTTATGTCCAGATTGAAGCTCTTCTTCAAGCCATATATCAAGTCATTAGCAGTAATATCTGACGGTACTTCTATATCAAATTCCTCGTTTTTCTTTACATTTCTAAATCTTATAATCAAACTGTTTTCCATAATCCACCTCATCATACTCAATAATATATTCCTATATTACAAGGAAGTTTTTATAGCTTTGTGAAAAATGTACGAAAAAATTGACTCAAACTAATTTAAGGGAATTTATGGACTCCTTGACCTTTCTATTATCACGGTTCATAATTAGTTGAATAAAATTTAATTGGGAGGGCTATATGATTCAGGATATTTATCCAAAAAAACTTAATAACAGCTACAAAACAGAAGCTGTGCCAAAGGATGATTCTTTGATAGTGATTCATGACAACGGTAAACTTCTTTTGAAAATTGATAAAGATAAATGTGAAATTTCATTTCCTAGATTTAAGAATTTTAAAGATAAAGATATTAAGACAATCTATCTTTTCGATGTATCTGGTGAGGAATTTTTCTACGCATTAGATGTTGATTTGTCCATCAACCAGCTCACTTCAACATATGATTTCTTCACTATGAAGCAGCTTAGAGAGTATTACCTAAATCCAAAACATTATGTTTTCGCCAGCTACACAGCTATTCAGCTGATTGAATGGTATGAGGCAAACAGATTCTGTGGTAAATGCGGGAACAAAAATGACCTCTCAAAAACAGAACGAGCTTTGGTCTGTCCTAATTGTGGCAATGTGAGATACCCACGTATAAACCCTGCTGTTATTGTTGGAGTTAGGAATAAAGACTCACTGCTTCTAACAAAATATCGCACTGGTTTCGGCCACAATGCTCTGGTTGCTGGCTTCACAGAGATAGGAGAAACTGTAGAAGAAACAGTAGCCAGAGAAGTAATGGAGGAAACTGGTCTTAAGGTAAAAAATATAACTTACTACAAATCACAGCCATGGGGTATTGCCAGCGATATTCTACTTGGATTCTATTGTGATGTGGATGGTGATGATAAAATCAGAATGGATGAAACTGAACTGAAATACGCACAATGGGTAAAGCGTGATGAGATTGAACTGCAGCCTCTAGAGTATAGCCTTACTAACGAGATGATGATGAAATTTAAGGAAAATAACCCAATTATCAGTTAGGTAAAGTTGTGGCATCCCCCAACAGGGATGCCATTAATTTAGACACAACCAGAATATTTATGTTCAAACGTACTATCTATTTATACGATGTAACTGATCTCTTTCCAAAACAATCAGAAGCTCGTTGTCCTCTTCAAGTGGCTCTGTTGGATCTAAGATTTTCCAATGTCCTGTCTCATGATTCATATATGCAATGACATTGATCTTGTAGTTCTTTCGAAGATTAAGCTCCACCATATTTTTACCAACCCATTTTGGCAATGGAAGCATCTCTACCATACAGAGATTTTCATCTACCTTGAAGTAATCAAGGAATGTGTCTGATGCAAGGATTCTGGCAGACTGCTCTCCGCCGTACTCCTCAGGCACAATAACTTTATCGGCACCAATCTTTTTTAAGATAGAAGTCATTCTATCGGAAGAACTTTTTGCTACAATAAGTGGCACCTTTAGCTCCTTTGCCACTGCAACTGACATGATGCTTGCTGAAAGATTACCAGCCATGGCAACAGCCACAATATCCATATTTTTCAAGCCAAGCATCTCTACTTCATCCTCGTTTGTAAGGTCCGCACATACGGCAGCTGTACAATAACCATCCATATCCTTCAGCTTGTCAGGATCATTATCTACTACCAAAACATCTGCGCCCATTTCATACATGCTTTTTGCAAGGCTTATACCGTATTTTCCAAGTCCCAAAACTGCTATTGTCTTTTTCATTTTAACTCCTTAAATTGTAAAACTTTATCCAACAAAGAAATCACCCTCTGTATATCTACATTTACTCTTGTGATGACCTCTACCTGCAAAGAAAATTGCCAAAGAAATTGGTCCGATTCTGCCTAAATACATGGCAATTATTATGATTATTTTACCAATACTGTTTAAGTTTGGTGTGAGGCCTCTTGTCAAACCAACAGTGGCTGAAGCACTGATAATCTCATATAGACCGTCTTGTATATTAATTGGATTTGTGACTATTAAAACAAGTGTCAATACTACGATTGTAAAGGCTGCAACCGAAACAATAACAGTAGCTTTTCTCATATTTTCCTCTGTAACACGTCTGTTAAAAATGATGCTTTGGTCATCATCGTCAATATATGAAATTACATTCAATAATGCCAAAAAGATGGTAACAGTCTTTACACCACCGGCTGTTCCTATTGGTGATCCACCAATAAACATCAATATATATGACATAACACATGAGAAATCTGTCATATTTTCCTGTGGAAATGTGCAAAATCCGGCAGTTCGAAGTGTAACAGACTCAAAAAAGCTGTTGGTAACCTTATCAAATAAGCTTAATCTTCCAAGGGTGCCAGGGTTATTATACTCTGCCAAAAAGAAAAACATGGCTCCCGATACAATCAAACCTGCTGTGACAGTAACTACTAATTTGGTGTGCTCATTAAATCTTTTAAATATCTGAACCGGTGTAAAGCCCTTCCTGATTCCAGCCTTTAGTTTTTCTGACATATCAAACCAAACTACATATCCAAGACCTCCTAAGATAATAAGAAGCATGGTGGTGATCATAACGATTGGGTTGGATTTGTAATTAATCAAGCTGTTATCTCCGATAATATCTATTCCTGCATTACAGAAGGCAGATATAGAGTGGAATACCGAAAACCAAATTCCCTTTGCCACACCAAACTCTGGTATGAAAACAATAGAATAAAGAATCGCTCCAACAAATTCGACCTTTAATACATCCTTTGATATTCTGATTAAAATTCTGAGGATACCAACATCAGTATTTAGATTCAATGAATCCTGCAGCATTTTTCTATCCCCTAAGGAAAATTTCTTTTGGGTGATAAGCATTATCATAGAAATGAAGGTAATGATTCCGAGTCCTCCTATTTGGATAAGAATCATGATAACTATATGCCCAAACAAACTGAAATAACTGTAAGTATCAACCACTACAAGCCCTGTAACACAAGTGGATGTGGCTGCGGTAAACAGGGCCACAAGTGGATTTATCCACTGGCCGGTGGCTGATGAAATCGGAAGCATTAAAATAAGCCCTCCCACTACAATTGCAGTGAGAAAGCTTAAAGGTATCAATTGGACTGATGAAAATTGTTTCTTATTCATATATATCTCCAAGTAAGGTTTTGGCTTGCGACTATATATCCAAGGCAAAAACCACTTAATCATCTTTTCCCATTGATGGGACCACTAGGAAATAATAGTACATTTATATCGTAATGTAAATGAAAAAGAATCGTCCTCAATATTAATCTAAATTTTCGCCATTTGACTCAATAACTCTCTTGTACCAGTCAAATGATTTCTTTTTTCTACGAGCTAATGTGCCAGTGCCATCTTCTACAGCCTTTTTCATCTCGGCAATATGCTTTCTGAGATAATCAATTCTATAATCATCATTGATAGAACCATCAGCTTCAATTTCGTCACGAGCACCAAGTCCATTCTCAACAACCATAAGTGGAATTCTGTATCTATCATATATCTCATTAAGCACATATCTGAGACCCTGTGGATCAATCTGCCATCCCCAATCAGATGACTCTAAATATGGATTTTTTCCACCAGCAATAAGTTTTCCTTCACCCTTATTTGCCTCTGGATCACCACTGATTACGTTGGCATTGCCTCTGAAGAAAATGCTGCATCTGCAATTTGCCCAACTCCCAGTAATTTAAATTTCTTTATTTAATGGAGTTTTTAGCTTCACAATCAAATTATCCTTCAGATAATATGCATCCCCCAATTCAACCTTCTTCTTAAACGCACGTACTGCTGTCATCGGTACTTCCGCCACTTTAAATGTGCCCAAATCATCAAAATGCATGAAATGCTTCTGTTCTTTCAGCTTCTTGAGAATTTCTGAAGCATTGTATGGAATAGCCTCATTTTCTATTCCACCTATAATAATTCCTACTTTCATATTTTTGTATTTGCCAATTATATTTTTGTAGGACGCAAGCGCTGCCGGGTTGGCTGTAATAGCATTCACTGCATCAACTGTATTTAATACTAGAAGAATCAATTTAGCCTGTTCAAGCACTGAATCCTCTCCATTAGTAAGGGCCTCGTATCTGGCTTTAAGAATTATTTCTGCCTTTGATATCAAGTCAACTGCGGCATCCTCCGTCAACGAATAGGTCACTACATTTGGTCTATCCTTAAGCACGCCCAAACTTCTATCGATTCCATCAATTATGTGTACCTCTGTCATGTCAGGATACATCTGCTCTAACATATTTACAGTGTATCTGATAAAATTGTGTCTGCCATTACCAGTTCTGCCTACAACACCAATGGCCCCCATTGCACCTACATTAATTACATAAGGCTCTACATTTGCATAGTTCAGGCCCACAACAAGTTCAAACTTCTTGGTGGTGTAGCTATTGTATTCCCTAACGACAGTATCATACTGAAGAACTTTTGGTATTTCAGGAATCTTTCGAGCATACATATCAGGATTTGCAGCATTTCGCTCATCCACAAATGCTCTGATTGAATTGACTCTTTCAATTTCCTTATCACCTTCAAATGCCAGGTAAGTCTGGCAATCCAGATGATTTTTATTAATCTCAATAAGCGCCCTTCCGTGAATATCCTCAATTCGTTCTCTACAATGTTCAAAAAGAGTTCCATATTCATTTGTATCATTGCAAAACATAGCAATGCGACAAGAGAAGTTACTGAGATATTTATATCCCATTCCGGCAGTCTGAGTGTTTGCAATTATTACAGTTATACCAACTGTAAGGCCTTCTCGACATATACCAAGCAAATCATCATTTTCTGTAAAATACATTTCTCTAAGTGCTGTAAGATTATCAACCAACAGGAGAACCTGCGGTAGATTTGTCATTCCAGCCTCTCTATATGCAGCAAATGAGCTAACACCCACTTTAAGAAGCTTCTTCTTTCGTGATTCAATTTCTGAGTAAAGCAATTTAAACAGATTCTTTAGCTTCTCATCCTCTGATGAAGTGACCACTCCTCCCACATGATTCAGTCCTTCGAAATTCTTTAATACCATTGATGCAAAGTCGATTGCATAAATAGTAACTTTGGAAGGATCATACTTTGTGGTAACACTTCTTATTATTGTCTGAAGCAGATTCGTCTTTCCAGATTGAGACGAGCCAATCACCATGACATTTTCTTTTGTAAGATTTATTGCGTGCATTCCCTGAGTCTGGCTGTCTGGATCGTCATACACACCAATTTCCGCAATAATATCATTTTCCTCATACTTAAGCTTGGAATCCATTGGGAAATCGATTACTTCTGCTAGTGGTGGCAAACATATTTCCTGTAGCTTTTCTATATGATTCTCTTCACAATACTCATTGATTCTAGCTACAATAGCCTCTAACTGATTCTGGTCTCCCTTTACCTTTTCACCTTTTTGTTTGTAAAGGACACTTCTTCGACCAGCTAAATCCACTACATCGATTTCGTATTTACGTTTATTTTCAGTGCTGCTAATAACTGCTGGCGCACCTGAATATGCAGACTGAAACAACTCAAAAATCTCGTTGTTTCCAACCTGTAAATAAGCTCGGCCAGGCTCTCTAATCTCAGCAGCAAGTGGGGATTTGATCACTTCGTTACTATCTGATTTATCCTGCACCTTCAGACACAATTTGAATTTTGAGTTTGACCAAATCTGATCATTAACAACTCCAGCTGGTTTTTGAGTTGCAAGAATCAAATGAACACCAAGGCTTCGACCTATTCTGGCAGCAGAAATCAATTCTTTCATAAACTCTGGTTGTTCACTCTTTAGTTCTGCAAATTCGTCCACCACAAGAATCAAATGTGGAAGTGGTGTTTGTACCTGACCTTCTTTATATAAGCTTATATAATCATCTATTTTGTTTACCTTGGCTTCTGAAAATAAAGATTGACGCCTCAATAGTTCCGCTTTGATAGAGCGAAGCGAACGATCAATTTGTTTACCATCAATATTTGTAATTGTTCCAGTAAGATGTGGCAAATTTTCAAATTGATTTGCCATACCACCACCCTTAAAATCGATAATTACAAATCCCACTTCGTACGGATGGAACAATGTTGCCATTGATAGAATATAGGACTGGATTATCTCTGATTTTCCGGAACCAGTAGTACCTGCCACAAGACCGTGAGGTCCCATATATTTCTCATGAATATCCAAATAAACTGTCTCGCCATTACTTTTAACGCCGAGTGGAGCCGCCATACTCTTGTATATTTTTGAATTACCCCAACGTTCACTGAGATTAAGGTCATAGGCATTCATTATTCCAAGGAGCTCATACAAGGTAATATTCTTTGTGAGCGTTTCCTCCAAACTCATTTCATCTATATAGACGCACCCCAAGCGAAGAGCAAGCTGCTGCACCTCTGCTCTGCTTGTATGTGGATAGACAAATGGCTGAATCTGCTTTCCATCCTCTGCATCCTGAATATATCCGTTGTAGGTATTGCTTTCCAAAAAGACAAGCTTTGAACAAAACATATTCAAAAGCTCTGTCTGCTCTTCCCAGAATAGAAAAACAAATCCAAGGCTTGCAGCCTTTTCAACATAATCCATAACTGGATGTCTGCTTATCTTTTCTGAACGATATACAAACACAACATAGAAAGGCAATTCTTTTATTATCTGTGGCTTTAACTGCTCTCGAGCTGAAAGCTCATTGTACAAAAATTCCAATGCCTGTTTTGCACTCTCATCGTCATACATGAAATATCGCATGCCGCCATTGTTTGCAGACATATTTTTGAACCAGCGAGCCCATGAAAAATCCGGAACATCATTTTCACCAAGGATTAAAAACATCTTTACTTCCTTGTAAAAATATTCACCGGCTATTGTTACTATCATGTTCTTCATCAGCTGATAAAGCTTTGTTCTGTCTGCAACAAAACCAACAGCATTCGCATCCCTGAGATGAAGTACAACTGGCATATTATCAATATATTGATATTTGTCATGAATCTGTTTTGGAATATCCATCATCGAATCATCAATATCAATATACTCCTGTGGTTTGAAGCCTACCTGAAGCTCCGACTTTACAAGTCCTGTTCCAATCCAAACATCCAAAAAATCCTCCTCATCCTTTGAATGAGAAAATAGATTTCCATCAAAATGTTGAATTGAATTCATTGTATCTTCAACAGAGCGATTCATGCGTAACTGAATAGTCTTTTCATCGGCCCTGGATTCTACGATTTCATTCTCTTTGCTTTGAATGTAGCTGTTGTAGTATGCAATCCTCTGTTCCTCTTTCTCAGCCCTCTTCTTTTTATCCTGGAAATAATTAATTACTGCCAAGACACCACTTATAACACCAGAAGCTGCAAACATTAGAACATAGGCAATATTGCTGCCCATCATCAAACCTCTGAGACCAACCATGACACAAAGCATCATAACTGTTGGTAATAGAATCATAAACAGATTCTTATGATCTTGGTTTTGCTTTGACTTTGGAGGCAATACATCTATTTTTTCATTTGGTACCTTATAGTGTTGCCGAACACTTCTTGTATATTTGGGATATTGGAAATGAATATTCTTCGCCTCAATCAACTGATTTGGAAGACTTGTGGCTATTCCCAAAGTGTCAGAGGCATAAAGCATTTCTCCGTCTAAATAAAATAGGTGTCCATAGATTCCTAAAAAGTCCTTAGATTTAAAAAGTTCATTTCTATCTTTGTGTAAAGTTCCATTGATAGTAGTGCCATATGTAAGCTGACTATCATCTATCTGAAATCCACCACTTGCCCGGAAGAGATTCACTACACCATCTTTCAGTTCTCTATCAAAGAAACGTATAGTGGCATTTCCTGCCCCACCTATGGAGATTGTATTTAATCCTGAAATATTAATTACATAGTTATAGTTATCCTGAGCTGTAGTAAAATCAGCATCAAATTGGATACTAATAAGCTCCTGTTTTGTCAATTCATCATATGCAACTATTTCACCGCCAACTCGCACTTCAAATGACGCCGCTTCCGTTCCATTAGCAGCAAAATAAATTCCTGAATCAGCTGAAACTATCACAGACCCTTGATTATTCTTTAGGCGAATAATGAATTCTCTACCAAAATCCTCTGTAAGGAATTGCACCTGGCAGTTTCTACTAGTACCAATCAGCAAGCCTTCAAAAGAATCCTCTACAGTTACCTCTTTGTATACTTTACTATTGAATATTGTAATCTTATATTTCATAGGCACCTCTTGTAAAAAACATCATTTTTGATATTCTGTAAGGCATTTCCTTTTACTTCGTATATACGAACTCCTCATTGGATAGGCGAATCACATCTCCATCTCTAAGTTCCTGAGGTTGGCCTGCCACAAGCATTACACCATTCAAAAAAGTGCCGTTTTTGGATTGATTATCTGATATAAATGCAGCATTACCAGTCACTGTGATAATAGCATGCTGTCTGCTGATAGTGTTGTTATCACGAATACAATAATCACAATGTAAATCATCTTTGCCAAGGCAGAATGTATTCTTCAGAATTGCAATAGTTTCATTGTTCTTCTTACGAAGTAAATTTCCACCATTTAATTGACCTGAAGGAGCTGCCATATTCATGCCCATTTGTGAGTTTACTGGTGCACTGACTGCTCCTAATACTGTGGTATCAGAGCCAAGTTCACCTGATACACCTGCTGGAACAGACGGCTGAAATTGATAAGGTATTGTGGATTGAGCTGATGAGCCTAAATTATCATTATTACTATTTGCATCTTTCATTTTCAGATTTTTAACTAGCAAAATAATCACAGCTGTAATAGCTGCAACAAGCAATACTGCAAAAGCGATAATAACAGGAAGAACCCACTTTGGAGTTTCAGTATGAACCTCCACAACCTTCTTTTTATCTTCTTTATTTTTCTTATTCTCTTCCTCTTCTGCTGCCTTTGCACTGGCTGCTTTATCTTCAAAAGACACACCATCAAAGGCTATTCCCATACCATTTAACACCTTAACTATGGTGTTTGAACTAACAGCATAATAATAGTTTCCGTCTGTACGAAGGGCGTTCATACCTATCACTTCGCCATCAGCAGTAATAAGTGGACCTCCTACGTTATTTTCCCCTATTTCGGCCTTGTGCTCTAAGAACTGAATATCTCCTTCTGTTATTACATTACTAAGCTGACCTGCTATCTTATTCACTCTATCGTTTGAATAGTATATTGTCTCAGATTCGTAATCTATTGGACTTGGGAATCCCAAAGCATATGCTGTATCTACAGCATTATAGGCGTTTGGATCACCATCCTTGGAATAAATAAACTTCATTGGTGTTCTATTGAAAAGCACTTGAGACAGCTTAAACACAGCCATATCCAAATCATCACTACTGCTAACTAGTGATGCTGCCGCTGTGATATCATTCTCAATCACAACCTCATATTCAAGCTGTGCCCGCTCTCTTTCATCAGCGCCAACTCCAACCGATGAAAGAAAAGCATTCTTTTCCTCCACCTCAGGATTCATTCTCTGCAATGAAGTAATAACATACTCTTCCTTTTCAGAATCACCAATTAAAATGCCTGATGCACCTTTAAAGATATGACTAATTCCATCACTATCCTTGTATACACAATTAATCTGAACTACGCCATTTTTCGCAGTTTCAATCACATCTGTATCATCCGATGCAATAGAAACAAAGGTATTAAGATTAACACCAATACCTATTACAAGGATAAATATCAAAAAAACAGCATATGCTTTCTTATACATAACTAATTCCTCTTTATATTGTTGCCAGTAATAATAATCTCTTCTTCTATTTCAAAACCATCTGGCTTTTGGTTTCCATCAAGTACAGTGGTTGCCTCGGGATCAAAATTCAAATCATCCAAAACCATGGTTGCCTCAGGATCAAAGTTCTGACTGTCAAATGCCATGTTTGACTCTAAAGGAGCTCCCTGGTCAAGAACCATGGTTGCTTCATTATCCACCAGGTTATTCATAGTATATTGGCTATTATTAATTAATAATTCTGTTTCATCATCTTGTGTTTTTGTATTTAGGTTAGTAGATGTGTTCCATGATATAACAGCCTTATTTTTACCATTATCAATATATCCGGCACCTGATTTAGTGGCAGAAGACAATTGTCTAATTTCCTTTTCAACGCCTGCACCTGTAAGCACTCTAAAAGAATGTGGAATTTTAAAAATAAACCACATTACTATAGCTGCCACGAGTAAAACTATGGCGATGGCCATTAACACGATTGACAGCGTTGAGTAAAATGACATTTGCTCATTTATAGTTGTTGCATTTGAATTAAACATATTATTACTTCCTTATATTTACTCAGCTACCATTATTGCCTGACGAGCTTTTTCTATATTGTTCTCAAGATCTTTTTCCAATTCCTGAACAAGCTCCGAATCCTCGGCCTCAGTTCCATTTATATCATCGCGTACGTGCTGTTCGATATTGATAAGCTGAAGCTCCATATCTGAATATGAAACTCCCGCCTTAGCAAAATTCTGTAAATTACTATAAATCTGAGATGTCATTTCCTTGTAAATAACAAGTGCTGTGTTAGCATTATCTTCCTTTGCAATATCGCCTTTACAAACAGCTACTAAATCATTCCAATATTGGGCATAGTCAATCTGACTATCGCCGGTTTTGTCAATAGATCCTAAATTCACGTAATAAGAAGCAATGGCCCCAAGTCGCTTTGCTCTGGCATTTCGATTTTCACCCAAATCGCCCTCTGCTGCTTTATTAAGCCAATATGCAGACTGCTGTTTGTTTCCCTCTCCTTCATAACTGTAAAAATATGCAAGTCCAAGACGATAAGCAAAAAGACAATACCCCTCTTTATTCTTGTTCAACAACTCTTCATATGTAGATTTGCCTTTTGTCTGAATCAACAATTCTCTAAGCTCTAGCGCTTCGTCCTCTGAAAAGACTTCATCCGACAAATAGATTTTGTCCAGCAGGTCAATATATGCCTCAGCTTTTGTTGGATCCACTGAGACTGCTTCCTTATATGCTTTTTTCATTTCATCTATAGTCTCGTAGGTACCACTTTTTTCCAACATTTCCTCATAACTTTCAGCCTGAAATGTCGTAGAGTGACTATGAGCTAAGTAAGCACCTAACCCACATATAATTGCCAAGAACAATGTTATACCAAAGGTAATCATCTTGGCCTTTTCCTTATTTCTATATGAATTATCCAACTCATAATAATGCTCTAAATCATATAAAACCTGAGCACAACTCTGGTACCTTCTAGCTGGGTCTAACTGTGTACATTTGAGAATAATTTGTTCTAATCCTTGGGATAATCCACCGTTCCAATAGCGAATAGGATATATTTCATACGGTGGCTCACTAGGATTTTTACCTGTAACAAGATGGTACATGGTAGTTCCAAGACAATATATATCTGTTCGAGCATCAGTCTGTCCATGACCTCCGAACTGCTCTGGTGCAGCATATCCTCGAGTTCCCAAGCATGTAGTATCCTCTGTGTTTTCCACCTTATACTGTCTTGCTGTACCAAAATCGATAAGAACTATTGTGCCATCAGGTTTTAGCATAATATTTCCAGGTTTTAAATCTCTATAAATAATAGGTGGAATCTGAGAATGTAGGTAGCCAAGCACATTACAAAGCTGCTTTGCCCACTCTATAACATACTCTTGTGGTTGAGCGCCAAATTCATTTACAGCCTTGCTTAGGGTGTTCCCCTCTACGTAATCCATAACTATAAGAATGGTATCCTCATAATCGATAATATCCACTATGCTTGGTAAATTTGGATGTGAAAGATTTTTAAGCATTTCTATTTCATTTCGCAAGCTTTGCATAGTGATATCAGAATTTGCCATGGCATCCTTTCGGATTTCCTTGATAGCCCACTGTTTATTAGCTCTTTCATTCATCGCCAGATAAACAATGCTCATTCCTCCTTGGCCTATTTTATTTAATATCTTGTATTTACCATCAATAACAGACCCAATTTCTAACATTTATTTTGCTCCAATCACTAAACCTGAAATATTGTCAGTTTCTCCACGCTGTAACGCAAGCTCTGTTAAACGTTTTACGCCATCCTTTTGTGGCCCAATACTGATTATTTCCTCTGGAGTTAAAAGCCTCCATAAGCCGTCAGAACATAAAAGGAAATAGTTTTTCTTTTCATAAGTACCTCTGAAGAAGTCGGGAAATACATTTTCTGAAGCCCCTATGCACTGTAGCAACACACTTTTTTGTGAGCTAACTGCTGCTTCCTGCGGAGTCATTCGTCCCATATCCATCTGTTGCTGAACATAACTCTGGTCATGAGTTATTTGCTTAATATTCTTCTTGTTGAATTGGTAAGCTCTGGAATCGCCAACGCTCATAACAAGATATTCATTTCCAATTAAAATAATTACTACTGCAGTTGTGCCAAGTCTTATTCCGTTCTCAGCTCCATATTGTTTCAAGCCTTGATTCATCTGGTTTGCAATAAGAGACCACTGGGATTCAATTTGGCGAAAACAATCGTCTTGCTGTCCATTTGTGAATGTAGATGGCTTTGACAAATCCTCTGTCACCTCTGAAGGCATTATTAAATGAGGAAATTCATTTTCAAACCATTTTCCCATTCTATTAACAAAGGACGCACTGGCGATTTCCCCCTGTGACAATCCTCCCATACCATCACACAAACAAGCAAAGCAGACACGGCCCATTGAACTGGTCCGTGCCTGCTTGATTATTAATGAATCTTGATTTACTTTTTTTCTTATTCCTATATCCGAATAGGCATCAATTGTAAATAACATAACTATATTTGGTACTCGAATTCTTCATTTGATAACTTGATAATATCGCCATTATTTAGTAATACTAAACGACCACTTTCAAGTTTAGTTCCATTTATCCATGTGCCATTTGTAGAATCACAATCCTTGATGTAAGCTCCGTTTCTTCCTGCGGTAATAATTGCGTGCTGTCTACTAATAGCCTTATTATTGTCAATGCAATAATCAGCATTATATTTATCTTTACCAATCACAAAATCTGATTTTGTAATCTCGATAGTCTCAGAAGTTCTTTTTCTAAATAAACTTCCAAGCTTGATTTCTTCTTGTGCCATATCCTCACTCAGCAACTCAGTTTCACCTTCATTGCCTGTGTTCAACGCATCTGCGCCAAGAACTGTTGTCTCATCACTTGAAAAAGCAGGCTGAGATGAGGCAAAATCCGGTACTGTTTTAGCTGCTGCACCTGCCACAACAGTCTGAGTGCCAAGCATATCATAGCTTGGGCCCTGATATTTTGATTGTTTCTCTACAGCAGAAGTTGCTTTACGCTTCTTGTTTAAAAGTAACATTACGATAGTTAATACAACAACTGCCACAACAAAAACTGCAGCTAATGCCACTATCATAATTATTGACTCAGAAAAATCTGTTTTTGTAGAATTACCATTTTCAATAGGTTCCTTTGTCTCAGTCTGAACTGGTGTACCTTTTGAATCACCATCCTCACTAGCAGACTTCTTTTCCTCTTTAGGAACTGCCTGAACCTTTGCATAGCCTACTCCAAGACCATCCAGTACCTTTGTTATCTTTGTAGAATCGAGTGCACACCAATTATTTCCATCTGTAACTGGTAAATTCAGTCCTATAACAAATCCATTCTCGTCCACCAATGGACCGCCATAGACGCTAAAATCTGCATTAACATTGTTTTCTATCATCTGAATTCCTTCAAACATAATCAAATCAACTATTTCACCTTGAGCTGATTTAATATCTTTAGTTGAATAATACTGAGTCTCAGATTCATAAGTTATTTCAGCAGGATAGCCGTATGAATATACTTTATCTCCTGCCTTATAAGGCACATCTGCCACCTCATATGTGTCTGATGTCAAAATAGGTAATGGCACTCTGGTATAAATAGGCTGAGGTAATGAAAGCACTGCCATGTCCATATCTTCACTATTAGTAAGTATATTTGCATTAAGGACAACATCTCCTTCAACCACGACTTCTGTTGAATAAGTAATTTCGCCTGCATCACCACTATTTAATCCATAGAAATCCAAAGCTTCACTCTTTATATCGCCGTCAGGGTTTACCACATGATTGCATGTAATAACGTACTCTGAGCCCTCAGTATCTCCAACCAAGAATCCAGCGCCGCCATACACAACATACTTCTTGCCATCTGCATCAACAGCTACTGTGTTTACCTGCACAATACCTTCACTGGCATCACTTGGTACTGCTGGATTTGAATTTGAAGCTGCAGTACAAACTATGCTTACAGGTAAAAACATTCCTATGGTTAGTACCAATGCAACTATTTTTTTTACTACTTTCATTTTTAAATCTCCTTTTATCAAAACAGTTTTATTTACTGTTCATCCAACTATTATTCCAAATAAAAGCCTAATCCGACATTATCCCTTATATTCCACATATTACTAACTACATTTAACAAAATTGTGAAATAATAACCAGTTTGCTGTTTTTTCACAAAATTTAATTGTATGTTGGACAGATATTGACTCACGCCCCTAAAATAAGTCCATCATTCTTAAACAAATATACTCAATATGCTCACCACGATAACCATAAAACCAAACAATAAAAATATATATTTTGTAATACCATTGACTGACTTAAATAGCTTTATAGTAATCAAACCAAAGCCTACTAGAAACAGGTGTGTATTGATATTTCCAATAAAGGTACGTATATCAGGGTTGCTCCATTTATGTCCATATCCTACAAATAAAATAGGAAGTATGCTAAAAATAATAACTAAGCTAACCGTGCCTATTTGTGACAATATATCCCCAATAGTCTTTTCATCTAAAACTTCAAACGAAAGACATTCATATTGTTTTTCACCTATTTTTCTACATATATACTTAGCATCAACTTCTCGAGTTGGCGCTCTTCCACCGAATATGATTATAAAGTCATTACATATTGCCGCCCTTTTAATATTAGGTATGGAAAAATTACCAAATGAAAAATCAAACTCATCACTTAACGTATATTCTTCTTTTTTTAATGTGAATTCTACATTACTGTTTCCGTTTTTAATTATGCTTCTATATTTATATGCACTTGAGGCTAATATTATTACATGGATAAACAATATATATTTAAAGGCTTCAATATCCATTAAATCGTTTGTAGCCCAAACTAACTGTGGATTAAAATACATAACTAGGATATCTATTACCACTATTGCGGTTCCTATCATTGAGATAACTAGTTGAATTTGATGTATATGCTTTTTATAATTGTTTCCTGGTAATACCTCAAAAACAACTAACACAAACAAAACAAGTAATTCTCCAAATACAATCATTGATATTTCTAACAAATCATTCACCTACCATAAATAAACTTGGACTACACTACAAAAATCGTTTTACTATATTGCACTATAATTCATGTTCATCACCAAAAATACGGTTTTCCTTCTTCGATTTTACAATTAAAATAAAATGCCTCTTTATTTTCAAAATAAAAACACCTTAAGTAATTTGAATATGTTGCCATTTCAAAATCTTCTTTGTTTAAAGCTATAAATTTAATCATTGCCCCATATTTGGCATTATTTTCCAGCAGCCAATCAACAAAATCGGCAACGTATTCTCTACCTTCAGCCTCATCTTCAAAGACGTTTTCAATAACTATAGTTATACTTCCCCCAGTATTTTCTATATTTACAGTTTGGTTTTCAGCATCAACACTATGGACTTCTACATCAAGGAAAAAATCTGCATTTGGATTGTATTCCTTCAAATGTTTTTCTATCAATTTTTCATATTCATCTGAAGCCGTAACTTTTAAATAATAATTATCCAAATATATATATGATTTTGTTTTATTATCCCATCTTAATGTGGCCCCAACTGATCTATGTTTTTTATCTGAAGTTTCTTTTACTATAAGATGTGAACTGAGAGATTCTAATACAAAATTTACATACTCAAATTCCTTATCAGGATATTTTTCTTCTAAATATTCATATAGCATCTCTATTTTTATAGCCGCTTCTTTCTGATCATCTTTCAGCTCGCTATACTCTGTCCTACCAATTTCCATGGCCATTATATATTTCTGTCTTTCATTTAATTCAGTTGTCTCGCTAATCATTCTCTCCACTTCATCATTTTCAGCATATTCAGCTAGTCGTATGGCACGCTCGTGCAGTTTCCAGGAGATATCGTCTATTAACCCACAACCTGTAAAGAGATTAATTATCCCTATAGTTAACAATATTAATGCTACGCGTCTCACATAATTCATGTTCATCACCAAAATACAGTTTTCCTTCTTCGACTTTACAATTAAAATAAAATGCTTCTTAATTAAAGAAAAAGCTGATCCGAAACATTGAATTCCATTCTATCTCGTAGATTTTGAAGCTTATTAATACATGAATTCATTCTTCCCATAAAATCAGTCATTTTATTGTAATAGTTATCATCAATTTGCCATTGCTTATTAAACACATCTTTGAACTCTTTCTTACACTTCTTGTTAACTTTTGAAACCTGGTTTATAAATGTATTCAGTGACACCTGAACCTCAGTACCCGAAATATCTTCAAACCATTCCTCTTCGCTATAATTAGTCCAGATTGTTGTATTATCGTATTCTATATTTTCAAACTCTTTAATTGCCAAAAGAATTGCATCATAAGCAGCTTTTGTATAATTATATTTTCTAAATGAGTATGAAGAATAATCTAAAGATTCTCTTTTTTTTATCCCACCTAATTCAGCTAGTTCATCATTAATGAACTGCTCTAAATCCTTTAGTTCACCAGATTTCCATTTTTCATTTAAATAATCGATTAAATCTTTTAATTCTGCATTATCATTCTGTGTAAAAAAAACTAAAAGCAATACTGGAATAAGGGATGAAACAAGTACAGGATGCCTTGCACTTGTTTCCCCAATCGCGTATCCTATTCCAACAGTTGACACACCAGCCTTAATAGGTTCATTGTTAAATGCAATAGATGAAATAAGATTAGTTATCTCAGGAGTTCCAATATCGTATACATCACAATATTTTTTCCAATATGCACATATTTTTGCTAAGGTTCTTGGTTCACCAAGAAGTTTTTTTACTAGGTCCTTCTTAGTATATTTATTATCACCAAGAGCCATTTTTAGGAAATCCCCAAGATAATCCGCCACCTTAATTCTTTCCCCATACGGCATTTCAATTGCCACAAACGCGGTAAAGTCATGCAATAACTTCATAGCACCGGTATTGGTATCGACCTCAGTCATTCCTGATAATCCGCTAACCCGATTCTCACTATCATATAAAACCTTAAAATAACTATTTGGACTGTGATTTTCAAAAAAGCCATCTAAACCATAGCCTTTACAATAATGATATTCAGCTCCTGGGATTGGAAGCATTAAAATATTTACAAAATCACTTTCTAAGACATAGCTTTGTATTTTACCTTTTTTGCTAGATATTATTGCAGCATTTTCCTTATAAAACTCTGGTGGAAATCCAGGTGCATCCATTGCAAGACAATACTTCACTTTATCTGAATTATAGTATGTGTATGCAGCTTTGTTGCCCCCTTTTGAATGCCCTACTACACTTACATTCTTAAAGGGTAAACTATCCACATAAAGCAAGGCTGATTGGTTTCTATCTGTGCTAGCTAGCTCTAAATACTCAGCATTATCTTCCCATTCTTCTCCATTTAAAGTACCTCTGAAGCAAACAATTGCATTGTTAGAATCCCCTTTTTCATAAAAGGTCATCGCATCAATGTTATATCCATCATTTTCCTTATCTATCGATGTTGTATTTGATATTTGTAAGTTCATTAAACTGCTATCTGACTTAATCGCCTTAATAACAGCAGCCCATTCAGCACCTGACATATATGTACTTTTTCCATCTTCAGTTAGTATTGGATTATTACCAATTGTTTCCAGAGCTTCTATATCCTTATCAGTAAAACTCTTAACCAGCTGTTCAACTGATGTCATCTTCCTTGTATCAGATAAATTTTCAATTTTTAACTCAGAACTTTTCCCATTATCCTTAGATTCTTGAACATTTTTTATATTTTTATACACATCATCATTTAAATATGTTATTTGTTCTAAAAGCATCATTTGCTTATCTGTATATTCCATAGTTTTCACCAAAACCTTAACTCGTTATCGCTTGTGATCTCACAAAAAATATCATACGTAATTTCAACATCAAAAATAAAACTAGTAATTGAATTTGAGCCTCTAACTGCTTCAAATGTTTTCCCATCCAAAACAATTAATCTCAATAATCCACCTTCGTAATTATTATTTTTTCTTAACCAGTCAGCAAATCCTTCTATGTAGTGTTTTGCTTCCTCTTCAGACTCAAACATATCTTCAACAATTATTGTTATGCATCCTCCAGCATTCTTTATAGTTACCTTTTGATTTTCATCATCTACATACTTCACTTCTATATCTAGGAAAAAATTTGCATTTGGATTGTATTCCTTCAAATGTTTTTCTATCAATTTTTCATATTCATCTGAAGCCGTAACTTTTAAATAATAATTATCCAAATATATATATGATTTTGTTTTATTATCCCATCTTAATGTGGCCCCAACTGATCTATGTTTTTTATCTGAAGTTTCTTTTACTATAAGATGTGAACTGAGAGATTCTAATACAAAATTTACATACTCAAATTCCTTATCAGGATATTTTTCTTCTAAATATTCATATAGCATCTCTATTTTTATAGCCGCTTCTTTCTGATCATCTTTCAGCTCGCTATACTCTGTCCTACCAATTTCCATGGCCATTATATATTTCTGTCTTTCATTTAATTCAGTTGTCTCGCTAATCATTCTCTCCACTTCATCATTTTCAGCATATTCAGCTAGTCGTATGGCACGCTCGTGCAGTTTCCAGGAGATATCGTCTATTAACCCACAACCTGTAAAGAGATTAAATATCCCTATAGTTAACAATATTAATGCTACGCGTCTCACATAATTCATGTTCATTTGCCTAATTCCTTAAAATAATTTCCAATATAATTATCTACATCGTTAAATTCTTTCTTTGTTAACATTAGAGCTTTCTCTGTATTTGCATACAAATCTGTAAGCACTGTTTGCATCCTTTTTAACTGACCATGTATTGAAATAATTCCATTTATTGATGAGCCCTTGGATTTTTCAAATGTAAGTTCTGAAATATAATTTTCTGTTGCTGTTTTTAGTAATCCCATATCTATTAAATTTGTTTCCAAATTATTAGTGTTTACAATTAATTCTTCTGCCATTTTAAAGTCCTTCTACATAATTATTGTTTAATAATTCTATTCCCATCAAATCAGGGTGTTCCGGAAAATCATATGAATTATTTTCATTCACCTCACATAATTCCTCTGCAATTATGTTTTTCTGAAACTCTTCAGATAGGGTTAAAAGCTCCGCCTCATACAAAGCAGCTTTATTTATTATTTGCCCTATCGAATCACATATTTTTTTGTCTTTAATAGACTCACTATTAACTGCTGTTAATATTTCTTGATACCTAGCTAAGGTCATAGCTAGATACCCAGCAAACCCTACTATTTTACTTGTAGCAACACCAACTTCTTGCTCATCTATATAAAAATCTTCCTTCATTACTTATAACCTCATCTTTCTTACCAATAATCATTCTGAAGATCTCTGATTTTCTCCTCAAGTTTTTCAACCTTATCCTTGTACTCTTGCAATTTATCATCTATTAGTATCCCATAAGGTATCCACAGATCTTGTTCCATTCTCTTTCTAGCCATCTGATAAAAGGTCTTATTCATAGACTTTACATATGTATCCTTAACATCACTGCTATGAACCTCAACTCTGAGATCTGATAATTTCTTTTTCTTACTAGCACTTATAGAGTTAAAATTATCATAATAAAACTCACACTTCCCCTTGAATTCTAACAAGGAATCGTGTAAATTCTGTAGTTTATTAATTTCTGATTTTAACTCGGATATTTTATTATCTATAGCTTCATTATGAGCTTTTACCGCTTCAGCCCACAAATCTTCTGCAACATCTACTAATCCCATATTTAATGCCTCCTTTTCGTACATGGTAGCCTCATCTACAAACTACCGTTGCTTAGCTCATAGATCAAACCATCTTTATTTCAAAATAACCAATATGCGGCAGACCATATGGTCCGCCGCTGTATTGATTTAACCTATTAATTTATTATGACTGGAACTGTGCTGCAATATCGCTATCTGTTGTCTCTACGATTGAAGCTGTAGAATCAAGTGCTGAAGCGATTTCACGGATAAGTTCTTCTGCTCTCTGGAATCCTGGCTTAAGCTCCTCATAACGTGCTGCGTATGACTCGCTAGAAGCACCTTCCCACTCAGTCTGAAGATTTGAAAGAAGTGAATCCATGTTTGTGATTACACCATTTACTGTATCAGCCTCATTACGGTACTGACTTGCACGCTCTCTCATCTGATCTGGTGTTATTCTAATTTGACCTGCCATTAATTTTTCCTCCTAATAACTCTTTTTAATTACTTCTTTTTTTATAAACAACTACACCTGTACCGACAGCTATTGCAATAAGTGCAATGATTGCTAAAATGCCTAGTGCTTTTGATGCATTCTTTACTGCATTAATTGCTGTATCTACATCACTAAACTTTGCTGTTGGTGTAAGATTGTCTTCTAATAATAATTCCTCTGCCTTTACTGATACGAGAAGGTTGTTGTATGCAAGATTTGTAACATTACCTGCAACATCTGTACATTTAATTGTTACCTTCTGGTAATCATCCATTGAAGGAATTGTGAGTACTGCTGTACCACCATTTCCTGCAAGTTCTTCTGCTGAAAAGCTTGCAAGCTGCTCATCATTCAAGTATACATTCATCTCTGTTACACCAATTGTATCTGCTGCATTTACAGAGAAATCATGACTGTCTTCATCATAGATTCCACCATCCTCAAGTCCTGATACAACCACACTTGGTGCTGTCTTATCAAGTAAGAACTCAACCTCAGCATCCTTTGACTGGTTGCTTTGCTTGTTTGTTGCTCTATCCTCAGAGAAGACTGTTACTGAATAGATACCATCTTTATCGAAGTTCGAGCTACTAATGTTGTAGCTAATTGAATGCCATCCCTTTTCATTTGTTGTATCGCTTGTAGTATAAGCTTTACCCTCTTTAAGAGTCTTAACATTACCATCATATGCTACAGACACTTCCTTGCTAGATAAACTATCAATGTTAATCTCAGTAATAACAACATTCTGTGGCTTTGTGACATAGTAGCCATCAACCATAGCCTTAGTAGCATCACTTAAAACAAAGATTGAACCGAATCTGTTAACAGAATATTTAACTGTCTGCTCAGCAGTGTTTCCTGCAAAGTCTGTAAGCTTTACAGACAATGTGTAAAGATCATCATTCTCTTTTACTCTAGCTAAATCACCAATTGCGTATGTAAATAAACCGTTTCCTGGTGTCTTTGTAATGCTAGGGCTGATTACACCATTGTTTGAACCAGCAAGTGTAATCTCTGTGCTGTAATCATTGATGTTTACATCCTTTGAACTGATAACTGGTGCTACCACTCCATTGTTTGCAGACATGTTTTCAACGCCTGAAATCTCAAGAACTGGTGCAGTCTTATCAATAACAAAATCATCTGAAACAAATGTGTTAGATGCATTTCCTGCTAAATCAATGCAAGATACTGTAAATCCATAACGACCATCCTGATTAAAGAGGATGTTTGTCACATGATTAACTCCTGAATCTGAATAATCATCAAGTGATGGTACAGAATCTAAATCTCCGGAGTTCTTCTTTACAGTAACCTGCTCTTTGCTGAAGTTCTTCTCTTCGAAGGTAATTTCAGCCTTACGATCAGCCTTGTAATAAATATCATTCTGGAAGCTGTTGTTATCGAACTTAACACTAACCTGTGGTGCTGTCTTATCGATTACAAATTCTGCATTATAGTTTGCATCTGTCTTTGATGTAATAACTGCCTTGTTTCCAGCTCTGTCAAAGAACTCAACATTAGTAATCTGATATTCGCCATCCTGATCAAAAACGATTGTGCCTGTATAGCTACTCTTAGAACCAGACATTGCATTAAAGGTTGGGTTACCATCCTTTGACTTAACTGTGATACCAGCCTTTATGTCTGCTTCTGTTGATGTAAGGTTTTCAAATACTTCCTCATCCTTAAGTACAACTGTAGCTGTTCTGTTAGCCTTGTAGTACTTTTCGTGCTGGAATTCATGATTATCAAAATTGATTGTTACTTCTGGAGCAACGGTATCAATTACGAAATCCTCAACCTTAAATAGATCAGATACATTTCCTGCCAAGTCAGTAGCCTTTATTGTGAATCCATAATGACCATCTGCCTCGAAATGCATCTTTGACATATTAATAATTCCTGATCTTGTAAACTCCTGAAGCTTTGGAATGTCAGAGTAGCTGCTATCTGTTTTGGCAACTTCTACACCCTTATCAGTAAAGTTCTTCTCTTCAATTTTGATATCAGCTGTACGTAATGCACTGAAATATTTACCATTCTTGAAGCTATTGTTATCAAACTTTACATCAAGCTTTGGAGCTGTCTTATCAATCTCAAATTCATTTGCCTTGTCATCAATCTCAGTACAATTTCCTGCCAAGTCATAAATCTTTCCGCTTAATGAATACTCGCCCTCATCTGATACAGGAAGTTCAAGTGTTCCAGATGTCTTAATGTCCTTAGACAATGCAACCTTGTGATTCTTTGAAACTTCGATATAAGACTTTGGTGCAAGGTAAAGGTCCTCAACTGGTACCTTAACAGTCACATCCTGGTTGAAATATTTTCCATTCTTTCTCTCGGATTTTGACTCGTATACAATATGTCCTACTGTAGGAGCCTTTGTATCGACAACAAATGAATTAGCGGAATCGTCAATCTCAACGAAGTTTCCAGCCATGTCATAAAGCTTACCCTTTACTGTATACTCGCCATCCACACCTACATGGAGAGAAATCAATCCTGCACTATTGCAATCTGAAGCACAAACTCCATTGGCCTCAAGATATGAATCTGCACTAAAGTATCTATCAGTAAACTTCATAGATACATCTACTGCCTGGTTGTAGTATTTGCCATTAAGCTTTTCAGCCTCTGAAGTATATGTAATATCTTTAGCGTTGTATGTTGGAGCGTGATTATCTACATATGTGCTGATTGTCTTTGTATGAGTCTTCTTCAACATTTCGAAGCTAACTTCATAATCATGTCTAACACCATCTACACCATCATCTTCTGCAGGTACAGAATACTGAATAGTATTGTTGTAAACATATTTGAAAGTTGGTAAGAAAATAAATTTCTGTCCAGCGTAAACCAAAGTTCTTTTAGATTCTGCTGTTACCAATGTAAAGCCTTCTGTAGAAGTTGTACCAACTTCGATTAGCTTTACAGAGTTTTTATTAATTGGTGCATCTGTTCTACCTGTCCATGTAAGCAACAATTTATCCTTATGGCCTGAGACAGACTTTGAATACCATGGATTGCTCTCTGAAGGTGTCCAACCAGCTCCATCTGAAACTTTACCAATTAGATTTTCTACTGCTTTGTCAGTATTTACATTTCTAAGTATATAGTGAAGCTCCTGGCTAGCCTTTCCTTCTTTAGACTTTGAACCACGGCAACCATTTGCCTGCTTCTGTCCAATTTTGTAGCTTACTTCGATACCATCAATATCTACTGCATTCTCATATTGTTCTTCTGATGTCCATGTGAACACTGCTTCACCATTGCTAAAGCTATCAAGTGTCATGGTCTGCTCATACTCACCATCAAAGAACAATTTTGCTATAATAGCATTTGTATTCTGAATATCTTCAAACGACTCATCATTAAGTGCTTCAACCTTAACTGTTGCTGTAAGCTTAACCTGCTTGTCGAATGCTGTGATTTCGTGTCCATCCTCAGTAAACTTTTCGATATCCTTTGATGAATCACCATTTATCAAAGCTGTCTCGACCTTGATCTCAGGAGTTGTATTTCTTTCATCCTTTATGTTTTCACAACCCTCTGAGCTATGTATACAATACATAAGCTTGTCGTTGTCTGCTGAAGGTTTAAATTCACATTCTTCTTCAGCTTTTGAAAAGTCCATCTCGCAGACATCACATTTACCTGATGCAACATGATGACAATCATCTGTCTTTGTGTATGTAAGACTGCTACTTGAACATTCCTCTGATGGCTCTTCTTTAATCACTTCACCGCATTCGCTACACTTTTCGATAAGCTTATGCTTGTCATTGCCATCCTTTTCATAATATTTCTGAACGTCCTCATGCTTACATTCGTTCTTTTTAGACTTTCCCCAATTCCATTCCCATGGCCAACTAAGCTTTGAATCCTTAAGGCGCTCATCCTTAGATGTCTCTGAATCCAAATCCTCTTCTGCTGACTCATTATCCTGTGAGTTTAAATCATAATAAAACTCACCTGAATTGGTAGCCTCTGTTTCGTTTTGTTCTGTTGTAGTATTGCTGTTATTCTCTATGCTGTCATTACCAGAAACGGTATTATCAAGATTAGTGCTAGAATTTGTGTCGTTAGATGTATTACCTGTTTCAACTACTTCCCCTGATGGCGCTTCCCCATCACTGGCCGAATCGGCGTACACGGCTGTACTGCTTAATAACAATGAACTAAGCATCGTCAACGCCACTAGCCGTCTAATAGTGGCGATTTTGTGTAACCTCTTCAATTTTCACATACCCTTTCTACATAATTCTGTGAACTTGCAAACATGATTTGTTCACAAATTAATCACAATTGATAATCTATCATGATATGCTTCTATGGTCAATTTCACTTTTTGCCAATTTTCTGCTTTTTTTGCCAAAACCACATTTTTCACAAAAAAGGAGTCCTAAATTAATAGGACTCCGTCGATATACATTTATTTAGTTTTCATCAACATAACGCTGAATATTGCTTGCATTGGCGTAGCGTTTTACTTCATCACCATTTACAACTACAAGTGTTGGTGCCTGCATAACACCATATTTCTTTGTCATGTCTACCTGTTCCTCTGCATCAATAAGGATATAATCCTCGTCCTCGAGAATCTCTTTTGCTCTGGCACAATTTGGACATGTCTTTGTGGTGAAGAGATACTTAACACCTGTCTCTGGCTCTTCAGATACAATTTCAATATTTACCTGAGGCTGTTCTTCCATCTGATGCTTTGGCTGTTCTTTTGCACGGCGACATACAGAACCAGCAATGTCGTAAAGCTTACGGTTCTTGTATTCCTGAGTCTTGCCTTCGTTCCAGTTTTGAACTGGACGATAGTATCCAGTGATACGGCTGTATACCTCGGCTGTTTTGCCACAGTGTGGACATGTATAGTGTTCCCCTGCAATATATCCATGCTCCTTACATACTGAGTATGTAGGAGAAAGTGTGTAATAAGGCAATCTATAGTTTTCAGCAATTTTACGAACAAGATTTGCAGCTGACTCCCATGTAGGAAGCTTTTCACCAATGAATGCATGGAACACTGTACCACTAGTGTAAAGAGTCTGAAGCTCATCCTGAACATCAAGTGCATCAAAAATATCTGATGTGTATTCAACAGGCATATGTGAACTGTTTGTATAGAATGGTGTATCACCTTCCTTGCCTGCTGTGATAATATCAGGGAACTGCTCACGATCATGCTTTGCAAAACGGTATGTTGTAGACTCTGCTGGTGTAGCCTCAAGGTTGTAAAGGTCACCGTACATCTCCTGATAATCAGAGAGACGCTCGCGCATATGATTGAGTACATCCTTTGCAAACTGCTGTGTCTTTGCACTTGTCATATCTGCTCGAAGCCAATTTGCATTAAGTCCAACTTCATTCATACCGATAAGTCCGATTGTAGAGAAGTGGTTATTAAATGTTCCAAGATATCTCTTTGTATATGGATACAATCCCTCATCAAGAAGCTTTGTAATAACACCACGCTTAATCTTGAGTGAACGAGCACTGATATCCATCAATTTATCAAGACGTGAGTAGAACTCTGCCTCGTCTTTTGACTGATATGCGATACGTGGTAGGTTGATTGTAACAACACCAACTGAACCTGTACTCTCGCCTGATCCAAAGAAACCACCTGACTTCTTACGAAGCTCACGAAGATCAAGACGAAGACGGCAGCACATTGAACGAACATCACTTGGTTCCATATCTGAATTGATGTAATTGCTGAAATATGGTGTGCCGTATTTAGCTGTCATTTCAAATAAAAGTCGATTGTTCTCTGTGTCTGACCAATCAAAATCACGTGTAATAGAATATGTAGGAATAGGATACTGGAATCCAC
>CAMJBT010000010.1 GCA_946403965.1 uncultured Pseudobutyrivibrio sp. | reverse complement strand
TCGGACAGGAAATCAATATTGCAACACAGAAGGAAATCTCTATCGGACAGCTTGCTGAGGAGCTTATCAAGCAGATCAATCCAAACGCAAAGATTATCTGTGATGAGGACCGTCTCCGTCCAGAAAAGTCTGAGGTAAATCGTCTTCTTGGTTCAAACCAGAAGATTCTTCAGCTTACAGACTGGAAGCCACAGTACACATTTGAGCAGGGCTTGGCTGAGACTATCGAGTTCCTTCGTCACAACTTGGATAAATACAAGGTAGATATATATAACATTTAAAATAGCCCAAAAATAAGCATATAAATAAAGCGTAGTATGAGATAATTTATGGAAAACGTATTTATAACTGAAGAAGATACAATTTTACAAGCCTTAAAGACATTTGATGTCAGCGGACGCCGCACAGCTTTTATCGTAGATGAAAACAAAAAGCTCCTTGCAGCTCTTTCAGAAGGAGATGTTCGTCGTTTTATTTTGTCAGGTGGCGATCTTAATGAAAAGGTCAACACAATTGCAAACTACAAGCCTCGCACATTGAAGGAAGAGGAAAAATCTGATGCAAAGGATTTTCTTAGACGTCACAACATCGAAGGTCTTCCAATTGTAGATGAAAATGGCATCGTAGTTGACACTGTTTTCTGGAGTGAAAACAATCTTACAAAGCATAGCACTCTTTCAACTCCAGTTGTTATGATGGCTGGTGGCAAGGGTACAAGACTTTACCCATACACACGTATTCTTCCAAAGCCTCTTATTCCAGTAGGAGAGAAGCCTATTGCAGAGCTTATATTGGATGGCTTCGCAGAGTACGGCATCAACCGTATGATTATGATTGTTAATCACAAGAAAAATATGATTAAGTCATATTTCGCTGAGGCAGGCCGCCCATACGAAGTTGAATATGCAGACGAGGATACACCACTTGGCACAGGCGGAGGTCTTTCCCTTCTTCGTGGCAAACTGGACGAGACATTTATCCTCACAAACTGCGATATCCTTATCGAGGAGGATTATTCCAAGATATATGCTCACCACAAGGCAGAGGGCAACATCGTTACAATGGTTTGCTCACTTCGCAATTTCCAGGTGGCATACGGAGTAGTAGAGTTTGGCGAACACGGTAATATCACCGACATGAAGGAAAAGCCTGAGTTCAGCTTCTTCACAAATACAGGTATTTATATCGTGGAGCCAGAGGTGTTCAACTATATCAATGACAACGAATTCATTGGCTTCCCTGATATCATCAATCGTATCAAGGATGACGGTGGCAAGGTTGGCGTATATCCAATCAACGAGAATTCATGGATGGATATGGGTCAGCTGGACGAGTTGAACAAAATGGAAAATCGCCTTAGAGGAAAGTAAGATAGGGCCTGAGATTTATTTAGGTCAGTAGAGGGAGTAATATTGGAAAAAGTTAAAAGCTATTTCACTGATATGAATAAGGATAAAGCTGTGAAGCTTGCCGCTATTGTGGCGGCAGTTGCAGCTATCATATACACAATTTATTTCTATTTCAAGCATTGTTACAACAAGCTGATGGAGGGAAGAACAAACGTATATCTGGCAATTATTATGGTTGTTATGATTGCACTTACATTGTACGTCCTCAGGCTTCTTGTTTTCGACAAGAAGTGGACCTACCCAAGAGCGTTTGTGATTCTTTCAATTGGTTGGACCATTTGTATGCAGCTTGTAATGCCACCGATTTCTGGTGTAGACGAGGTGGCTCACTACTACAGTGCTTATCATTGTTCAAACATTATGATGGGAATGAAGGATCACAACCTTAGCACCGACACCAGCAATCTGATGAGCTGGGTTCAGGACGAATCCTTTTTCTATATGAGAGCAGAGGATTACTTCATGCTTCCATATTTGGACGTCACTTTCCCATATCAATACCCTGTTATTGCAAACGGAAATTGGATAAAGAATGCAGAAGATATGCAAGCCAATGTGGAATGTAAAATTGCTCCGGCAAAGGCTTCCCGTTATCTGGTGTCTGCCACAGGAATTACTATTGCAAGGCTTTTGAAGCTTGGTTTCTGCGGAGTAATATTCATGGGAAGATTTATGAATTCCCTTTCGCTGATTATCGCAGGCTGGATAGCAATGAAGCTTCTTCCTGTAGGAAAGCAGCAGTTGATGACATTTGCATTTTTCCCAACAGTGCTTCATCTTTGTAGCTCATATTCTTACGACAACATGAGTATTTTGTTTTCACTTGCACTTTTGACTTTATGTCTTTACTATAGTCAGCCTCATGTGAAGCTGCACGCCTGGGATTTGATTATTCTGGGAGGCTGCGTTGTCATGCTTATTCCAAACAAAACAGTATATGCATTGTTTGCGGTTTGGATTTTCGCTATTCCTATCAAGAAGTGGTGGGATGATGTGGCTCTCAGCAAGAAATGGTATGAGTACGGAATTATGGCCGTAATCATTGCAGGTGCAGTTGTAGTATTCAAAAAGGTTGTTACAAAATACTACTACGTGGTTCTTCGAGAGATGGTTTGGGTCCAGGAAAACAAGACCATCGCTCAGGATGCAAGCCGTCCTGCCTACACATGGCAGTACATGGAGAGACATCCATGGGAGACAATAAAGTTTGCATGGGAAGGAATCAAGGTAGATTTTTGGTTCAATATCAAGCATATCATTGGAAGTGAAATTGGACATGTAATGCTGAATGCAGCAGTGCCAATGGCATGCGTTATTATCATGCTACTTTGTCTTCTTGCAGGATTGTTTTTCATTAAGGGACAGCGAATCAAAAAATGGCAGATGGTTGTAATCGGGCTGGGATTACTCCTTTGTGTAGCTGCCATCTTCGTAGGATGTCTCACAAGATTCACTCCTCAGGAAGGAAGCCAGCGAGTACAGATTTCATTTAGATATCTGATACCTGTTTACATGTGCATGTGTATTGCGCTTGGAAGTGACGCAAAGGAAAACAAGCTTGCACTTATTTTGATATACATTCAGAATATTGCACTTGTATTTTCTATGTGTGGTTTGCTATATTTCCTTTTCCATTTGAGAGACGGAATGCCAGCACCATTCTAAAAAACGAAAAAGAGAGAGTATATGAAAAAACACATTTTAATAATATGTCAGTACTTTTACCCAGAACAGTTTCGTATAAATGACATGGCATTTGAATGGGTGAAGCGAGGATACAAGGTGTCTGTGGTGACAGGTCTTCCAAACTATCCAGAGGGCAAAATATTTGATGGCTACGGCCTCTTCAAAAAAAGAAAAGAAACTATCAATGGGGTGGAGGTTTATCGCATCCCATTGATTCCTAGAGGACATGGAAAGCTGGGGCTTGTGATGAATTATTTCAGCTTCCCATTCTTCGGATTTTTCTGGAATTTATTTACAAAAATAAAAGCGGATGAGGTATTTATGTTTGAGACCTCTCCAATGAATCAGTGCAAGGTGGGCGTGGCATATGCAAAGAAGCATAAAGTGCCATGCTACTTGTATGTTCAGGATCTTTGGCCAGAAAATGTAGAAATGATTACAGGCATCCATAGTCCGATTGTCATTAAGCCAATCGAGCGTATGGTGAGAAAGATATACAAGGGCTGTACTCACATTTGGGGTACAAGTCCAAGCTTCGTTACAGAAATTCGTAAATACGTAGATGAATCTGAGGCTGATAAGGTCAGCTTTTGGCCACAGTATGCAGAGGAATTTTACGAGCCACTTCCAAAGAAGGAGCACAAGGGCTTCAATCTAGTGTTTACAGGAAACATCGGCCAGGCTCAGGGATTGGAGATTCTTCCAGAGGCTGCAAAGATTATTCGAAACGAAGGCTATAAAGATATTCGATTTACAATTGTTGGAGACGGAAGAGCCAGACATTCTTTTGAAAACAGTATTACAGATGCTGGCGTTTGGGATTTGTTTGAGTTTGCAGGAAGAGTTCAGCCTACAGAGGTGCCGGGATATCTGTCTACTGGAGATGCTGCTTTCATATCTTTTGCAGATGATGATCTCTTTGCAAAGACAATACCTGCAAAGCTTCAAAGCTATATGGCATGTGCTATGCCAATCATTGCTTCAGCTAAGGGCGAAACAGCCAGGGTGATTTCAGAGGCAGATTGCGGTATGTGTTCAACAATCGGTGATGCCAGAGCCCTTGCGGACAACATCATCGCCATGAAAAAACAGTCAGCAACTCGTCTTCGAGAAATGGGTGAAAACGCATATGCATACAACAAAGAGCATTTCTCAAAGGCTAAGCTCATGGACATTATGGACAGATATCTCTAATTAAAGGAGAAAAAATGAAAACCTGTTTTACAACTGTAATATATAAACAAGCATTCCCATTTTTTTCTGATCTTATTGAGTCCATAAATGCTCAGACAAGTCAGTCTTTCGACTTGCTCATAATCAACGACAACTATTCAAAGGCTGAGCTTGAAACACTTCCTATTCCAGACGGAGCAAAGGTAGTAGATTTATCAGACAAGCAACTTTCTATAGCTGGTACTCGCATCGAGATGCTTCGTGCTGCAAAGGAAATGGGTTATGATCTGGCCATTATGGGAGATGCTGATGACACCTTCAGCCCTGACAGAGTAGAGGGCGTTTTGAAGTCTGCAGAATTAGACAAAGACAGTGTATTCTTTTATAATAAATTAGTTAAGGCTAAGGTGGAAAAAGAAGGATTTACCTATCAGGATGTGTTTACCTACATCCCATCACAGGTGGCAGATATTACGCCAATCGCTCAGGAAAATTTCCTTGGAATGTCCACCACAGCTATCAGGCTTGATGCCCTTTCAGAAGAATTTATTGACAGCCTTTACGAAGGAGATAGCAATGTTTTCGACTGGTATCTCTTCTCTAGAATTCTTCTTGATTTAGGCGGTGGTCGCTTGTGTGAAAACGGAGCCACTATTTATCGTATATACGATAATAACGAAGTGGGTACAACAAGAGATTTAGAAAAAGAGAAAACGGTCAAGCTTTCACACTATGGGAATCTGGCCAAGAGATATCCTATGTTTCAAAGGCTTCACGACAAGCTTCAAAGCATAGATGTGACAAAGCTTGATTTATCAGAGGACCACCAGGGATATTGGTGGAGTGATATAAAACTGGAGAGTTAATTAAATTGACAATAATCAGAGCAATTGCTTTTTTGCTGCATTTCACACTTGTGCCAGCAGCATTCGGTCAACTAATTACATACAGAGTAAAAGAGGAATCCTTAAAGACTCCTATCATTGTGTACATCACCGGCCTGCTTGGAAGCTGGGGTGTGTTTTACCTTTTGTTTGCTGTATTGGAGTGGCACCAGAATTGGATCACCTTTAACGAGATAGTTACAGGCTGTTTCACAGGCTTATCCATTGCATATTCAGCAATATGTCTGATTGCGGTAGTGGCAGCAGCTATTCTCTATTTTAAAAAGCGTAAGCAGTTCACAGGTGACACAGCAGACTATTTAAAGAACACAGCAGATGATTATCGTAAGAACAAATTTACTTTTATTTACCTTGGGATTTTTATATTGCTTGTGGCTATTCAGTGCTATTTCGCGTTTGGCTACGAGATAAATGAATGGTCATACGACGATTATGATTATGTGGTTTCCAGCCTGGACACTTTGGACAAAGACATTCTGGCAAACACCAATATAGTCACTGGTGCACCACAGACAATGCTTGAAAAACGTGCAGTTGCATCATGGACAACATACATTTCTTATTTGGCAAAGGTATCTGGATTTGAGGTCACTACTATTTGCCACACAATCATGCCAGTGCTTCTGCTTTTAGTTGCATACGCAGTTTACTTTTGGATATCAGGTCTTCTTTTCAAGGAGATTGACAATAGATTGATTTTTATGGACATCTTCGCCACGGCATTGATGTTCGGACAGTATTCACATTATTCCCTTACCTTCAGAATGCTTTGCACTCTGTGGCAGGGAAAGGCAGTGCTTTTCACAATCAGCGTGCCATTTTTACTTGCTTATTACATAAAGCTTTACAGCGAAGATATAGACAACGGCTGCATCCTTCCGCTGATTGCAGTATCAATGGGCAGCACTTCACTTAGTGCCATGTCCATGATGGTAGTGGGACTTGTGGTGGTGCTTACATGGGTAGCCATGAGCATTTATTCCAAAAAGCCTCAAAGCCCTAGATACCTTATCGCCGGAATGACAGGACCAATTTTCCAGTATGTTTTCTATCAGCTGATAGTTCTTTTGCTGGAGGATATGCAGGGCCACTGGCCACAGCACTTTAACAGAAGCCGCGAGAAATCATGGTGGTATAGATGGTTTGGTTAAATTTTATTAAAGACATTACCCAGCAATACTGGGGTGATTTCGGCTACGTAACTCTGTTTTTGCTGGCCCTTGTCACAATATTTTTTATAAAGCGTGATTCACTGAAACGTGGTGTAATTTTGCTTTACACCACAGTGGTTTTGATTTTTATATATAATCCAATCACTTACTACGTGTGTCAGTCTTTTATGGAGCAGACCACTTTCGTTCAGTACTATCAGAGGTTTTTCAGTGTACTGCCTGTGTTTGTGATTATCGCCTTTGGTGCCACATTGCTGGTAGATAGATTCAAAGGTGTGAAAAAGCTTGCGGCAGTCATTGGATGTATCGCACTTTTGATGGTTCTTGGTGATTGCCTTTACAAAGAGGACTGGTTTACAAAGGCTGAAAATCGCAACAAGGTTCCTCAGGATGTAGTCACCATCTGCGATATTTTTGCAGATTATAGTGGGGATACCATTCGTATAATGGCGCCACAGGATATTGCAGTTTATTTGCGTCAGATGGATAGCCGTTTTTCAATGCCTTACAGCAGATACATTCCAGACGAGGCATATCAGCTGACCAATCAGTTCCCTGAGCCACAGGTGATTGTGGATTATGCAAAGGAAAACAATGTAGATTTCGTGGTGGTTTCAGCAGTAGACACCACCCTTAATACATATTTAAATTATGGCTTCAAGCTCTTTGGTCGCACTCCATACTATGCCGTGCTAGAGCCAAACGACCCAACCTGGATTCTCACTGAATATGCAGATTCCACAGAGGATCAGGGCTTAGCCTACACTTTGACAAACATGGAAGATGGCACTTTAATCGTCATCGATGGTGGCAACGCCGGAAATCATGAAACTATGCGCGAGGCCATAAAGGCCAACGGCGGCAAAGTGGATGCCTGGTATCTTACCCATTATCACAAGGATCACATAGGTGCATTTAATGAAATCTATGCAGACCCAAAGGGGATAAAGATAGAAAATATATATGTTACACCACTGGAGGAGGACACTTTCTACAGTCTGAATCTGATGGAGTGGGATGATGTAGATGATTTCAAAAAGTTTCATGAGCTTACAGATGGAGCAGACAACATCCACGTGGTATCACGAGATGAGGAAATGACCTTTGGCAAGAAACAGGACCTGAAAATCACTGCCCTTAATGTTGGTGATGATGTGGTCCTTGGCAACCCAGAGGATATTCCAAACAATGTTTCACTGGTGCTCAAGCTCCAGACAAAAGATAGAAGTGCCCTTATATGCGCTGATGCTCATAGCAAATATTTGGCAGAGTATTTGGTGGACACATACGGACAGGACCTAAAGGCAGACATTCTTCAGTGTGGTCACCACGGCAACAACAGCATGCCAGTGGAGACAGGCTTTTATGAAATGGTCAGACCAGAGGTGGCAATATTTGATGCCCCAGACTGGCTTATGACTGGCTCAGAATACACTGCAGGACAGCTGGCAGATTATCTGCAAAAATTAGGCTCCAGAGTTGTGTGGTTTAACACTGCACCAAATATATTTGGATTGTAATTACAATCTTTAGATTTATTTAGCGGAAGTTAGAGTTCAAAGGATATAAACTATAAGAAAATTATAACTAGACTTTTAGATATGATTGAGAAGAACAAATTACTAATAACAAAAATTTTATTAATACTGGTTATCTATTTTAGATGTAACTGGGGTATCGTTACAAAGCCAACACTGGGTATTAATCTTTTAGTAGATGTGATTGGATTTGCATTTGTAGCATTCCTTAGCTGGAATAACAAAAAGGATTTCAAGGAAAGCATATTGAATCCAGCCATCCTATGGCTTGTGCTTTTCCAGGGATTGCAGTTTGTTTACGGTCACTTCGGACTGGTTTTTGATGCTGGCATGTACAGTATGCAATACACCATCATGACAGTGCTTCCAGCCTTTGTGGCATACCAGCTTCTCTGGCACAACAGACAGGATTTAATAGATGTACTCAGTGATGTGGGAGGCATTGTGATTCTTGCCACTTTCGTCACAAATGTGTGCTATGACAGACTTTGGATTGATGCACTTCATGGCGAGTTTTACAGACTTGGCGAGGTGCCGGGTGGCACAGTTATCGATACAGGAAATCTTTACATCCTCATGCTTATTCCAATGATGTATTCACTTATTGTGAATCGTCAGATAAAGAGATACTTATTCCAGTGTATTGTTGGTTCAATCGGAATCCTGCTTGCAGGTTCAAAATCCTCAGTAGGACCACTTATTGTAGTTTTCGCAATCATGCTTCTTGGAACATCCAAGGATAAAAAGACTTTCCGCCGCAACATCGCTATCATCGGCGCAGTTGGTGTGGTAGGTCTGGTGGCAATCATGGCAGTGCCAATCCTTTACGAGGTAATCGGTTCACGAATCGTAGAGCTGTTCACACAAACAGGCACAACAGATTATGATTTGCACACTAGCACAGGCCAGAGAATGGCAGTGCTTGCAGCCTTCAAGGCTCACTTCCCAGAGTCACCAATCTTTGGACATGGTTTTTATGCCTTCAAGTCCATGCCATACTCTCAGCTGGAGGAGTATGTGGAGGACGGAGTGGTGATGTATCGAAACATCCAGACCCATATGAATTTCATGGAGCTGCTTTTCAGCTTCGGATTTGTTGGATTAATTTGCTATTATTGGTTCCCAATCTGGGAAACCATTAAGATAGTTAGATGCAAGAAGGGATTGTCTAAATTGTTAGGATTGGCATTTATTATCACTTTCCTATCAATCGACCTTGGACTTGACATGTTTTACAAGTACATGACCCCTTACTACACCTACTTGCTTATATACATTTTGATAAAAATAGATAGTACTTCACAGGAGGTAGAATAATGAAATATGCAATTATCGGATGTGGTCGTATTTCACCAAACCACGTAGTAGCTTCACAGAAGACAGGTCTCGACCTTGTTGCTCTTTGCGACCTTGACCTGAAAAACACAGAGGATAAAATCAAGAAATTTGATTTGGATCCAAACTATGTAAAGCAGTACACAGACTACAAGGAGATGCTTGCAAATGAAAAGCCTGAGCTTGTTGCCATCGCAACAGAGTCAGGAAAGCATGCTCAGATTGCTCTTGATTGTATCGAGGCTGGTTGCAATGTCATCATTGAAAAGCCAATCGCACTTTCACTTGCCGATGCCGACAAAATCATCGAGGCTGGTCACAAGAAGGGAGTAAAGGTTTGCGCTTGTCACCAGAACCGTTTTAATAAGTCAATTCAGATGATTAGAGAAGCTCTTGAAAAGGGTAGATTTGGTCGTCTTTTATATGGAACAGCTCATATTCGTTGGGCACGTGATCACGAGTATTACGACCGTGCTTCATGGCGTGGCACATGGGAGCAGGATGGTGGTGCACTTATGAATCAGTGCATCCACGATATCGACCTTCTCCGTTGGATGATGGGCGATGATGTTGTACGTGTAGTTGGTATGACAGACAGACTTAAGCATGATTATATTCAGGCTGAGGATTTGGGTATCGCTCTTGTGCAGTTTGCTAACGGAAGTTACGGTATCATTGAAGGAACAACAAATGTATTCCCAAAGAACCTTGAAGAGACACTTTACATCTTTGGTGACAAGGGAACAGTTAAGGCTGGTGGAGACGCTGTAAACCTTCTTGAGGAGTGGAACTTCTCAGATTACATCGACGAGCCAGAGCAGGTAAAGAAGGAATGCTCAGAGCTTCCTCCAAATGTATACGGCTTTGGTCACTCAAAGCTCTATCGTGATGTTATCGATGCTATCGAAAACGACCGCGAGCCATATGTAAATGGTGAAGCTGGACGTCGTGCACTTGAGATGGTTCTTGCTATCTACAAGTCTGCAGCTACAGGCGAATCTGTAGAATTCCCAATGAAGGACTGCAGCACAATGGATTTTGTAGGAAGATTTGATAAATAGTCTTAGTATCTATAAAACTTTAGGAGGAAATCCATGATTAAAGAGTACGGTGGTTGTCTGCCACTAGAACTGAAAAAACTTAATACAGATTTCTTCCCAGGTTTTGATTGGGTTGCACTTAACTCAGGCCGTAACGCCATAGCATATGCAGCACTGGCAGGAGGATTTAAAAAGGTCTACGTTCCATACTACACATGCAAGACAGTGGAGCTTGGCCTTAGAGAAGCTGGTGTCACACCGGCATTCTACAATATCGATTCCGACTTTATGCCAATTGAGCCAGAGGGCGGTTTCGATGACAAAGCCTTATTCGTATATACGAATTACTTTGGTATAATGACTCATGTTCAGCAGATGGACATTATTGCTGAGCATAGTCATGTACTTTTTGACAATACCCAGGGATTTTATACAGCGCCTGTTCGCGGCACCTACAGTGCATACAGTTGTCGCAAGTTCTTCGGTGTTCCAGACGGAGCATTTCTGGTAGGGGACAAGCTGAATCATTTGGATATTCCAACTGGCGAGAGCGCAGCCACAGCAGATTTCCTTCTGCAGGCAATAGAAGGTGGTCCAAACTCAGCTTACGACCTTTCAAAGGAAAACGAGGAGCACATCAATAGTGAAGGATTGCGCTATATGTCAAAGCTTACAAAGGCATTGATGGACGGCATCGACCTTCAATATGTAAATGGCAAGCGTCTTGAAAACTTCAAGGTGCTTCATGAAAAGCTCGGCAAATACAATGAGCTCAAGATTAACTTGGAAAATGGTGCACCAATGGTCTATCCACTTTTGGTGGAAAAGGACGGCGTTCGTGAGCACCTGGTTGCAAACAATATTTTCGTTCCACGCTGGTGGAGATGGATTACAGAATCAAAGGATACAAATGATTTCGAAAAGCATTTGTCCCGTTACCTGGTTCCAATTCCAATCACCCAGACCTACACAGTGGAAGATATGGATTATATTGCAAATGTAGTCATTAATTATTTGAGTGAGCAAAGCTAATAAAGTTTTAAGGTGACTCTTTTTTCCTCAGAAAATCAGGAAGTCACAGGATAAAATTAATAAATAAAAACTTTTTGGGCTTGCATAGCGGAGAGTAAAGTTGAAAAACAAAAATACTATTAGAAAAATAGAAAGCATAATAGAGCTTCTGATTATGGCTGTGGCCTACTATTTTGTATGGAAGTACAAGATTTTCGACAAAGAATACTTCTATCCATTCCTTGGCCGTGGAAAATATGTGCTGATGGGAATTTACTTCCTTATGATGCTCGTCATCATCCATTTGTGCGAAGGTTTTAAATATGGATACCTTCGTATCGCAGATGTTTTGTTCTCACAGTGGATAGGAATATTTATCGTAAATACGATAACATATTTGCAGCTGTGTCTGATGGCAAACATTTTGATCCCAGCAGGCCCATTGCTTTGGCTCACACTTGGAGATTTTGGTATATCTCTGATTTGTGTGTATCTATTCTTTGCAATTTACGATAGGCATGCCAGAGCCAGCAAGCTTTTGATGGTATATGGAAACAAGGAATCCGTTGGCCTGAAAGTGAAGATGGACACTCGTTCAGACAGCTACAATGTCAGTAAGATTGTCAGCATCTGTGAAGGCATGGATGCCATTTTTGAAATGCTGAAGGATTATGATGGAATCGTTATTTCCGATGTTAGCGCAAAGGAGCGAAACGATTTGTTGAAGTACTGCTTCATGCACGACATCACCACTTACATCACTCCAAAGATTTCTGATGTTATCATTGGAGGTGGTGAGGGAATCCATCAGTTTGACACACCGCTTGTACACATCAACACCATCGGCCTTACACCGGAGCAGGAAATTGTAAAGAGATTTTTCGACGTAGTACTTTGTACTGTAGCTGCAGTCGTTTTTTCACCGTTGATGCTTATCATTGCCATCGCAATCAAGCTAGAGGATCACGGTCCTGTATTTTACAAGCAGGCCAGAGTCACAAAGGATGGCAAGATTTTTGATATTTTGAAATTTAGAAGTATGGTTGAGGACGCCGACCAGCGTCCTGCCACAGATGATGATGACAGAATCACAAAGGTTGGTCATGTAATCCGTGCTACCCGTGTAGATGAGCTTCCTCAGCTTTTCAACATCATAAAGGGCGACATGTCTATTGTAGGTCCTCGTCCAGAGCGTACAGAGCACGTAGAAAAATATACCGCTGCCATTCCAGAGTTTGAATTCCGCAGTAAGGTAAAAGGCGGCCTCACCGGCTATGCTCAAATCTACGGCAAGTACAACACATCAGCCTACGACAAAATCAAGCTTGACCTGATGTACATCGAAAAGTACAGCTTCCTTTTGGATATCAAGCTTGTCCTCATGACCATTCGTATTCTCTTCAAAAAGGAGAGTACCGAAGGCTTCGACAAAGTCGTAGACGTAGACAAAATCCTCTCGTCCATCGAAAGTCGTGACAACGACTAATTCGATTTTTAGCGACAAAATATCCATGTGAGATAGGCTACAATGCATATGGGTATTTTTGATATTTTAGTATAGAGAAAGAGTAAATTACTTATGCCAATTTATGTACCTAAGATTAAAAGAGAATTTCAACGTTGCACTCAGTGCGTCATGGACACCACTGATTCCATGATAGTCTTCGACGAGGAAGGTGTCTGCGACCACTGCCGCAACTTCGAGAGAAACATAAAGCCATACTGGGACCCTACAAAGGAAAACCGTGAGGAGCTTGAAAAGGTAGCTGCTCAAATTCGTAAAGACGGAGAGGGCCGTGACTACGATTGTATCCTTGGTATGTCCGGTGGTGCTGATAGTTCATATCTTGCGTATATCGCCAAGGAGGTCATGCACCTTCGTCCACTTATTTATGTAGTGGATACCGGCTGGAATTTAAATGTTGCAGTAGAAAATATCGAAAAGATTGTTAAGGGCATGGACCTTGATATGTACACAGACGTTATCAACTGGAAGGAGATGAGCGACTTCCAGCTTTCTATGTTCAAGTCTGGTATTAGTAGTTGCGATGCTCCACAGGATCATGCAATCTTTTCTTCTTTATACAATTACGCTGTAAAGCACAAGATTAAGTGGGTGCTTACTGGCTCAAATAATAGTACCGAGTTCGTTCGTCCACCAGTTGAATGGATTTATATGAACGATCTTCGCATGTACAAGGATATCCACAAGAAGTTTGGCAAGCGTCCTATGAAAACTTATCCAACCTGTGGAATTCTTAAGTACCGTTTGCTTTACAAGTATGTCTACGGAATGAAGCGTTTCTATCCACTTGATTACGTGGTTTATGATAAAGCCAAAGCCGAGGAGTTCCTTCACGAAAAATATGGCTGGACCAAATACGAAAACAAGCATTATGAAAACGTATTTACCAGATTCTTCGAAGGATATTATCTTCCATACAAGTTTGGCTTCGACACCAGAAAGAACGTATTCTCAACACAAATCCTTGCCGGTACAATGACTCGCGAGGAAGCCTTAGAGAAACTTAAATCCAATCCATATGATACAGACCAGATGGAGCAGGACAAGGAATACATCGCCAAGAAACTAGGCGTCACAGTTGAAGAGTTCGACGAAATCATTAACGCGCCAGCCCACGTCCCAGACGACTACAAAAATTCTATGTGGATGATTCGCCTCGGCGTAAAAATTTCCCAGCTCCTCGGCATCGAAAAACGTAACATGCGCTTCTAACACCGTCCTCCATAGATGGAGCTTTAAATTTGTTGAAAGTTATTTTTCAATTGGTGTATCAATGTTTTTATAGATGAAGAAAGCATTCCTTAGAAAAGGTTAGTGAGCGCGAGCAGGGAAGTATCATACCGAGCTAGGAGGGAGCCGCGAAGCGGAAAGTTGCCTAGCGAGAGTATGAGGGGTGCCCTGCGGGAGCATGAAAATCTAGATTAGGAATGCGTATTGCATAGAAAGAGTAAATTAATTATGGTAGCAATTATAAATTACGGCCTGGGCAATTTAGGCTCCATCGCCAATATGTTGAAGGTCATAGGCGAAAAGAGTGTAATCACCGCCGACCCTGCAAAAATTAGAGAAGCCGACCGCCTCATCCTTCCAGGAGTTGGCGCATTCGACGCTGGCATGAGCAAGCTCAACGAGTCAGGCCTTGTTGATGTAATCAAAGAGCAGGCAGCAGCTGGTAAGCCAATCCTTGGTATTTGCCTCGGCATGCAGCTTCTTGGCAAATCATCTGAGGAAGGTGAGCTTCCAGGACTTGGACTTATTGATTTCGAATGTAAGAAATTTGATATCCCTGCAGAAATGAATTTGAAGGTTCCACATATGGGATGGGATATTGTAGAGTTTAAAAAGGATGTTCCACTTTTGGCTGGAATTGAAGGACGACAGAGATACTATTTCGTTCATACATATCATGCTGTTTGCAAGAATCCAGAGGATGTGATGATGACATGTGATTATGGATATGAATTCGCATGTGCAGTGAATGCAGGAAACGTGTACGGAGTGCAGTTCCATCCTGAAAAAAGTCATGACTTCGGCATGAGATTATTTGAAAACTTTATTAAAATCAAATAAACATAACCCAAAGATAAGAGGTAACCATGTTTAACAGACCAAGAATTATACCAGTTCTCTTGATTGATGATAGGGACCTGATAAAGACAATAAATTTCAAAAAGCCAACATACCTTGGAGATCCGGTAAACGCTTTGAAGATTTTCAATCGTAAGGGAATCGACGAGATGGCAGTGCTGGATATTGCAGCAAGCAAAAAGGGCTTAGAGCCAGATTTCGAGCTTTTGACTGATATGGCATCAGAGGCCTTTATGCCACTATCATATGGCGGAGGCATCAAGACTTTGGATCAGGTGCGCAAGCTTCTTGCCATCGGCTATGAAAAGGTAGTTTTGAACACAAGCCTTGTAGAGGATGAGCAGCTTGTAAAGGATGCAGTGGCATTGGCTGGCTCACAGTCAGTTGTTGCATCAATCGATGCAAAACTTGTAAAAGGCGAATATAAATGTGTCATCTGTGATGGAACAAAGGTCATCGACATGACTCCTGTTCAGTTGGCAAAGCATGCTGAGGAGCTTGGAGCTGGAGAAATCTTTTTGAACAGTATCGACCGAGATGGAATGATGACTGGTTATGACACAAAGCTCATAAACGATGTGGCTTCAGCTGTTAGCATTCCTGTTACAGCTTGTGGCGGTGCCGGTGGTATTGCCGATTTAAAGGATGCTCTTGAAAACGGTCATGCTCATGCGGCTGCCGGTGGTAGCATGTTTGTTTACTACGGACGTCTAAAAGCTGTACTTATCACAGCCCCAACCGAAGAAGAACTTACAGAAGCCGGAATATATACAGAGTAATATGATTTTCAGGGGGAATGAATAACCTAAAGGTTTTATGTTTCCTCAGAAAATCAAGAACCGAGCAGAAGTCGCGGGATATTTGTTGAGAAAATATAATTTATGAAAATATTACTTATAGATGTTAACTGTAAATACAGCTCCACTGGAAAGATAGTCTACGACCTTCACCGTCGCCTTTTGGCAGATGGTCATGAAAGCTCGGTAGCCTATGGTCGCGGAGATGTCATAGATGAACCGGGAATCTACAAATTTGGTATAGACTCAGAGACAAAGGTGCATGCCCTTCTTGCTCGTATCACGGGAAGGAACGGTTGCTTTTCGCCAAAGTCTACCAGGAATTTGATTGAATATATAAAGGAATTCAAGCCGGATATTGTCCACATCCACGAGCTTCACGCTTATTTTGTGAACATCAGTGAGCTATTGGAATTCTTGAAGCAGCAGCAAATCCCTGTGGTGTGGACCTTCCACTGTGAATACATGTACACAGGAAAATGTGGCTTCGCCTATGAATGCCAAAAGTACAAAGAAGGCTGTGGCAAATGTCCATATCTTCGTGAGTACGTTAGCTCTTTTGGAATCGATAAATCAGCCCAGCTTTTGAAGAAAAAAAAGGCTGCTATAGCAGGCCTGAATCTAAAGGCTATTGTCACTCCTTCAAAGTGGCTTGCAGATAAAACCAGAGAGACTTACTTAGGGGACAACAACATCCAGGTGATTCATAATGGAATAGACACCGACGGTATCTTTTATCCTCGTCCAAAGGATGATGATTTAAGAAAACAGTTCGGGATTCAGCCAGATGCAAGACTGATTCTTGCTGTGGCACCAAATATCATGGATGTGAGAAAGGGTGGCCAGACTGTTCTTGAATTGGCAGACACTATGCCTGATACCCAGTTTGTTCTGGTGGGTGCAGATGAAACAAAGCGTCATTCTGAAAATGTGCAGCTCATCGCCCGCACTAAAAATCAGGACGAGCTGGCTCGATGGTATTCTGAAGCAGATTTGTTTATAATATGCTCTAAGGCGGAAAATTTTCCAACCACTTGTATCGAAGCTTTGTGCTGCGGCACAGCCGTAGTGGGCATCGACGCCTGTGGCACAAAAGAAACTGCGCCTGAGCCTTACGGCACCTTTGTTCCAAACGACGCCCAGGTGATTTCATCACTTAGTCAGGCCTGCGACACTCAATTGGCCCGCGCTCTGACAAGTGAAGAAATCCGCACCTTCGCCGTCACTCACTACGACAATGCCGTAATGTATAATTCATATTTGAATGTATACAATTCTTGTGGGTTAATTTAGGAAAAAGCCCATAAAAATATAGGAAATATAAAATAGCTTTTTCAGCTGTGCTCTGGGGGAGCACAGAGTTTTGGGATAAAAAGCAAGAGGTAAATATAAATCATGAAAATACTACATATAGGCATGCCTAGTCACTTCACTGAAGGCATGCTCTACCAAGAAAATATGCTGATTGCCATGAACGTCAAAGACGGCCATGATACCACAATCATCACTGATGTTTATCACTACGAAGGCAGCAACCTTGTAGAAGGCCCAGAGGAAGACCGCATCATGGACAATGGTGCCCGCCTTATCAGATTAAAATATGACAGGGTGCTATTCAGTGATTTGTGGACTGAAAAAATTCAAAAGTGCCGCAAGCTGAAGAAGTATTTGAATGAGATTCAGCCAGACACAATTTTGTATCACGGTGTTTGCGGATACGAGATGATGGATGTGGCTGATTATTGTAAGAAACATCCAGAGTGCTTGTTTTTCATGGATAGTCACGAGGATTATACAAATTCTGCAATGACTCCACTTAGCAAGGCATTTTACAAAATCATCCATGGTCACTTTGTGCACAAGGCATTGCCAGAAGTAGACAAGGTTCTTTATCTTGGTGTTCAGATGCGTGATTGGCTTAAAGACATCTATGGCATTCCAGACAGCAAGATGGAGTTTATGGCCATCGGAGGTATCATATATACTCCAGAACAGCAGTCCGAGGCCAGACAGGATATCATCAATAGATACGCTCTGCCAAAGGATGCCATTATCCTGGCTCATTCAGGAAAGCTTTCAGCAGGAAAGCGTACTGCCGAGCTTCTCACTGCCTTCAAGCAGGTGAAGGACCCAAGGCTTGCACTTTTTGTATTTGGCTCAATCCCTGACGAGATGGAAAGCACCATTCGCCCACTTTTGGAATCTGATAGCAGAATTCATTTCATGGGCTGGAAGGTAAATAAGGAAATCGAAGAGTTCCTTGCCGGTGTGGATCTTTATTGTCAGCCAGGCGGACAGTCATCTACATTTGAGACTGCTATGTGCTGTGGTTGTGCCAACATGACATACCCACACGAGACTTATAAGGACAAGACTTATTCCGATTGCAACGGCGAGAATTATTTCTATGTTGATACAGTTGATGACATGGTAAAGGTGTTCAAGTCAATTTCTGAGAACCCTATGATTCTGGAACAGACAAAAGCAAAGTCATTCGCATTTGCGAAGCTTCAGTTTGACTACGAAGTGATTGCAAGAAGAATTTATAGTAAATAGGAGCAGCAAGTTTTGAGGCTTGCAAGATTCTTGATTTAATATTTTAACTGAGAAAAAAATAATTAGCTGAATTAAAAGCTAAAAATAGAGGATTTAAATGTCTAATAAAGATTTATTCAATAAATTTTGTGAAGATAATTATGTGTGCATATATTCACAGCCTTGGTGGCTTGATGCAATCGTCGGCCCTGAGAATTGGGATGTATGGATTTATGAAAAGGGTGGTCGTATCTGGGCTGCCATGCCATATTATCTGGAGGAGAAGAATGGCGTGAAGCGTATCACAAAGCCACCTCTTACCCAGACAAACGGTCTGGTGGTCAGCTATCCAAAGGACCCACAGTCCCTTGCAAAGCGCGCCAGCTATGAAGAAGAAATTTGCGATGCTGCCATCGAGTTCATCGAGAGCATGGGCCTCGATATTTACGAGCAGCAATTTCAATATAAATACACCAACTTCCTGCCATTTTTCTGGCACCGTTACAGTGTGATTCCTCGCTACACCTATGTCATCGAGGACACCAGCGACATGGAAAAAGTGGATGCCGGAATCAGCAGCAAATACAAAAATATGATTCGTAAAGGCGAAAAGAACGTGCATCATTTTGGAACTATCGATGCAGATACATTCTACACAGAGCATGAAAAGATTTTTGCTCGTCAGAATCTTCCAGTGCCATTCACTCGTGAACAGTGGATTCGTATATACGAAGCGGCATATGCTCACAATGCAGGTGAAGTTTTCGCAGCGCTGGGTGAAAATGATGAAGTTCTTTCACTTAGCTTTTTAGTTTGGGATTCAGAGAGCCTCTATCTTGATGCAGGCGGTCCAATCCCAGAACATTCAAGACTTCAGACTTACGATGCCCTGGTTCACAAGTCAATCGAAAAGGCTCACGAAAAAGGCTTGAAGTTTGACTTTGAAGGCAGCGTAGTAAAACAGATAAATCACAGCTTCCGTGAGTACGGCGGCCGTCCGGTTGAATACTATCGTTTCCGCAAGGTATTCAATCCAGACATCATCCGCAAGGAAGCCGAGGAGACTATAGCAAGACTATAGGCTATGAAGAGGTGTATAGCTTAAAAATGAATGAAAAAATAGATTATAAAGTAGACTTAAAAAATAAGAACATCTTAATAATCATGCCTAAATTCTACGCCTATCAGGTGAAGATGAAAGAGGACCTTTTGGCTCGTGGTGCAAATCCTCATTTTTATGATGAGGAGCCAGAAAAGACAAAGTTTCTTATTCTGAAAAACATGGAAAGCATCTTCCACGTGAAGAATGTTTTTGGCAAGTTTAACAGACAGCTTACACAGCAGATTTTGGCTGAAGCACCTGCCGGTGGCTACGATTATTTCCTTGTGATTCGAGGAAATGTTCTTTCGGAAGAGACCATCATCGAGCTTAAAAGCAAGGTGCTGAAGGACACAGGAAAATCAATCTACTATTCTTGGGATTCTTTTGAAAACATGCGTCACAAAGGTGAAATTGGAAAGCTGTTTGATTGGAGAGGAACCTTCGATTCGGTGGATGCCAGAGCCAGTGAGCTTGGCTACGAGCTTCTTCCGCTATTTTATTCTGACGAATTTGACGCCAGCAGACTTTCAGAAGATAGCAGCCAGTCACATTCAAAGGAAAGTGATATATTAGGTGCGGCTACTACCTATGATTATGTTAGCATTTCAGCCTTTTTTCCATTTCGCTATCGATATTTCAAAGCGTTTAAAAAGGCCAACCCAGACAAAAAGCTTTATCTCAAGCTTTATCTTGCACCAAGCGTATACAGGGGCAAGAAGCTTAAAGATCCAAAGCTTGTAAAAGATTTGGACATGGACATTATCAGCTTTGAGCCATTTACACCGGAACAGATTCGTGAAACAGTCAGAAATTCAAAAGCAGTTCTTGATTTGGCTCACGAACAGCAGCAAGGCTTGACAATGCGCACAATGGAAACTCTTGGAATCAAGAGAAAACTAGTCACAAACAACATATATTTAAAAGAGTATGAGTTCTATAATGAGGATAATGATTTAATCATCGAGAATTTGCCAGCCAAAGCAGATGAAGCCGAGGCCACAGGCGATTACTCAGCATTTGTCCTCCCAGGTGCACAGTGGCTGGATAAGCCATACGCCGAGGATGAGCAGGTACGTCAAAAGTACAGCATCCATTCGTGGATAGATAATTTATTCAAGTAGGATATTAAATATTTTGATTTTTATATGAGCATATGGGGCTTACTCAATAATTTATATTGCTAGTAGGCATCAAGCTCTAATATTTCTTAAGCGAAGCTTTCTATAGCTGAGCGTAGAATTTTTAGGCTTGTAGCCGTAACTAGCACTGAAATAAGGTAAGAGCTAATATGCGGATTAAAACTAGGAGAATTGAGTATATGAAATACTTAGTTACAGGAGCCAACGGATACATCGGACAGGGCGTGGTGAAGACCATGCTGGACCTTGGAGCTCAGGTCATTGCCACAGATTTTCATACTGAGGAGGTTGATTCGCGCGCACGTCGAATCGATGCTGATCTCTTCTCTCTTGAAGATCCATACAGCTATTTTGAAAAGCCAGACGTAGTCATTCATTTGGCATGGCGCGACGGCTTCAGACATGCTTCCGAGAATCACATGCTGGATTTACCAAAGCACTATGATTTTATTGAAAAGATGTGCCATGCAGGTATTCGAAAGATGTGTGTCATGGGGACAATGCATGAAATTGGATTTATGGAAGGGTGCATCAAAGCTGACACACCATGTGCGCCACAGTCACTTTATGGTATCGCTAAAAATGCCCTTCGTCAGGCCACAACACTTATTTGCAAGGAAAATAAAGTGAAGCTTCAGTGGCTTCGCGGATATTACATAGTAGGAAATACTCATAGAGGATGCAGCATTTTCTCAAAGCTTACAGCCGCAGCAGAGGCAGGCGACGAGACTTTCCCATTCACCACAGGTCAAAATCAGTTTGACTTTACAGATTATGATTTATTCTGTGAGCAGGTGGCAAAGGCTAGCATGCAGGATGATGTTCTTGGAATCATCGAGTGCTGCACAGGCAAGCCAATGAAGCTTGCAGATCGAGTGGAGAAATTCATTACCGACAATGGCTATAATATCAGCCTTGCCTATGGCACATTCCCAGATCGTCCATATGATTCAAAGGCGGTATGGGGCGACTCCAGCCGTATAGATAAGATAATGAATGATTGGAAATAGAAATTTTAAGAGCAGACCGGAGGAAATATGAAACCAGTATTATACATAGTTATTCCTTGTTATAACGAAGAAGAGGTTCTTCCAATTACAGCGCCTCTTTTCCTAGACAAAATTAAGGAGCTTGTTAGCTTAGACAAAATTGATGACAAGTCACGTGTTATGTTTGTAAACGATGGTTCAAAGGATAAGACTTGGGAAATTATCAAGGAGCTTGCTACAAAGGATGAGCACTTCGTGGGAATCACACAGAGCCGCAACCGTGGTCATCAGAATGCAGTTCTTGCAGGTCTTATGGAAGCAAAAGAGCTTTGCGATATCACAATTTCAATCGACTGTGATGGTCAGGATGATATCAACGCAATGAATGAAATGGTGGATGCTTATGCTGATGGATGCGAGGTTGTTTATGGTGTCCGTAGCAAGCGTGATACTGACACATTCTTCAAGAGATTTACAGCTGAAAGCTTCTACAAGCTTTTAAACAGTATGGGTGCAGAGGTTGTTTTCAACCATGCAGATTATCGTCTTGTATCCAGCCGCGTGCTTAATGAGTTTGCAAACTTCAAGGAGGTCAACATCTTCCTTCGTGGAATGTTCCCACTTGTAGGCTTCAAGAGCACCAGCGTTTATTATGAGAGAAACGAGCGTATCGCAGGCGAGAGCCACTATCCACTTTCAAAAATGCTCAGCCTTGCTTTCGACGGCATCACATCTCTCAGTATCAAGCCAATCAGAATGATTACAGGCTTAGGTGTGTTTGTGGCATTTGTCAGTCTTGTGCTTTTGATTTACTCAATCGTTCAGCACATCCTTGGAAACACAAATATGGGATGGTCTAGCATTATGGTTGCTGTCTGCTTCCTTGGCGGTGTGCAGCTTATTTCACTTGGTGTCATCGGTGAATATGTGGGCAAGACTTACATGGAAACAAAAGCCCGTCCTCGTTATATCATCAGCGAGCGCACTTATGATGAAAAGTAACAGTGGATTACTAGACTTATTTTAGAATAGAAATATATTTCTTTATATAAAATATTGCCTGGCAAAACTAGGTTCTTGTGGGCTTTTTCCTTAAGCAGCCCACAAGAAGTCATAGGTTTTTGTGAAAAAATAATGCTAGCCTAAGATCTAGTAATCATAAGAAAATGCATATAGAATCATTAAAATAAAAGGATTTTATATGATTATAGGTTTATTAGATATAAATTCTAAATAAATGATAAGTTCCAAAGAGAAGTATAGATTCTAAGGAGAATATATTCCATAAAGAATAGTAGACCCTAAAGAGAAAATATGTCATAAAGAGAAGTGGGAAAGCATTTGTACAGTTTTATTGATAAAAAATAATAAGATTACTGTACAAGTTATGGCTAAAACTCTATATATGAGGAATTGTATTCACTAAAATGAAGAGTAATCCATAAAATTGATATTATGAGAATAAACATTTTCTCACAAATTAAATAGTGTTTATTATTTAACAAGATGCTACAGTTTTTTATTAAAATTTAAATAAAAAACTGTAATAATGAATTCCCAGTAAAAATTTATGACTTCTTGTGGGCCACTTAAGGAAAAGGCCCACAAGAACCTGACTATGCCAGGCAATATTTTCTTTCAGAAAATATTGGTCTATGTCCGGTTCTTGATTTTCTGAGGAAAATCAAAAACCTATGACTTCTTGCTGGCAGAACAAGGAATTGCCAGCAAGAATCTATAATATTAAAACTATAAATAAGGAATCCAAGCAGATAATTTTGATAGTAAAATTGTAAATCTGGATTTTAAAGAAAAGTCTATGATGATAGATTTCCACTATACTATTTAGTAAGATAATGTAATTATAGATTCTTGCTAAAGATTTAGAGCAATAATATTGGTGACAGATATTTAAGAGGTGAAATATTGTTAGAACCAACTATAGAGAATTTCTTAGCTTTTGAAAGAAAGCACAACTGCAACAGTATAGAGATAGAAGGTCTTCATGTATGGGCCCTCTACCGCTATGAAATCCACAATGCCATCAAAAAGGCAGTTGACGGCTGGGGTGGGGCTGCATCTTCTGGTGATGAGCAGTCATATACCAAAAAAGAGCTATTTGCCATGGCTATAAATGCCATGAAGCCTTTCAATTACAGAAATGTAGATGTGCTTTTCATCGGCAATGGTCGTCGTACCAAAAATGTAGATTCAGGCGTATTTGAGGATATTTACTGCGACGAAATTGCAAAAAAATATAACAGCGTTATTCTTGAGCACCCTGAAAATCACGGACATTGCCAGCCGAATGGTATGGACAATGTCTATTTTACTGACAGGGTAGCTTTTCAGACAAACCTGGCAGTGAAGCTTTCACGCAAGTTTAACACAAAGACCCGCCAGCGCAGAACAGCTCAGGTGACAGAAGTTTTCACTCCATTGTTTGAGGCAATCAAGGAGGAGTTTGGCCCTGATCTTGCAGAAAAGATGATTCCAGAAATCGTAGACAGAATGTACTACGTGGATATCACCAAAAAGTTCTGTGGCAAGATTTTGGACAAGGCTAAGCCAAAGCTCATTATCGAGATTTGCTACTATACTATGGAAAGCTACGCAATGAGCATCCTTGGTCATGAGCGAGGAATTCCTACGGCAGAGTATAGTCACGGATTTGCTTTTCCAACACATACTCCGATGCAGTACAATCATGAGGATCATTTGAGAGAGCTTCCAGACTACGAGCTGATTTACTCAAAGACACAGCTTCCAATTGTGCATTTGCCTGACAACGTTCAGATGCTTACAGTGGGCTTCCCATTCTTTGAAAAACAGCGCGCCCATTATCAGGCGCTGAATCCAAAGGAGGAGAAAACTATCTGCTTCATTTCCACTCTTCACGAAGGAGAGGAAATCAGCAAGGTGGCTGCAGCAGTTGCCGAGGAAATTGGCGATGAATACCGAGTGATTTACAAGCTTCATCCATTCGAATTTGGAACCTACAAAGAAAAATATCCATGGACCAACACCGAAAAGCTGGAGGTCATTGCAAATAATGGCGAGCATATTTTCAAATATTTGGCTCAAAGCTCGGTGGTTGTCAGCGCCCGCACAGCTTCCGTGTGGGAAGGCATCGGCTTCGGCTGCAAGACAATCCTTTTAAATTTTGGTGACACAGCCGTAAATATGGAGTATTTTATTAAAGAGAAAAATGTGCCTCTCGTAGACACTGCCGCCCAAGTCGTAGACTTAATCCGTCGCGACGCCGCTGGCCTCGTGGACGCTGATGGCATGTTCGAACCAAACTCCATGTCTAATATCTGCGGGTTCGTAGATCAGTTCGTGAATTCGTAGAGGTGCAATAAAGTATTTTTTAAGTAGTGTATAAATAGTTGGTAGGATACAATACCCATATGTATTGTAGGCGTAACCAGCGAGAAAAAACTAGGAGATTAGCATATGAAAACAGTAGCATTCGTTCCAATCAAGTTGAATAATGAGCGCCTTCCAGGCAAAAACATCAAGGAATTTGGAGATGGCACTCCTTTAATTAATGTAGTTTTAAAGAAGCTGGTCCAGCTCAAGGAAGACAACACAGTAGACGAAATCTATGTGTACTGCTCAGATGAAGCTATCATTCCATATCTTCCTGAGGGAGTGCAGTTCCTTCAGCGTCCAAAGTTCCTGGATGAGAAGACTACAAAAGGCCGCCTCATTTATGAGGAGTTTGTAAAGACAATCGATGCTGATGTATATCTTTTGGAGCATGTCACCACTCCACTTGTTACTGTGGAGCACATCAAGGACTGTGTAGACCATGTAAAGAGTGGCGAGTACGAGTCTGCTTTCACTGCAAAGAAGATGCAGACATTCTTCTGGAAGGGTGGCAAGCCATTAAACTTCGACCTTTACAATCCACCACGTACACAGGATATGGAGCCATTCTACATCGAGACAACATCCACATTCGTGTTTAATAAAGAGTCATTTATGCGCAATCATTCACGTACATCTGAGAACCCTTACATGTGCGAGGTAGAGGAAATCGAGGCAGTCGACATCGACTATGCTGAGGATTTTGAGATTGCAAATGCAATATATATGAACCAGTTAAAGAAAGGTAATTAAAATGAACAAGCAATTCCGTTTATTAGACTGTACACTTCGTGACGGCGGCCATATCACAGGCGGCAATTACGGAGAGAAGACAATCACTGGCACAATCGAAAAGTTGGTTGAGGCCAAAGTAGACATTATCGAAGTAGGATTTATGTGGGATCAGCCACTTTCTACAGATTACACACGTTTCTATTCAATGGCAGATGTAAAGAAGATTCTTCCAAAGGATCTTGGCAATTCAATCATCTCTGTAATGGTGGAGAAGCCAGACCTTCTTGGACATATCGAGGATTGCGACGGCACTATCAAGTATGTCCGCGTCATCTTCAAGAGACATCTTCTTGATTGGGCATGCGAGACAGCAGCAGAGCTTTTGAAGAAGGGGTATCAGGTTTCAATGAACCCTGTAAACTGCACTGTTTACACAGACGAGGAATACATCAATGTTATCAAGCGAGTAAACGAGGTTCATCCTACAGTTTTCTCTATGGTTGATACATTTGGAAATATGCGTTTGGAGGATTTCGAGAAGAGATTCATCCTTGTAAATGAGCACCTTGATAAGGATATTCAGATTGGTATTCACCTTCACGAGAACCTTGGTCTTGCATTTGCAATGGCTCAGCGCGCAATCGAAAAGCGTTATCCAGAACGTAAATACGTAATCGATGGTTCACTTATCGGAATGGGACGTGATCCAGGAAACCTTAAGATTGAGCAGATTGCTGAATATATGAACTACAAGTTCGACCAGGGATATGACATCCCAGCAATTTACGACGCAATCTCAGAATACATCGAGCCTCTTCACAAGAAGTACAACTGGGGCTTCAAGCTTCCATATGCTATGAGCGCATACTACGACCTTCATCGTACATACCCAGAGTTTTTAATGAACAAGGGTGACCTTACAATGCGCGACATCGATGTGATTCTTTCACGTGTGGAACGCAGCGAGTCTGAGTATTACAACGAGGCATACATCGAGAACTTATATCAGGAGTACAAGAAGTCGAAGTAATTAGACTATTTTTGTGATTGATATTGATTGCATGGAAAACAGATAAGATTTTTGAGAATTTAATTTTTTATTTACCTGTGACACTTTTGTGATAGTGTTTCAATTATTATACAAAGGAAAGATAATCAATGGAAAGATTAGACGTCATTAAAGAAGCGAAGCGAGTGTTTGATATCGAAATCGCTGCCCTTGAAAAAACCAGAGATGCCCTTGATGGAGAATTTGAGCAAATTCTTCGTGCAGTTATCAGCTGTACAGGAAAAGTCATCATCACCGGAATGGGGAAGCCTGGACATATTGGAGAAAAGCTGGCAGCTACATTTTCCAGCCTTGGCACACCATCATTTTTCCTGCATCCTGCAGAGGCAATGCACGGAGATCTTGGAATGGTTGCAAAGGATGATGTGGTCATCGCCATTTCTTTTAGCGGCGAAAGCGACGAGATAGTGAAGATTCTTCCAACAATCAAGCTCATTGGAGCAAAGCTTATTGGAATCACAGGAAATGCCACTTCGACTCTTGCAGAGGCGTCAGATATCCTTCAGGTTTTGCCAGATTTCGAGGAGGCCTGCTATCTGGGGCTTGCTCCAACCAGCAGTACCACAGTAGCTCTTTGCTACGGAGATGCCCTTGCAGTTGTAGCCAGCGGCGTTTATGGTTTCAAGGATGCGGACTTCGGAAAGTTCCATCCAGCTGGAGCTCTTGGCAAGAAACTTATATATCGAGTTAATGATTTGATGGATGCAGAAGACAAAAATGCTGTGATTTCCGTAGATGTGTCACTTAAGGAAGCAATCATCGAGCTTTCAGACAAAGGCCTTGGCCTTGTGTCACTTGTGGATGATGCCGGAGATTTGAAGGGAGTCATCACAGAAGGTGACCTTCGAAGAATGCTGAAAAATGAGGCAAATGTCTACGAGATGTCTGCGAAGGAAGCTATGACAGCCAATCCAAAGACTATCGAAAGCGGTAAACTTGCCTACGAGGCACTCTCTATTATGAGAGACAAAAACATCGCCAGCCTTCCAGTTATGGAAAATGGCAAGGTGGTTGGAACAATCAGAATGCAGGCGATACTGGGTGCTGGAATAGTTTAGGGGATTTGAAGTATCAGCATTTTGATTAAAAGATTTGGAATATTTTTAATTATATGAACTAAGCAATTATCAATTTTGACCCGATATATAATATGTGAATAACCTCTTGCTAGGACACGATTTATACACATTTTAAACAAGAAAAATGCTTGAATTAAATGTGCTGTAGGTCTACACTTAAGCTAGGTTAATCCACATTGTTATTCATTAAAAGAAACAAATTATATTAAGGAAAGGTGAATGCTATGAAGATGTTAAAAGTATCAAAAATCTTGTCTCTAGCACTTGCAACTGTTGTTGCTATTTCGTTCTTTTCAGTAAACAGTTTTGCAGCTACTCGTGCTGAGACACACAAGAGAGCTCTTACTGCGGAGGAGATTGCCACAATCACACCACTTGTTGATTGGCAGTATTATCAGAAGGTTAACCCAGACCTTGTAAAGGCCTTTGGACGTGACAATTCTGCAGCTCTTGTAAATCATTTCTTAGAGTGGGGTATTTGGGAAGAGAGACAGCCACGTGCTGACTTCAACGTAGACGCTTATGCATCTAGAAACTTGGATCTTAGAAGCGCTTTTGGCGATGACATTATCGCATATTATATGCACTATGCTCAGAGCACAAATGCTGACAGATATTATAGACCAACTCCAACACTTGAGGACAGCTACTACAAGAACACAAATGTATACTCTGTATACGATTTTGTAAAGGGTCAGACAGCACCTCGTGCTGGTGCACTTCCAATCCAGACATACAACTATCATCCAAAGCTTCATTTTGCTTGGGAAGATGAGCAGGAGCAGGAAAACAATAAATAATAACGAGATTAAAAAGACTTGAGTCAGTGAAGGGACTCAAGTCTTTTTTTGTTGTGGGATTTGGGATGACTTCTTGCAGGCCACTTAAGGAAAAGCCCCTAAGGAACCTGGCTTTTTTGTTTTTGAATTTTGTGAGCTTTACTGGTGAATATCCATATGAAAATGATGTAGCGTCAAGGAGCTTTGAAAAAAAGGGGCCAAAGAAATAAAGCTCATATTGAAAAATGAAAATTGCAAATATTTTACTCTGAATAAACATGACGCCACCCTTGACAACACAAAAAAGAACCGCTGTCAGTTAATTACCGACGGCGATGAACTCAAGAACAGATTAAGTTTGGCTAGCCTGTAGTTTTAGGATAGTTTGTTGGCCTGAGAAGATTAGAAGTTGTCATGTTCCTTGCTTGGTATCCGCTCTATTAAGCAATTCAGCTTCATTTAGGGCTTTGTAATGATTGTGATTATGGGGTCGAAGGAAATTGTAGTACATAATCTAAAGTGATAAATCATAATTGGTGCTATTTATGTTATCAAAGCTTTTAGTGGGGAGGGATGAAGCCTTGCAATTGCATATCGATTATCAGCTTTTTGGGGTGGGAAGTTTGTGGAAAACTTGAAAAGATAAAAAGGCTGATGGGGGAGAAAAGAATAGCGGATAGGAAGCTATATTTAGAGGAAGGGTCGAGGAGAAGAGAAGGCTGGAGGAGAAGAGACATACAGATGAGAAAAATATAGCAGCTAGTATGCTTTTTTACCGGCGGAAGCAGTGTGCGGAAGGTCAGAGGAGTAGAAAAGGCATACTGAGGAGGAAAGTATAGCAGCTAGTATGCCTTTTTTACTGGCGAAAGCAGTCAGATGAAGGTATAGGGAAAAGAAAAGGCATACTGAAGAGCAAAACATGATAAATAATATGCTTTTTATATTGGGAGAAGCAGACAGAGAAAGATGGGAGAATTAAAAAATGCATACAAAGAATGAAAAATTGGGAAATAGTATGTTTTTTGTGAGAGAGGCAGTGTGCGGAAGGCTCGGAGAGTATAAAAGACTGACTGGAAAGAAAAAATAGCGGAGAGTCAGCCAATTATAGTGCAAGAGCCTGGCAGAGGAGGGCGTGAGAAGAGCAAAAGGCTGACTGAGAAGAGAAATGTGTAAGAGAGTCAGCCCATAATAGCGGGAGAAGTAGTTTGTAGAAGGCTAAAGTAGAAGAAAAGGCTGACTGAGAAGTGAAATATGTCGGAGAGTCAGCTAATTATAGTGGAAGAGCCTAGCAGAGGAGGGCGCGAGTAGAGCAAAAGGCTGACTAGGGAGTGAAATATGTAAGAGAGTCAGCCAATTATAGTGGAAGAGCCTGGTAGATGAGGGCGCAAGTAGATAAAAAGGCTGACTGAGAAGGGGAATATGTCAGAAAGTCAGCTATTTATAGAGGAAAGGCCTGACAGAGGAAAATCTTAGAAAGCCAGAGTCAGAGAGAAGGCATGCTAGTTATAGTGGAAGAGCCTGGCTGTGTAGAGAAAGCTGGGAGAAGATAAAGAAAAGAGGAAGAAAAGAGCAAGAAACTGACTGGGGAGAGCCTTTTAAGCACTCAAGCCCCCACTCCTCCAGCAAATCCAGTGTATTATTTTGCGGAAACAAATGCAGTGTGGTAGAATACAAAAGAGTATGACTTCTTGCTGAGCATACAATGAAATTGGCAGTAAGAATCTATGACTTCCTGTGGGCCATATAAGTGGGCCACAGAATGAGTGGGGCCAATTTATCTGGCCCACAGGAGTAGAGAGAGTAAATAATTATGGAGAAAAAGGGTACTACTAGATATGATCAAGCTATTTAATTCAACACCTTTTAAGATAATATTGGCGCTTGTGCTGCTTGGAGTGGTTTTTGCCAATCTTGTGCAGGGTATGTATATAGATGAAAATGGGCTTCTGACTGTGTATAGAGGCATCTATCAAGGGGAGAGAATGTTTGTGGATTCCTGGTCGGAGTACAATATGGCCAGTGTGCTGATGTATCCGATTTTCGCCTTGTATTACCAGGTATTGGCGCCAGGGCTTTCGGCAGTTGGTATTGGCATGGTGCTTTACACCAGGATTGTGTACATGATTCTTAGACTGCTTATTGCTGTGTATCTATATTTCACATTGAAGAAGACAGAATATCAGGATGGGGCATTCTTCACAGCTCTTTTCTATTTCTTGTTTATTGTTGGCTGGAGGAATTTCTCCTACAAATCAATTTGTGATTTTGGATTGATTCTTCTCATCTGCTTCATTTTCAGATACTGCCAGAACAATCATAGCTTTTATTTTGTGCTGATGGGCGTGGCAAGCTGCATTTGCATACTGGCATACCCTACAATGATTATCCTGCCATTCGCTTTCGTGATTGGCGGTTTGATTCTTAGCTACCAGGGATACGAGATGATAAAGAATCTTATTATCTACAGCGTGACTTGCCTGGTATGTGGCGTATTGTTCCTTGTATATATGCAGCTTACATGCGGGATTGTAGAGGGAATCAACAGCTTCATGCTTTACATGAATTCATCATATGATTATGATGATCCATTCATCGTTAGACTTGGGATGATGATTCTCAGCTATGTGGTGACATTCGTGATTGCCTACGCACCGGTGGCGGCAATCGAGCTGTACAAGAAGCATAGAGCAATGTCCGAATTTGTGGCAGAGGCGATTCTTGGTATTTACTGGATCGTTTTCATGGTGGCGGTGTGCGCAGCTAGAATCGAAAGCGTTAGCTATTCACGTTTCATCTATGGAGTCCTTGTTCTGTTTTGGTGGTTCCCATATTTTGCCAGAGAGGCCAAGTCCGACTACACAGTGGTGGGCTCATACAAGCAGGCGGATATTTCAGCAAGCCTTGTTTGCTGGATTGTTTTTGCTGTGACATGTGTTTCACAGGGGGTGTGGGCTGTTTCGACAAACCAGGATATTACCATCCCAGGGCACATGGCTTACTACATCGTGCTGGCTATGATTGCCATGCTTGTGACAGCGGAGCAGTATGATTTGTTGCTCACAGGACTTTTTGTTGGAGAGATTTTCTTTACATGTGTTTGGCTGCCAGAAAAGAACGGCGGCTTCCACCATGTGTTTGAACAGAGATATTATGTGACAGAGGGAGCTTTGCAGGGCATTGCATTGCTTCCAGATGACTATGAAAAAAATCAGCAGGTGTTGGAATTGATGAATGATTATGTCACACCAGAGGATAAGCTGCTGGTGACTTTTGCATTCAATTCCACTGCTTATCTGAACACTGATGCAGTGATGGCAACTGGTTCGCCATACACCAGACCACAGATCGACACTCAACTTTTGACATTCTGGGAGTCAAATCCGGACTATGTGGCAAACCTTGTGCTGATAGATAAAGGACTCGACAAGTATCAGGAGCTATTAGAGTCTGAGTGCGGACAGGTGCTGCTTTCAGAGTACACAAATGAAGTGGCAAGCAATGGAGATTTGGTGCTGTTGTCGAAGTAAAAAAGAATCAGGACTTACTGCTTCCTAAGCAAAGAAATTGTCAGCAAGAATCCTGCTTTGCGGGACATGAAAATAGATGAATCTAAATTAGATGATTCATAAAAGATGTGTGACGAATGATTGAGAAAAATAGATCAGAAAAAATAAATAAGATATTATCAAACAAGTATTACAAGGCCTTGGATTGGGTGTCATTTGCGGGCGCACTTGCAGCCAGCTGCGGCGCTATGTACTTTTTGTTTTCCAGACAGGTGGTTAGCGATGGGAGTACATATATGTCGGATATATTGCCATATATATCAGAGATGCTTGGTATTGAAACACAGTTTGATTTTCCATATCCTGTTCTTTTTAAAACAGGATATTTGGTGACTGTCCTTATCAAAAATCCAGAGACTGCAATGGCAATCACAGTGATGCTTTTCCAGGCTCTTGCGATGATTATCACAAAGGTGGTTTTTAACAAGCAGACAGGGGCAAAACTGCTATCAACCTTTTGCACATTGGGATTGTTTTTTGATTCCATGATTTTCTCAGAAGTTTTTAAAAAGTTTGGCATAAGATATCGATATGAAGGTGTCATGTCATCAAATCCATGGCACAATGCCACATATATGGCGGCTAGACCTTTTATGATATTGGCATTTGTGTTAGGCGCAGCTACGTTGATTAGATATGAGCAGGAGCTAGCAAAAAAGGAGCCTGTTAAGGCGCCTCATGTAATAGAATCTGGAAGAATAGATTTTGTGGAAGCACCGGTTGCTTTAAAAAGATTTTTGGATGCCTATGGGCTGTATGTCGGTTTCACATTATCCATGCTTTTGGCCACAATGACAAAGCCAAGCTACACCATTGTCCATATGGCGGCAGCTGGCATAATTATGTTGTGGAAATTTGCAGCAGCTAGATTCAAAAATTTCAGACAGACTCTGCTTTTAGGAGTTTGTTATATACCAACAATTATTGCTCTTTTGTATCAGTACTCTGGCGTGTTCACTGGCCAGGGGGCAGATTCGGTGGAGCGAGGAATCGGTTTTGAAATTGGAAGAGTGTGGGGACAGTACACTTCAAACATTCCCCTTGCGCTGTTTCTTGGAGCTGCATTTCCTTTTATTACATTGATATTCCACTTCAAGGACTTGAAGACAAACAATCAGTATAGATTTGGCTGGCAGATTTATGTGGCGGCCACTACCATGGCACTGGTGCTTTATGAAAAGGGCTTCAGAGAGTGGCACTTCAACTTTGGTTGGGGATATATCTGTGGGCTTTTTATTGTGTTTATGATTTCGGCAGAGGTGTTGCTGAGGGATACTATGAATTGCCTGATGGGAACTCGCGGCATCCAGCAGTCTGATGAGAAAGAAAAAATTAATGGTGAAATCAACGTAAGTGATGACACTATATTGACCGAAGCACCTGGAAAAAAGATGATTAACTGGGTAAAGCTTGTGATTATGTGGGCTGCATTTGGAACACATATCTTGATGGGACTGAGATATTTCCAGATACTGTGCTGGGGTGGAAATTATATGTAGTGTGAAAAGTGAATTTTATAATTTTAAAATGTCTAGCTCTAGTTTTTGATTATCTAATAAATAATTAGAATTAAGTTTTTGATAGATTTTATTATCTTCGAGGAGATAAGAAAATATGAATAAATTGCCAATAGGAATTCAGTCTTTTGAGAAGCTAAGACAAGAAAGATTCCTTTATATCGACAAAACTAAATATGTATATGATTTGGCTACAAATAACATTCCGTATTTCTTGAGCCGTCCTAGAAGATTTGGAAAAAGCCTGCTGCTTTCCACCATGCGTGCATACTTTGAGGGAAAGAAAGATTTATTTGATGGGCTTGCGATTGAAAAGCTTGAGGAACAAAAGGATAATCCTTGGGTGCAGTATCCAGTATTTTATTTTGATTTTAATGGTAAGAACTATCAGGTTAAAGGAGCTCTTGAGGAAAAGCTTGATGGATTGCTGTGTGATTGGGAAGAAAAATACGGTACGGAGTATCATGATAGGCCATTAGAGGATAGATTCAAGCAACTTCTAAGATTGGCATTCGAAAAAACAGGAAGACGCTGCGTCATCCTTATCGACGAATATGATAAGCCTCTTTTAGATGTAATAGAAGATTCAGATTTGCAGCAGCATAATAAAGATGTTTTTAAGGGATTTTTTAGCACCCTTAAAAGCGAAGATGAGTTTATCCATTTCATCTTTATCACAGGTGTTACAAAGTTTCATAAGGTTAGTATATTCAGTGATTTGAATCAGTTGGTAGATATATCGCTGAACAGAGATTATGCCGGAATTTGCGGCATTACAGAAGAGGAAATAAAAGATTATTTCAATGCTGAGATCGATGCTTTGGCTATAACACAGGGCATAGATAAGGAAGAATGCCAGGCTATATTGAAGAAAAAATATGATGGCTACAAATTCCACCAGGATGGTGTGAATATATACAATCCATATAGTGTGATGAATGTGTTCTTCTCAAAGGAGTTTGGTTCATATTGGTTTGAGACTGGTACCCCAAGCTTTTTGGTGCAGAGAGTCTCAAACAGCGATTTTGATGTTAGAAAGTTTACAGACAAAACTCTGTATGCAAGTGAAAGTTCGCTGAAGGATTACACTGGTGATTCCTTGGATTTGATACCTTTACTGTATCAAACTGGCTACATCACCATCAGTGATTATGATAGAAGACTTGGTAGATATACATTGAGCTTCCCAAATGATGAAGTGAAGTATGGATTTTTGGATAGCTTGATTCCAGAATATACCCCTGTAGTTAAGTCGGTTAATGGACTGGATATTTTCACTCTTAATGAAAGTTTAGAAGAAGGAAATCTGGATAAAATTAGAGATATACTAAAAGGCCTGTTCGCAAGCATTACTTACACAATCAAGGATGCTCCTTTTGAGCATTACTTTCAATCAATAATGTACATTGTGTTTACATTGCTTGGAAAGAATACTCGATGTGAAATGCATACCTATACTGGCAGAATAGATTGTGTGGTGGAGACTGCAAAGTATGTGTATCTGTTTGAAATAAAAAGAGATGATTCTGCAGATGCTGCACTGGAGCAAATAGATAGTAATGATTATTCATTGCCATTTATAGCGGATGATAGAAAAATATATAAGATTGGAGTCAACTTCAGCTCTGAAAGTAGAATGCTTGAGGGATGGAAGGTGGAAGAGTAGATGGCGGCTAGAATAAAGAGAATGGCAGAAAATGCCTGGGTGAAGGTGCTGGTTGCGATTTTGATTCCTCTAGTAGGCTGTGGGCTTTATATGCTAAAAAACGGCGTCGGCCTGGGTCAGTATTCCATCTTTTGCTCGGGTTGGAATGATGAGCTAAGCTACTACAAGCATGTGGAAGGCATGCTGCAGTATGGTCTGCCTCAGGGGTACTTTGGATTCAACGAGAGTACAGCAGAGATTGGAACATTTGGGGCCTGGAATCCTGCTAGCATGATTCCATTCTACCTGGTAGGGAAGGCTTTTGGCTGGACCTACAACACACCAATGGTTTTTAATATGGTTTTAAACTGTTTGATGTTTGTAGTGTTTGCATTGGCATTAAAGCCAAACTATAAGCAGCTTTTTATGGCAGGTGTCATTTGGACAGCTTTTTCATGTAATGCAAGATATATTTTTTCTGGGACACCAGAATCATACATCACCTTTTTAGTTTTTTTGTTCTTCACTTTATTAATCAAATATGTGAGGGAACAAAGACCATACGCAATTATAATCTGCAATGTTGCAATGGCATGTCTCACATTAATCAGAGGATATTATGCAGCGCTTGGATTGATTATTTTGTATGTTCTGGCAAGCAATAGAATGCTCAATGATGAATTGCTGGGAAATGCAACTGGCAACACATCAAAAAATAGCTTTAAAAATGCATTGAAGGCGTTGACATGTAAAGAAGCAATTCTTCAAATGATTGTAATGCTTTCATCAGCCGTAGCCTTTGCCTTTCAAAAGCATTTCTTTGCAGCAGTGTACTTTACAGATATCGTAAATACGGAGAGCTTGCTCAATCCAAAGCATGCAATAAAGCTAATCCTGCTTTCTGGCAAAGAAACTATTGAATATATGATTAGCGCAGCTACTAGAGACAGCATGAGAGGCACATGGTATATTGTGTTTTTTGTGGTGCTTGGCGCACTAATATATTTGCATAGAGCTTGTAATAAAAACACAGCCTATGCAGGTGCTGGCAGCAATAGCCATTCAGAATATGAAACCACTTCAGATGTAACAGATAAAGATACCAGTAGAATGATTCGCACCGGACTCAACAATATCTACTTGGTGATTCTGGCAGTAGGCCTGATGCTGGTGGCAGCCATGTGGCTTCTATACAATGCAAAAGAAGGCTCCAGACATTTGATGGCATGCGCAATTGTTGGCATTATGCTAGTAAATTACCTGATAGACAAGCGAACTGTAGCAATCATATCCATATTATTAGTGCTATACTTGTCTTGGTTTTCAAAGGACGATTTTTACAACAAGATATATCCGATGTATGAAAATCAGGTGGCCAGTTATGAAACAGAGCAAAAGCGTCTGACAGAGCTGATGCCAATATCAGATGATAGATGGGACAACACAGCAATATACACACTTTCCATGGCATTTGATGATCTTTATGCATTGCCAGCTGGCTTTGGCATAAATGATTGCGACGATAGCTATGTCATGGAAAATCTGGACAGCTTGAAATCGAAATACGTCTGCACCAGAATTGGTGAAGAGGTAGATGATTTCATGATGAATAGCGATGCAGAGCTTATTGAGACTTTTGCGAATACCAGGATATATAAGTTGAGATAAAAAGAAATTCACGTAGAAGATCAAACCAAGCCTCCTGTCAGCGATTCATTATTGCGCTGTGGGAGGGTACATAAACACACACAGAGGAAGAATGGAAAAGAAAAAATTATCTATAAACCTAATACTTGGAATTTTATATTCAGCCATATTTTTACCTATTATATTTTCGTTGCTGAATTCCGTGCCAGCATCAGATGATTTTGCTTTTGGGAGCAACACCATTTCAGACAATCTGCTTGCTAACGCAGCTGGCTATAGCTGGTGGAATTGGAAATATCACAGTGGAAGATGGCTCACATTTTTCTTTCAGAAGATGATCAATCCGCTTAATACCCATACACATCTCGGAAGAGTGTATGGAGTGTGGATGATGGCGGTGTTCGCTTTGACATTCATCATGCTTCATTACTCATTGAACATAATATACAAGAAGATGATTAGGGATGAGGCTTCAAAGATTGCTGTGTTCTTGACACTTGCAGTTTGCTACACCACTTATTATTATTCAGAAACATACAACTGGTATGTAGGTGCTACTGCATATGCAATCCCACTAGGGCTATTGCTCCTCACAGTGGCTTTCACAATCAGGTATTATGACACCGAAAAGAATAAGTTTTATGTGTGCGCTATTTTGGCGGGACTGATTCCAGCCACAAACGAATTTATGGATGTGGCGATTGGCCTGTTGTATTTATACACCATACTGTTTATGTCTAAGGTGGATTTGAAGGATAAAAGCAAGCTTATCAAGGCAATTACCCCAATGATAATCTTCATTATCGGAGGAATTACCGTAGTTTTTGCACCGGGCAACTTCGCTCGTCAGGCTGTATATGAAATTGAGCCAAACGTAGGCACAGCAATGAGGCAGATCATCTATGATATAATGATTCGTATATACGATATACTTCGCAATCATCCATTGGCGCTCATGCTGTTTGCACTAATATTTATCCTAGGACTAAAAACAGGGACAGATAAGAATATTGGAAAAATAGTTTTAAGAGTAGTATTATTGTGCTTTGTTGCCTTTGGCACATTGTTCCCATATGTTTATGGACGTGCAATGGCCACTTCATATCTTGATATTAGAATGCAGTACTTACTGGATTTTATTATCGAGGTTGGAATTTGTGTCACAGCACTAGGCTTAGGCGGATGGATTTCAAACAAGCTGAATCTTAGCCTAAATAGAAAGATAGCAGTAGCTGCTTCAGCAGCCATAATAGTGCTTGGCACCGCAGCACTTATCGTCACAGGCAGATATCAGACTGTGGTTCAGTACGATATCATCGCCAAGCGTCAGCTTATCAAAGATAGTTATCATTTCTGGGATGGAGTAATCACAGAGATTGAAAATTCAAAAGAAGATGATGTGGTGATTCATAGACCGGCGGAAATTACCTGGTCGCCATACTTCCTGTATATGGGTCTCACTGATGGAGATGTGTATGCTGTGAAATTTGACACAGTATACGACAAGGAATTTATTATGCCAAATGTGTATTATGGCAAGAAGTCGATTCAGTTAATATATGATAATGCTCAATAGTGATATCTTAGAATTGTTAGAACTTAGGATTTCTAGAGAGCAAGCTTTTTTAGCAAGAACCCTTGTGGGTAAATATCATACAAGTATATATAGATTCTCGCTGACAATTTCATTGTTTGGTCAGTAAGAAGTAATAATTATTAAGGGAAAATTATAATGCATACAGAAAAAAGAGTCATAGCTCTATCTACACTGGTTGTGGCAGCCATGCTTGCCGTAATATGGTGGAAGTGCCCAATATGCTTCCAGAACAACGACGATAGAACATTGATGTATTTCACAGCTGGATATATGACAGGCCACAAGGAAATAGGTTCCGTGTTTGGCGGATTTTTGTGGTATGGCCTCATAGCGTTCTTTTACAAGATTTATGATGGAATTGCCTGGTACACAGTGTTGCAACTGACGGCCATTGCAGTAGGCTTGATTAGCATTTGTGCCGGCTTTGTCAAATCTGCAAAGAAGTATTGGTATCTTGGCGTATTTTCTTTTGCAGTGATTCTGCTGACTGTGATGTTTCATTTTGTGACAGCATTGCAGTATACTGTTTCTGCTGGAATCGTAGGTGCAGCAGCGGTATGCTTGTACTACATGGCACTGCAGGAAGATGAGACACTCAATATCTGGTTTGTGTTATCTTGTGTGGCGATGGTGGTATCATACGAGATGAGAAAGCAGATGGGGCTGGTGGCTTTAAGTGGCCTTTGCATCGTCGCCTTCACTCATTTCTTTAGCAGCAAATCACGAGTAATCAAAACAGGTGTGACTCTTATAGCACTGTTTGTTATAGCATTTGTTACTAACTCAGCCTATGAACATATCACAGGTGTTTCTGATTTCAATAAATACTACAAAAGCGCTGGAACATGGAATGATTATCCACATCTTCCATACGAAGGCAACGAAGATGTTTACCAGGCTGTAGGCTGGGATGACACATTATTTGACCTTGCCGAGGATTGGTATTTTATGGATGAAAATGTCACCGTCGAAAATTTTGACAAGCTTAATGCTGCTTATGGAGATGGTGGTGTGACATTTTCTGACAGAGTTCAGAAAGCAAAGGAAATTATCAAATCAAATACCATGTCAAATATTCAGACTGGTATGTTGATTTTTGCAATAGCATTAGGAAATCTCATTATCCTGATTAAAAGAAAAGCAGACAAACGACTTGCTGCAGCTGATCTGCTTACAGCCATGTTCGTGGTTGCATCAGCATACTTTTTGCTTCAGGGAAGATTTCCACTTAGAGTGTATCAGGCATTGATATATGTGTATCTGATACCATCAGTGATGATCTTGATGGATGCATTGACAGATTTAGGACATGCTGCATTTGGGCTTGCTTATCCAATTGTGATAGCTATCTGTCCACTGCTTCTTTACACAAAGTTTCCAGAAGCAAATGTGATAAAGTACACCTATGCAGTTTGTAACGACGTGAATCGAGGCAAGGATATCAGTCAGGCAAAGAGCCTTGATAGATATGCCATTGCCAATCAAAAGAATTTTTACGTGTACGATTTTGATTTATCTCTTCCTGTGGATCCATTTTTGACATATACTGATGTAATGCCTTGCAATTTGGCTCTGTGGGGAGGCTGGCAGTTTAATACACCAGAGTATTGGGACCAGCTTGAAGAAAATGATTTCACAGATGGTTTTTACAGCAGCGATTTTTTGAAGGACAATGTGTATTTCTGCACTAGAGAGCTTCCAGAGAAATTCGTGACATACATTGAAAAACGTCATCCAGATGCACAGTTTGAGCAGGTGGATGAATACGATGGCATAAAGATTTATTCGATTAGAGAATAGGAATTTTGTTTATGAATATTAGAGAAAAACTCTATGATTATTGGTTTATATTGTTGATGGCGTGTGTGTTTACGTTTTCGTTTGTGCTTACAGCTATTACATACGAGCAGTGGTTTGCTGTGGGAATAATGATGGCAGTTGTGCTGGTAATTGGCGTAGCTATAACTGGTCATATAGAGTTTGATTTAAAACTGCTATTTTTGTTTGAGGCTTTTTTATTGGTGGCAGTGAAGGATAATATAAACTATGCTAAATATGATGTTTCCTTCGCTTGGATATTGGTTATTCCATATTTGTTGGGAAAGCTTGTTACTTATAAAAAAGAAGGAGTCAATCAGCGTGTTTTTTTTGCATACAATGTAGTTGGTTTTGCAATGACATTTTTATGCCTTGGCGATATATTTTATACCTACGTTCGAGGTAGTGATTGGATATCGTTATTTTATCGGTTTTGGAATGATGATAGCTTTTCGCGAAGCAGTGCTGAAATGTTTTTTACTCTGGTGGAAGGTGCTTTAGCGTATGCTTTTTTTCATAGAAGAAAGCGTCCTAAGTATTTTATAGTTATTACCTTTTTAAATATTTTAATTTTTGGAATGATGATTTATCATCAAGGACGATTTAGTTTAGTGGCAGTTTTTGCTGGAATAATTATTGTGGTTGCAATGTATTATATTGATAGTGGCAATAGAGAAAGAATAATGAAACTGCTAAAAGTGATTGGCTTTATATTTGCAATAGCAATGCTAATCGTATTAGTGGTAAGTCTAAATATTTTGGGGATTGGTGATTTATATAAAGCATCTTTCTTGGCAAGAGACGGTGGAATTTTAAAGAATATAAGAGTCACTTCAACAATAGACATCTTAAAGAACTTAAAGAATTATCCATTAGGAGGTTATAATGAAGTTTCAACAATAGGTAGCCATGATATGTGGCTAGATTATGGTAATCATTATGGATTACCTGTGCTGGCTTGTTTGGTTTGCTACCTGATACTGACAGTAATTGATACTGTTAAGTTGTGTTTCATAAAAGAAAAAGGTATTGGAATGAAATATCTAATAGTTCCAGGCTTTGTTCTTTTGAATTTGAACTATATTATTGAAGGTGCTGCTTTTTCTATCAGGCTATACTTGTGCTATGGATTATTTTTAGCCGGTATTATAAGAGGAATGGTCGAGATGAAAAAGAGTGACGGACCAGTTATTACACATTTCGAAGGAATAGGAATTAACTATATAAATGAAGAATCCTAGTAATGAGATAATTAATAAAGCATATACGGTGATTAGTATAATACTGTTTTTAGTATATGGTGTTTTCTGCGAAAATATTAATCAGAACGTTTTTATTATGATTAGTATAGTACTAATTACAACTGGTATTATCATATATAAAAGAATATGTTATGATACGGCGTTAATATTTTTAACACAAGCCCTGATATTAGTTGTTTATTCAAACTTCTTTCTTAGAGGGCTATCAGATACACATACTATAGATATAATGGTGCCTGTTTTGGCATATATAGTTGGGCTATTGGTAGTAAGAAAACATGATGGTAGAAATACTACTACACTACTTTATTTTGCGTTGTTCATAGGCTTGGGTATATATGGTATCATGTCTATAGTATTATCAAGGAAAAGTGGTACTGTAGGTACATATTGGGGGTTGAAGCAAGCTAATCCCGAACTTATGAATATGCAGTTAGTTGAATTTTTCTTTTTGGGAATCAGTGCCTCACTTATATGGTCTGTGATTACTATTAAAAAGCATAAAGTGATATCTGTTGCATTGATTATTGCAGCAATTGTAATCCAGCCAGTAATGATTAAATACCAGGGAAGGTACAATACTTATATATTGGTGTTGGAGTTTGTAGTATTATTAGCGCTACTAATAAACAAACTAGTCAATTCCAAGATACATAATCAAGTTAATTCTGGAATTATATCAGCCTTAATATTTTTAGCCATAGCCATCTTATGTGCAATTGCATTTAAATTAGACGTTTTGAATATAAAAACAAAATATTATACCAGCTTTTGGGGGATTGATGGGGGATTGTTTAAAAGTGTAAAGTTTATGAATATGAAGGAGATGTTCAAGCTTCTGTTCATTAACTGGCACAACCCTTCATATATTACTTCTAATGGTATAAATACCAGTTTTAACTTGTGGCTAGATTTTGGCAGAGACTACGGTATTGTTTGTTTTGCGGTGATATATGCCTTCAAAGTATGTACGGTGGTTAATGCTATTAAACTTGCAATTAACAAGAAAGTGTCCGTTGAAATAAAAGCATTATTGTTGCCAGCCTTTGTTATACTAAATGTTTTTTATAGTTATGAATTCTTGGCAAAGACAAACACTTATCTTTGGAATGCGGGTCTTGTTTTAGCAGCAATGATAAGTGCTAATCTAAAAGGGGACAATTGGGGAAAATCCAAATAGAAATCCTTATAGGGGAGTATATTAGTTAATGGGAAAATTGTTTACTGTTGAAAATAAAAAAGAATTTAGAGAGAAAGTATTCACCTTTCTTATTTGCTTTGCAATAGCATTTTTATCATTTATATATTTTATTTGGAAGGGTGATGGGTTCCTTGTAATTACAAATGATTTCAATGATCAGCAGATACCTTTTACCATATCGGCCCATAAGGCTATTTTGAATGGTGGTCTTAGTGGGTTTAGTTGGGATGTAGATTTGGGTTCATCTACATTGAATGCTTACAGCTTTTATTGCTTAGGTAGTCCATTTTTCTGGTTGACCATGCTTTTCCCAGCTAATGCATTTCCCTATATTGTAGGCTGGGTATATATGCTTAAATATGCCTGTGCAGGATTATTTGCATACATATATTTAAAAAGATTTGTAAAAGATACCAGATGGGCAATGGTAGGAGCTATTCTGTATGCTTTTTCAGGGTATTCATCTATAAATCTTATTTTCTATCATTTTCATGATGTAGTTGCTTTATTCCCATTATTATTAATAGGTATAGAGTTGATACATGAGAAAAAGGATTATAGATTATTTGTATTTGCGGTATTTGTTAATTGCTTTTTAAATTACTTCTTTTTTATTGGAGAAGTCATTTTTTGTATTATATATTTTGTATTTAGATTTGTAGGAATAATATCTATACAGGAATTTGTGATAAGGACAGGAAAGTGTATAATATCAGGAGTGCTTGGAGATGGTATGGCGGCTGTACTGTTTATTCCTAGTATTCTATTTATTACAGATAATCCAAGAGCAAGAACACATATTTATCTTGAAAAAATATTAGAATGGCAGCCTCGATTTTTATTGTATTTGTTTAAATCAATGCTTCTTCCAGGAGAGGCAATGACTTCTCTAAGCAGTGTGTATCTTCAGAAATTTTATAGCTCAGGCTTGTACCTTCCAATGGTAGGTATGGTATTTGTCTTTGCATATATGTTGAAAAATAAAGATTGGCTGTTCAAACTACTTATAGCTTTAATATGTAGCTGTTTTTTCCCATTTATGAGCGAGGCATTTTATTTGTATAATGAATCTCAAATGAGATGGTGGTATATGCTTGTGCTTATGATGGCACTTGCTAGTATCAAGGTTCTTGATAATTTAGAAGACTGTAGAATAGCTATATTAGGAGGAGCTATAGGCTATGGTACATTAATTGCTTTTCTTTTTGTGTTGTTGGAATTTGTGGATTTTTCAGCTGATGAACCAGATTTGGTTTTCAGTCATTACAAACTTTATACACTTATTATGATAGCTGGGCTTGGTTTACTTGTAACATATTTCCTTAGTACTCGTTTTGAAAAGCCATTCAAGCCGATGCTAGCTTTAGTATCAGCCTTTGCCTTTGGAACTACATTTTTTACTATATACATTTATACCAAGCATGGTGTTCCTGTAAATGAATACAAGGCTAATTTTCAAAGTGCAGAACAATTTGAACTGCCGGATGAGCAGCATAGATTGAATGATACCTACAACCTAGATTCTATGTTGAATAATTTAGCAGGGTTTAATAACCAGTGTTCTACGGATGCAAGTAGTATTAGAGAGTTTGAGGATTTATTTGATTATTATGACCCGGTATGCGCAATTAATAAAAATCAAATTAAGGGACTTGCAGAACTGTTAGGTGGGAAATACTTTATTACAAAAGATTATACTATGGTGGCGGGAACTGTACTGGCTGAGTATACAAATGATGCAGATTCATATTACATGGTAGAAGTTGATGCTTGTCCAATAGGATATGCAGTGGATTCTTACATTACGATGAATAGATTGAGAAGTATCGATGTTGTAGATCGAGGTGTGTCATTGTTAGTGGCGCCTGTGGTTGAGGAAAATGAGGAAACAGAGTCGTTAAGAAGTGAACTGCCTGAAGCTGTTATTGATGTATCAGTTCCTGTGCATGAATATGTGGAGCAGAAAGCACAACGAGCTGTTAGTAATTTTACAAAGAGTCATACAGGTTTTAAATGCAGCACAAATTATTCTAAGGATGAGTATGTATATTTTTCTGTCCCTAATGACGATGGATGGAGTGCATTTGTTGATGGGATGAAAACTGAAATTATAAATTCAGGTGGAATGATGATTATTAAAGTTCCTAGTGGTAATCATAATATAGAATTTAAATACATAACTCCAGGATATAAATTGGGACTATCGATATCTGTTTTTGGATGGATATTGTATTTTTTATATTTCGTATTTTATAAGAAAATTAAGGAAGATTACAATGAATAGGTTAGAGTTAGCATATTGTATGAGTCAAAACACCGACTTGGATTTTGTTGCATATGTAATTACGCCATTTCATTTAAGTGGCGTAAAGGCATATCTTGACTATTATCACGATCAGCTGATGCGTAATTTGAAGGGAATTATTTTAATTGGCAAACATGATAGGTCTGGGTATTTATTGAGTGAGGATATTATGCTTGCACCATATTTAGATGCAAAGGTATTTCAATTTGAAATGGAAGGTGAACTGCCCAAATGGGATTGTACAGGCAAAAAAAAAGATTTGATGTTGATTTGTCCTGAAACGCCTTGGCTTGCATTGGATATATTTTGTAAGAAAAGTTCAAATTATAGAGTTACAAATATAATAGTGGATGATGGAACAGGTTCATATCTTTCATTGTTTGAGCGAGCTCAGTTTTTCGCAAATGAGGTCAATTCTAGAAGTAAAGCAGTTGTTTTTTATTTAAAAAGAGTTGCACTTCGAGTAGTATCATTTGCAATTGGTATAAAGACTGAAAAGTTTTCCATATTCGATAGAAAACATTTCATGGAAAATACATCATTGAAATATTATAAAAAAGCTATTGAAGCTGGATTAGAAAAATCTGAGTTTGATTTGGTTGGGAAAAGTGTTGTTTATCTAGGTACAGCTTATCCATCTGATGCTGAGAAACAAAGAAGAGAATCATTGGTTTTTAATTACTTAAAAAGATACTATGAAGATGGATATAAAATTTATATTAAAGCACATCCTAGAGATAACATGGCTTCAGCCAATATACCATTTCCAGTGGAGATATTACCTCGTAATAACTCTATAGAAGAAATAATATGTGGTTCATCAGTAAAGCCAGAAATTGTTATGGGATGGAATAGTTCAGCATTAATTACATTGTCTGCTATATGGGGGGTATATTGCCTTTCCTTATCAGGTATTATTCCAGAAGATATGAAAAATATTGGAATTAGACAAACGACAAAAATGATAAAATCTAATCCAAAAAGTTTTAAAACACTTAAGTTTGTATGTGAAATAGAACAGGAGAAAAATTTTGGTTAAAAAAAACTGGGGGATGTATGTGATTGCATCCTTTTTTATTGTGTCACTAACATATATATTAATTAAACAAGAAGGATTGATACTTCAAGTACATGATTTTTTAGATAATCATATTAATATTTTTAACATGCTACGCCAAAATCAGTTGTTTTGGAAATTTGATGGAATTATTCCAATTTTAGGAGGCGTTACTAGAAATATAGGGTATTATGAATTTAAAGTTTATAATATTTTGTTTTTTTTGTTTCCGCCTTTTGTTGCAATTATTATTGGTTGGTATTTGAAGATTTGTGTATCAATTTTAGCTTTTAGACTTCTTTTAAAGGAAGTTGATGACGAGATAGATACAAACTTCGCAATGATTATAGGTTTGTTGTATGGAATGCTGCCTGTCTACCCAACTGATGGTTTGAGCTTTGCATCAGTTCCATTGTTTTTGCTGGTTATTTTAAAGCTATATAAGACATACAAAAAGAAATATCTGATAATCTTATTGTTGTTGCCAGCAATATCAGATTTTTCGGAGTTTGGTTTGTTTTTCTGTGGATATCTATTGGTTTTCCTTGTTTGTGACATGTTTATAACTAGAAAATGTAAATGGCGCCTTTGGGGTGGATTATGTTCTATGTCATTAGGATATATATTTACAGAGTGGAGATTGTTTTATTATGCCTTGGTTCAAAGCAAGGAGACAATTCGAGATGATTTTAACCAAAACTATATTTCCGTAAGAGATGCTGTTAAAGAAGCATATGAGGTATTTAAATATGGTCAATATCATAGTGGGGATTTGCATACGTACGTTGTTTTGCCAATATGTACTTTATATATTGTATATTTGATAATTAGAACAATAATAGATAAAGACAAAAAGGTTATCATTAGAGAAAAATGCTGTTGGATTTTTGGTTTAATAGTACTGGATTGTCTGATTTATGGTTTTGATAAAAATGATCTTTTTAGAAAGATAATAGGAAGGTTCCCGCTATTAGGAGGTTTTTCATTTGCAAGAACATTGTGGTTGAATCCATTTCTATGGACGTTATTGTTTGCTTTTGTTATTTATAAAATTAGGAAACCTATTATTAAATGTATAGTTCTTATATTCGCATTTGGTGTAGTAATAATAAAGCCATCTGTATACAATCACATGAGCATGAATTTAATTAATGATGTGAAAACGGTAACATCAGGAAAGAAAACAAATACAATTAGTTTTGGAGAATTTTATTCATCCCAATTATTTGATGAAATAAAGGATGAAATAAACTATAATAATGAATGGTGTGTAGCCTATGGTATGCACCCAGCAGTTATTCAATTCAATGGTTTTCATACATTAGACGGATATAATTCATTTTATCCAATGGAATATAAAGAAAAGTTTAGAAAGATTATAGCACCTGACTTTAAAGTAGATGAGGAACATAGTGTATATTTTGATAATTGGGGGGCAAGAGCATATATTTATTCAAATGAAATAGGATATGATCCAGATCGATACTTTCCAGAATCAGCAAACCTCCTCATTGACGTGAATGCTTTTAAAGAACTTGGTGGGAAATACATCATTTCAAGGGTTGAGGTGTTAAATGCAACAGATTTAGGTATAGATTTTGTGGGTAGATATACAGACGAAACAAGCCCTTACACGATCTATGTGTATAGCGCTAATTAGTGTTTGGACATGGAGATAAATATAGAGTATGAATATTTTAGCAGTTATTCCTGCAAGAGCAGGATCAAAAGGAATTCCAAATAAAAATATCAGAATCATCGCTGGTAGGCCGATGATTTATTATGCTATAAAAAATGCATTGAATTCAGAATATATCACAGATGTTGTTGTGACTACAGATTCTGAACAGGTTCGAATTATTGCACAGCAGGTAGGAGCAAAGGTCAGATGGAGAGACGAAAGACTTTGTGCGGATGATGTCACACTAGATGCAGTAATAGCAGATGCTATCGATGATAGTAAGCGTTGGGATTATATAGTAACAATGCAGCCAACATCTCCTACACTGAAAGTATCTACACTTGATTCGGCAATCAAGTATGCAATTGATGAAGATTGGGACACTGTGATTTCAGCTATTAATGCGCCTCATCTTTCATGGGGCGAAAAAGACGGTGAAAAAGTTCCAAACTACACAGAGCGATTAAATAGACAATATCTTCCACCATGCTACATGGAGACAGGAGCGTTTGTTGTCTCAAAGGCAAATGTAGTTACTGAGAAGACTAGAATCGGAAAGAAAGTAAATGTATTTGAGCTTTCCGAGGACGAAGCTCAGGATGTTGATACTTTTCAGGACCTTCGAAATGTTGCAATGACATTGGAACAAGAAAAGGTGGCAATTTATGTAAATGGCAACAACAAGCGTGGAATGGGCCACATTTACCGCGCATTAGAGCTTGCTGATGAATTTTATGTAAAGCCTGATATATATTACGATATCAACCAAACAGATAGAAAGGTGTTTGGTACTACTACTCACAATCTCATTCCTGTAAATGGAATTGGTGAGTTATTTGAAAAGTGCAAAGAAAACGGATATTCAGTATTTATAAATGATATCCTTACTACTACGATTGACTATATGATTGGTCTCAGAAATGTTCTTCCAAATGCCAAAATCGTGAATTTTGAGGATGATGGAGAAGGAGCTAGCAAGGCGGATTTGGTGTTTAATGCATTGTTTGCTGAAAGCGAAAGTTCCAACATCTATGCCGGAGAAAAATATTATATCTCCGGAAAAACATTCATGTTCTATGAGCCAATAGAAATAAAGGAACATGTTCACAGAGTATTTATTTCTTTTGGTGGAGCGGATCCACAGGATTATTCTGACAGAGTGTTAAGTATTGTGTCCAAGGAACAGTATAAAGACTATGAATTTGTGGTAGTACTTGGAAGAGCTAAGAATAACGTTGATGAGCTTATGGCATACAACAATCATCAAAATATAGAGGTGCTCTATGATGTGGCAAACATGCCAGAACTTATGAGCGGATGTGATATTGCAATGACATCCAGAGGACGTACAGGCTATGAGCTTGCAATGCTTGGCATCCCTACTATTGCAATGGCGCAAAACAAACGTGAAGAACACCATGGATTTGTAAGCAATGAAAACGGATTTACATATATAGGGCTGAATCCTACAGACGAGGTGATTGAGAGTACATTGAAGATGTATCTTGAGATGTCAAAAACTAGTAGAGATAGATTTAGTCAGATGCTTTTGAGCCATAATCTGAGAGAAGGCCGCAAGCGTGTCATGGGATTGATTAATTCGATTTAACAAAAGGAGATTTGATATGAATAAACCATATGTTATAGCCGAAATGGGCGTAAACTTTTATGATACAGCGAAGATAATGAATATTACTCCGCTGGAGGCTGCGAAGCTCTACATAGACGAGGCTGCAAAGGCAGGAATTGATTGTGCAAAGTTCCAATCATACAAGGCGAACACGATTGTGTCAAAAAACTCTCCTGCATATTGGGATACTACAAAGGAGCCTACAAAGACACAATATGAATTGTTTTTGAAGTTTGACCATTTTGGAGAGGCTGAATATAGAGAACTGTGCGATTATACACATTCGAAGGGAATGGACTTTACTTCTACACCTTTTGATTATGCTTCAGCTGACTATCTAGAGGATATGGTAGATTTTTATAAAATATCATCTTCTGATATAACAAACCTTCCATTTATTAAACATATTGGAAAGAAGGGAAAGCCCGTCTATATGTCTGTAGGTGCTTCATATCTATCAGAGGTGGATGAAGCTGTCAGAGCCCTTAAAGAAGTGGGGTGCAAGGATATAGTATTATTCCACTGTGTGCTTTCATATCCAACAGCTCCAGAAAATGCAAATCTCAGAATTATTGAGACTTTGAAAAAGGATTTTCCAGATGTGAGAGTGGGCTTCAGCGATCATGTAGCACCAGATGACACAATGATGACACTTGCTGTAGCATATATGCTTGGAGCAGAAGTGATTGAAAAACATTTCACACTAGATAAGACACTTCAGGGAAATGATCATTATCATGCTGGTGATCCAGCAGATTTTGCAAAGGCTATCGCAAACTTTAAATGGATTGATAAAGTTCTTGGAAATCCAGAAAAGACTGTACTTGAGTGTGAACAAATTCCAAGACGAGAGGCTAGACGATCACTGGTTCTTACTCGTGATATGAAGGCTGGGGAAATTATTGAAGAGCGAGACTTGATGGCAAAGCGACCAGGTACTGGCATATCTCCTAAGTTCACTGAGGCTGTTATTGGCAAAGCAGTGAGGAAGGATTTGGATGAGGATACTGTACTTACGTGGGAGATGATATAGATTCTATACAATTGGAAGGAGCAATTTGTAAATGAAGATTGCATTATTGTCAGGGGCATATAAGAATGCAGGAGATTATTTGATTGAAAGACGTTGTTATAATCTACTAAGGAAACATACGAATGCAGATATTTCTACATATTTACGTTCGGAATTTATAGAAAAAATAGATGAATTAAATGATTATGATTGGCTTGTGTTTTCTGGCGGACCAATATATCAGCCTTTTATAGAAAAAACATTGCCAAATGTTAATACAATTAGCGAAATCACTCCAAAGATTGCGATAATTGGGGGGGGTGGTACGGCATAGGCAATGCCGAATTTTGGCCTTATAAATATAAATTTTCTGATTTTTCAAAAAAATTTTTGAACCATATGGATACTAATGGAGGTATTTTAGGTTGTAGAGATGTTCCTACATATCAGGTGTTAAAAAATGAAGGGTTAAATAATGTGTATTTGACAGGATGTCCAGCTTTATTTAGTGAAGAATCAGAAAGAAAAGTTTTTTCGAAAAAAATTAAACGAATAGCAATTTCCGATCCTGCAATAGTTGAAAATATGCAGTTTATACCTTCTTTAATTAACATGCTGAGGGAAAGATATCCAAATGCTGATATACAGTTTATTTTTCACAGAGGAATATGTAAGAATAGACAAGTAGAAGAAGTTGTTAAATATCTAAATATAAATAATATTCAATTTACGGATATATCAGGTACATTTGATGGTCTAAATGTTTACAATTGTTTTGACTTACATATAGGGTTTAGGGTGCATGCTCATATTTATAATTTAAGTATAAGAAACAAGTCCATATTACTTGAAGAAGATGGAAGGGGCTTTGGGTGCAACAGTCTATTAGGATTGCCAAGTCTTGCTGCGTATAATTATCATTCTCAATCTGATTTGAAAATTGAACGAATTTTATACAAAAATAAAAGTAGAAATATTAATCTTATTTCCGAAGTACAAACATATTTAGATGTGTTGCAGAATGCTAATTATATTCAAGTAAAAAATGCGTATAAAATTATAGATGAATACTATGACAGAATGTCGGAGATGATTTCGTTAATTAAATAAAGGAGTAGATCTTTTTTAAATGAAATCAATTTTTGATATTACAATAATTGTACCGGCATATAATGTTGAACCATTTTTGGATAAATGTATTGAAAGTGTATTAAATCAAAAAACTCAACTTACATATGAATTAATAATTGTCGATGATGGTAGCATTGATAATACTGGTAAAATTGCAGATAGATATATTGCTGAAAACGTTAAAGTAATACATACCGTTAATGCAGGAAGTGGTGCTGCGAGAAATGAAGGAATCAACTGTGCGAATGGAAAATGGCTAATGTTTTTAGATGGGGATGATTTTCTTGAACAGGATGCACTCTTACACTATGAAAAGGTTGTGGATTTAGATATAGATTTCTGTTTGGGGAGAAGAAGCGAGTTTTGGGATGGTGAAGAAAGTGATAGGAAACCAATACAAGAACTTATAGATAATGATGATATTATGGCATGCAAATCTGGAAAAGATGCCTTTGTCTTGCTATATAAAAGGAATGGATATGTTGAGCTCGGGACAAAAGGAGTGTATAGGAAATCCTTCCTTATCAATAATGATTTATTTTTTAATACATATAAAAGAGGTCAGGATAATGAATGGGCAGTTAGGGTATATATAGCCGCTGGAAAAATTGGGTATAATCCATATCCTTATTATTGTTACAGGAAAGGTCGGACTGGTTCTGCTGTAAATAGTGCTAATGTAGAGAAGGCTATTGGTGTTTTAGATTATCAGAAAAAATGGACTAGGATAGCTGATGAATATGGCGGTATATTTGGTGATATCTTATTGGAAGAAGCTAGTAGACGATTTGTAGACTTGTTTTGTGATTATGCGAATAATTTAAAAGGACTTGATTTGAAGAAGTATTGTAGGGAAGTTGATAAAGCTAAATCATCATTTGTAATAAGCAATACATTTGTGAATAAATTACTGTATAGATGTAATGCATATTGTGCCGCTAAATATATAAAGTTGAAAGCAAAATTAATTAAGGGAAAATAGTATGCAATTTGATTTTAAGACTGTTTCTAGTAATGAAAGAAATAGAACTGTTGATATTGCCCGTGGAATTGCGATTGTTTGCATGATAGCGGGTCATGCTCAAATTGGAATACCAAAAATAGATGATTGGTTTTCAATTTGGTATCACGCATGGCATATGCCTATTTTTTTTATTGTTTCTGGAATGTTTTATAAAGAAAAAAAGGATTTTATCTACCAAAAGGCCTATCACATTTTGTTACCTTTTGTTTGCTGGAGTTTTATTAATTTTATTTGGGAAGTGCTAGATGCTTGCGCTAATGATTGTTTGAGCGTCGTGATAATCAGCCCTTTTATAGATAGACCAACTGATGGAGTGCCTGGATGGGGGGGAGGTTGGTTTTTGCCCGCTTTATTTTGGACGAATACTTTATATTATATTATTACCAAATTATTTAATAATATAAAGTTGTCATTACCTGTCATTTTTTTAGTTGGTATTATTGGTATGCTTGCCCAAGGCCATGGTTTTTTAATACCATTTGGAATAGGTAGAGGAATATCTTTTTTACCGTTTATGATATGCGGCGTTTTAATACAGATGTTTTTGAAAAACACTTTAACATACAAAAGAATAAGTGCATTAGTAATTATTCTAATGCTTTTTATAGTAAATTGGCTAATTTTCTATAATGGAACTGTAAATTTTAGGAGTGGACAGTATAATAACATATATTTATCGATTATTAATGCTATTTTGTATTCTATAATCATTATTTATATATCAAATATTATTGACAAAAGTAGATATACTAATCTTCTTGGAAGAGTGTTATCAGTGATAGGAAGAGATTCGATGATATATTTATGCTTTAATCAGCGGGCTATATTGATTATAAAGTCAGTATTAGAAAGTCATATATTGTTTGGGAATATGTTATGGATATTGATATGCTTCTTTGTTACATTGGGAACAGTTATATTAGTTTGTTATGTTTTAAATGAAATACTTTCATTAAATAGAGTTTTTAAGTTGCTTCTAGGGAAATAGTGAGTTTTCTTGGTCTTTATGTTCATAACATCTAATTTTGTTTATTTAAAATCATAAGGAAGGAAAAGGCTAAAGATTTTTGTTTGTTAAATAATTGATGTATAAGACAATAAGGATTATGAGGTCAACAGTATGTGAATGCAATATGATAATTTGAAGTACTTGAGTACTATAAGAAGGCTAATCATTTTTATGATAGTACTCATAGGGGTAATGCTATTTTTGCAGATATGATGAAATTAGTAAAGAAATCATACCCAATTATAATATTACATCATTTGTTTTGTTATCAGTTATAAGCATCAGAATTAGTAAACATCAAAAATAAAAACGTAAGTAATGCTGGAAGTAGTGGAGTAAAATAATGAAGGACAAAATATTACTATTCATCCCTATGTACAACTGCGAAAAGCAGATTGTAAGAGTATTGGGGCAACTTAATCAAGAAGTTTTGAAGTATTTAGATGAAGTAATTGTTGCAAATAACAGAAGCACCGATGATGGAGAACAAGCTGTAATAAAGTATTGTGACAGATATTCGGAACTACCTGTAAAAATGCTTAGAAATATAGAAAACTATGGTTTGGGTGGCTCTCACAAGGTTGCTTTTGAATATGCTATAAAGAATGAGTTTGATTATATCATTGTATTACATGGAGATGATCAAGGTGATATTGCGAATATTCTTCCATACTTGCAATCGGGAGAATACAAGAACTATGATTGTTTCCTGGGTGCCAGATTCATAAAAGGGTCAAAGCTTGATGGATACTCAAAGTTTAGAACCTTTGGAAATAAGGTGTTCAATATTTTCTTTTCTATAGGATGTAGATTTTGGGTTTATGATTTGGGATCAGGACTAAATATGTACAAAGTTGACATCTTGAAAGATAGATTTTATAAGAAGTATAAGGATAATTTGGTATTCAACTGTTATATGTTGCTAGGGCATTCTTTCTATAGACATTCAGTTAAATTCTTTCCGATAATTTGGAGGGAAGAGGATCAGGTTTCGAATGTGAGGATGACTAGCCAAGCGTGGACTACACTGAAATTGTTGCTGTCGTTTATGTTTAATAGAAAAAAATACTTGAGTCAGGAACACAGAGATAAGATAGTAGAAGATTATACAGCAGATATAATATTTGAGAATAACCATGAAACGGAGAATTAAGTCGTGAAAAAAATACATCTTATTATGCCAATGGGAGGCGGAGGCACAAGATTTGGAAATAAAGGATTCAATCTGCCAAAGCCATTAATTGAATTGCAAGGAAAACCATTCTTTTATTGGGCAGCCCAGTCAATCTCGAAATTTGTTGATGTTGAAGATATAATCTTTGTTGTTTTGAAAGAACATATTGATAGGTTTAATATTGATGTTCGAATAAAGGAATTCTATCCTGAGGCAAAGATTCAAGTTATCCCAAGTGTTTTAAACGGTGCGGTTCTCACCTGTTTGGAAGGAATAAAGTCGATTGACGATGACTTGCCTATTTTGTTCAATGATTGCGATCATGCGTTTTTGAGTGAAAAGTTTTATTTATTTGCTAGAGAGGCGAATTTTGGCAGTATTGACGGAGCGCTTCTTACATTTGAATCTGATAGGGATTGTTATAGTTATGTGAAATTTGACAATGAAGGAAAAGTTGTTGGAACTATAGAGAAACAGGTTGTAAGCAATGAGGCAATCTGTGGTGCATACTACTTCAAGAATAAAGATGTATTCAAAAATGCAGTGGAAGTTTATTTAAAGCATTGCAGCTATTCAGAGTATTTTGTTAGTGGCGTATATAATGAGATGGCAACCATGGGGCAGTCCATTGTTACGTTTCCTATTGATGAGCATATTTCGTTTGGAACACCCGTGGAATATGATGAGGCTTTGCATGATGAAAGGTTGAAGTCATTACTATAATGAGAATGATATTTTTAGTAGGAGCAATTTTCTTGCTTACAATAGCACATTTGTTAAGAGCATTTCGCTGGGAACTATTCATAAAAGTATATGAACGTCCAAACAAAAGATTATTATTACAGTCATTATCTGCGGGATATCTGATAAGTTATATCGTTCCATTTAAATTAGGTGATATTGCACGAGCCTGGATTCCAGGAAATAAGATGAAAAATGGAAAAGCGCTTTCTTTTTCGACGGTAATTGTAGACCGTTTTTTAGATATTATATGTGTTGGAGTTATTTTTGCTTTTCTTTATTTCAGAGGCATTGGTGGTGTAGATGCTGAGCAGAACAGCGTGTTTTATGTTATTGTTGCTGTGGTAATGGTAGCTGTACTTCTTTTGATATACTGTTTCCGCGGTGTTGTAAAGCGTCTGATAAAGTTTGTTGCAAGTATTTTTAATCAAAGAATAGAAAGTATTATCCTCAGGCTTTCCTGGGCTCTAATATGGAATGTTAAAGATATATTTTTGAAAATAAGTAAAGCAAAGCTTTTTGCGTATACACTTTTGATGTGGCTAGGATACTTATCGTCTTATTATCTTTTTGCCAAATCTATTAGTAGTTTAGGGATTGATACAAGGTGGTCTGATATTTTTATCCAGCTCTTTACTCAAAATGGCATAAAAGAAAGTACAGGAACAAATTTCTTAGGTAATGGACGAGTATCTGAACAACAACCGTTTATGGCCATTGTTTATCAGGTCGTACCGTTATTGCTACTTATAGTTTTATCGTTAATTTTTTCTAATACAAACGAGAAGACAGAAGCCGATGAAAATTATTTAAACTTGATTCCTCAACTTGACCCTAACGAAAGACGTGTTTTTTTAGAAAGCTATTTTTCAAATAAGAATCGTGAGTATGTAGATAATTATTTAAAAATTAATCAAGGAATATCAATTATTAGAGATTTTTCCGCAGGTTCAAATGCTACGACCATGCTTTGCCTAGATGGAAAGCGTACTTTCTTCAGAAAATATGCTTTTGGTGAAGATGGAGAAAAGTTGTATCAGCAAATTAAATGGATAAAGGATAATAAAGATAAAATAGTCCTTCCAGAAATAATTTCTAGCGAAAAGACGGAGCAATATTGCTATTATGATATGCCTTATGAGGCCAGTGCTGTGGGCCTTTTTGAGTATACTCATTCTATGCCAATTGAAAAATCATGGCACATAATTGAAAGTGCATTATCAAGTTTGGAAAAGTCAATCTATCGAATTGATGCAAAAGAGGCTGATAAGACAACAATAGATGAATATATCGACTCTAAGGTATTAAAAAATATTAAGCGTATTAAAGAGGCTAAATATATAAAGCAATTACTTGATTACGATAAGATTATAATTAACGGTGTTGAATATAATAACTTTGCTTATTTTGAAAAGTATCTTTCGAAGAGCAGATTGGAAAAAGTATTTGCTAATGATACTTATGCCGTAATACATGGTGACTTGACTATTGAAAATATTATTTGTACTAGAGACGAGTCAGGTAAAGATAATTTTTATATTATAGATCCAAATACAGGGAATATACATAATTCTCCCAATTTGGATTACGGTAAACTGTTACAATCGATTCATGGTGGATATGAATTTCTTATGGCAACAAAGGATGTAAAGGTGAAAGGAAATACAATCAACTTCTTGTTTACAAAGTCATCTGCATATAAAGAGATACATAGCAGACTTAGAAAGTATATGGAGGCAGAGTTTGGCGCTGAGCGAACAAGAAGCATCTATTTCCATGAGATTATTCACTGGCTTAGATTAATGCCATACAAGATAGAAAAAGATGGTATTAGATCGTTGCTATTCTATGCAGGCATGATTATCGTGATGAACGATGTGATTAATATGTACGGAGAAACACTTGATGAGTGAAAAGAAAAAACTAGCATTGTTTGATTTGGATGGAACCTTATTTGATACAAGTGAAGTTAATTACTATGCGTATAAAGATGCTCTTCAGAAATTCGGATGCAACCTCGATAAAGAATATTTCGTAACTAAATGCAATGGTCGTCATTACACCGAATTTCTTCCTGTAATAATGGGCGATGATAAAAATATTGATGATGTGCATAAGCTAAAAAAATACACTTATAAAGACAATCTAAAGAAGGCAAGAGTTAATGAGCCACTATTTGATATTGCAAAAGGATTAAGCGATTCGTATCATTTGGCTATAGTGACAACTGCATCTAGGCAGAACACTATGGATATTTTATCTTATTTTGGATATCAAGATTTTTTTGAATATATGGTTACGCAAGAAAATATAACTAGGGTTAAGCCAGATCCTCAAGGATTTGAATTGGCTATGGAATATTTTGGAATTGCGCCTAAAGATACTATTATTTTTGAGGATGCAGATGTTGGAGTGGAAGCTGCAAAGGCTTCAGGGGCAAGTGTATTTGTTGTAGATAATTTTTGCTAATAGAATATATGTGGAGACTTATTATGCAATTTACATTAAAAAAAATAAATATATCATATAAGCATATATTGCCATTAATCCATATATTATTGTCTTTTATTTATGAGAGGTTTATATTTTATTTCCATGACAACTATAATGCGCTGCTTACTTTAAGGACTGAATCTATTGTTTCTTTTAATGCTGAGAAGGTAATTATATATATATTGACCAAATTAATCAGTGTACTTATTATTTGGGGTGTATGGAAACTTATTTTTTTAATATATGAAAGACGAATGCCGAGGAAAGTGTTTGCTCCTGTGCTTGTTTTGTTTGTATTTTTACTAATAGTATTGTTGATATCATATCCAGATAGCTTTGGTCTAGAGATGGATAATTACGAAAACTATATTATGGTAAAAAGATTTATTCCTACATATTGGCAGCATATATTGACAGGAATATATTACGGTGCCTGTATGATGGTAATACCACATCCTATAAGTGTTCAATTGTTGCAATTGGTTGGAGTTACATGTGTTATAGGATACATTTTTTATTGTATTACTGAAAGGTGTGATTGTGCTAAAGCATACTATTTATTTTTGATATTGCTCATGCCTGAAACATACTATTTAGTCATTAATCCATATAGAGGTGATTTGTACAGTGTGATAGTCATATTTTATATTGCATATATGTTTTTTGAGATATATGAATATCATGATGTTATAACCTATAAAAGGATTATATTCGGTTCGTTTATAACAATGATAGTAATGTCCTGGAGAAGTGAAGGAAAACTTATTGGTCTGGTAGGATGTGCAATATTTATTATTTCATTTTTTAGAATACATGTAGGTGCCAAAAAGATTTTAGTATTTCTTATAAGTACGTTTCTTATGGTCGTTACCATCAGTAAAGTGCAAGAGATTGGTTCTACTAAATATTATGGAAATGACTACATGATTATTAACACTATAGAAGTATTAAGAAATATTTTTAACAATGAAAATGCGAATCTGTCTTATGATGGGGTAGAGGAAAATCTTGAAGCAATTGATAGTGTGATTCCTGTAGAGGTTATAAAAGAACAAGGTCAGTCTGGATTTCGCAATTACAACTGGACAAAGGGACATCTTGACTATAATCAAACATTGGTAAGTGATGAACAGTCAGATGCCTATATGAAATCATATTATAACATTGTTGTACACAATATAGATGATTATTTAAATGTTCAATTAAATTGCTTGTATCGAAGTTTACAGATCGATCCAACTTGGGATGAGTTTTGGTATGAAGACGAGCCGACAGTACAGCTTGAAAAATTTCAATATACCCAGTGGGTAGACGGAAGAAATGAACTATACAGTGATGGAATGACTGAGAGGATAGCTGAAAGCAACAAAAGACAGTTCGCAAATACAATTTTGAATAAAGTTATAACCGCTTGGAGAGATATAATGAATTCAAGTGGAATAAATGTTATTAAAAATATAGGTTTAATTGTTAGTGTATTAGCAATGCTGTTCTATGAAATGTTCAATATTAGAGAAAATAAGGAGGCGTTATTTTTTGTATTAATGTCACTGGCATTATTGGGACAGTTGGCTGGAATAATACTATTTATGCCGGAAGGAAGACCACAGTATTTGTATCCCACAATATCTGGAGCTTTTTGCTTACTATATATTCGGATTTTGATTTGGGATAAATAATGTCTATGTTTAAAAGTAAGCGCTTAGTGTTTGTAAATGCTAATCTGAATCTGAGCCACTTTCAGATTGACAATCATAGTGTAACATTAAGCGCTTACAAACCATCAACTAGGTCTGGAAAGAACCTATGGAGTATTTACATTGAAAATAAGCAGTAGTACTGCTAGAATTTAATTAATAAAAAACTTCTTACAAAAAAGAATTGACACTAATTATATGTGTTGATTCTTTTTTGCTATAAGGGCATTTAGAGGGTAAGCGCTTAGTGTTCCACCGTCGTGACTGACAGCAGATTTTCTGAAACAATAATAACAACTAAACATATGGTGTGTTTCACTCCAATTCTATTCGTGATAGTGGAGCGTTTTACTACAAATGGAGGTTGTTATAATGCGAAACAAATTTACCACGCAACAAAAGTTTGACATGGTGATGGAATGCCGCTCAAGCGGTTTATCCGATTACATGTGGTGCAAAAGCACGACATTCAAACAAGTACATTTTATAGCTGGGTTAAGCAGTTAAAACGTAATGGTGCAAATGTTCCAGAAAGAACATATGCGCAAGACTATCACGTTGAAACTAAACCAGATATTGTTAAGCTTGAAATCGTTGATGAAGTACCAATGGAACAAGCGCCTATAATCCCATCGATTCCATCTACTCAGTGTGCATTGGAAATAACTATAGGACAAGCATCAATTAAAGTTTTTAATGATGTAAGCCCTACTTTGTTATCTCAGGTTATGTCATGCCTAGGAGGTCGTTTATGATTGGTGATATTACTATGGCAGATAACATATATATCATCTGTGGTTACTCCAAAAGTCTGTTGATGAGAAAAATGTAAAGCTTGATGAAAAAGATCAAGTTATAGCAAATCTTCAGGCTCAGCTTGACTATCTAAAGACAAAGCTGTTTAGGTCTTCAGGCGAAATCCGTAAAGGTGATATTCCTGATCAGCTAAGCTTATTTGACTCAGTTGATGAAGATGATAAGCCTGCTATTCCTATTGAACCAGAAATTGTTGAAGTTAAAGTTCATACTTGTGAACGTAAGCCAAAGGCTACATATGACGAGATATTTGAAAATATCAAGACAAGACAGGTTCCTGTAAAGGAACTTCCTAAGGAAGAACGTATCTGTGATGAATGTGGCACCATAATGGAACCCGTAGGAACTAAGGTGGTTCGTACTGAAGTCATCTATCACAAGCCTTACTTGGAAAGAATTGAGTACGTAGCTAAAACCCATCGTTGCCCAAATGCATGCAAAGAAGATGAAACAATCTTCCTTCGCGATAAATGCAAACCAGCACTGATAAAAGGTAGCTATGTTTCTTCAGGGCTTGCTGTACATGTGATGTATTACAAATACTTTATGGCTTGCCCGCTTTATCGCCAGGAACAGGATTTCCTTCATCTTGGAGCTAAAATCAGCAGAGCTACAATGTCTAACTGGGTTATCCAATGTGCTGACAGATATTTAGCAGTCTTTTATGATTATCTTCATGAGCATTTGTACGACTATCACGTAATACAAGCTAATGAAACTCCTTGTCTAGTTAACAAGGATGGTCGTGATGCTGGCTCAAAGAGTTACATGTGGGTTTACCGTACAGGTAAGATGTACAAGTATAAACCGATTGTAATCTACGATTACCAGCGGACTAGAAAGTCGGATCATACAAGAGAGTTTCTAAAGGATTTCAAAGGCATCTGTGTGACAGATGGCTATCAGGTTTATCACTCCATTGAAAAGGAACGTGATGACCTGACAATCGCAGGATGTTGGGCGCACGCAAGACACCGATTAGATGAAGCCTTAAAGGCTACACCGAGACATAAACAAAGATCCTGCACTGCGAATAAAACTTTGAAGATGATTCAAGCTATCTATCGCGAGGAGAAAAAGCTAAGTAACCTTTCTCAGGCAGAAAGATATGAACATCGACAGCTAACTGTCAAGCCTTTAGTTGAGGCCTACTTTGCGTGGGTTCATAAAGTTGAACCAAATGTATTAGCTAACAGTAAAACGCATAAAGGATTACAGTATTCAATCAACCAGGAACAGTATCTTAAAGTCTTTCTTGAAGATGGTGAAGTCCCTATGGATAACAACACAGCTGAGCAGTTAATCCGCGGATTCTGCATCGGTAAGAAAAACTGGGTTATGATTGATGCAATCTCTGGAACTAAGGCTAGTGCAATTGCTTATAGCATTGCTGAAACAGCAAAGGCTAATAACCTAAAGCCTTATGAGTATTTCAAATATCTTCTTACTGTAATCCCAGAGCATCTTGATGATATAGATAGAAGTTTTATGGACAAACTACTTCCTTGGTCAGATGAATTGCCAAGTGAATGTAGAAAACCAGTGAAGTAATCGTCGCGCCTGCGGGCGCGGCT
>CAMJBT010000009.1 GCA_946403965.1 uncultured Pseudobutyrivibrio sp. | reverse complement strand
GACTTCACGCTCGTCGTCAGATGATGCAGGTTCTTTACACTCCAACAGCTAAGGGCGAGAAGAAGAGCCAGACACGCAAGGTTGATATGGCAAACTTCGTATTTGATGAGGTTGCTCCAAAGTATGTTGATCGCAAGGGTGGTTATACACGTATCGTAAAGATCGGACCACGTAAGGGTGATGCAGCTATGGAAGTTGTTCTTGAGTTAGTATAATTTTAGAACTTTCAAAAATCCTAGGACAAAAGTCCTAGGATTTTTTTATTTATCTATATTAGTTAATAGAAAGATGTTGTATTATATGAAAAGAAATCATAGACTTTTTCGTAAAGTAATTTATAAAAAGTCTAACTATTAAAAATCTATGTTGAGGTGAACATCATGGCATCTAATTCTACAAAAAAATTAACTGAAGGAAATCCATTAACTTTAATATTGGGGTTTTCTGTACCAATGCTTGCTGGTTTAATTTTTCAGCAGATGTACAACCTGGTGGATACGATTATTGTTGGACAGACTCTAGGCGATAGTGCATTGGCTGCCGTTGGGTCTACTGGATCTATTAATTTTTTAATTAATGGTTTTTGTATGGGCATATGCTCTGGCTTCGCAATTCCTGTAGCACAACGTTTTGGCGCCGAGTCCTATGATTCAATGCGTAAATTTGTAGGAAATTCTATTACCTTGTCTGCTATTTTATCATTGGTTATTACGATAATAGTGGGAGTATTTTGCCGTCAGATACTTGTAATAATGCAGACACCTCAAGATATAATAGATTTAGCTTACTCTTATATTTCAATAATATTTTGGGGTATTCCTGTAACTTTTTTATATAATCTTACGGCTGGAATAATGAGATCTCTTGGAGATAGTAAGACTCCAACATATTTCCTTATTATGGCAGCTTGTATAAACATAGTGCTTGATATTGTTTTTATCATAGTTTTGGGCATGAGTGTAAATGGCCCAGCTTTGGCAACTGTTATTTCTCAGCTGATTGCTGGCGGAAGTTGCGTAATTTACATGAAAAAGAAATTTCCTATTTTGAAGTTGGAAAAAAAGGATTTAATGCCAGGTCCTCATCATACTCAGGTTCTGATGTCCATGGGAATTCCGTTTGGCTTACAGTATTCAATTACCGCGATTGGATCTGTGATTTTACAAACTGCTGTAAATGGACTTGGCACTATAGCAGTGGCTTCAATGACAGCCGGAGTAAAAGTTTCTATGTTTGTGGTTTGCCCATTTGACGCGTTGGGCGGAACAATGGCTACATTTGCCGGACAGAATGTTGGAGCGAAGAACATTCCAAGAGTTAAAAAGGGAACCTGGACTGCACAGCTACTAGGAACAATATACGCAGTATTTATACTTGTCGTTTTATACTTTACAGGACCATATATTCTTAGATTGTTTACTTCTACAGAAGTTGTTATTAAGCAGGCGATGATGTTCTTGTTGGCTAATGCAGTTACATATACTTTACTTGCAGCTGTAAATATATTCAGATTTTCTATTCAAGGAATGGGATATTCAACATTTGCTATATATTCGGGAGTTATGGAGATGATTGCAAGAATACTTGTGGCATTTACATTTGTTCCAATGATAGGATATGCAGGTGCAATATGGGCTAGCCCGGTAGCGTGGCTATTTGCAGTAATATTCCTTATACCAGGTTTTTACTCTTGTTGTAATAAATTGGAAAAGAAATTTTCTGCTGAGAATTGTCATTATCTGTAGATTCTTGTGGGTTACTTAAGAAAAAGACCACAAGAAATCATGAGTACTATTTAAATTAATGGGGCGGGTTTAGAAAAGTGATTAAGCAATCATTTTAATTTGCATTTAACAAGTTGACTTTAGTGATTAAAAGTGCTAAAGTAATCAACATGAAATCATAGGAGGAGAAGTATTATGAAGAAAGCGATTAGCTTATTAGCAGCTATGACATTAGCAGTTTCTTTAGTTGGTTGCGGTACTGATGCAGCTGCACAAAAAGAAGCTGAAAAGGCTAAAGATGAAACTACAGAGCAGGCTACAGCTGATACAGATACCACTTATAACGTTGGAATTATTCAATTGGTACAGCATCCAGCACTTGATGCGGCTACAGAGGGTTTTGAGGCTGCACTTACGGAAAAGCTTGGGGATAAAGTTGAATTTACATTAGAGAATGCCTCAGGTGATATTCCTACATGTGCTACAATTGCAAATTCATTTGTTAGTGATAATGTTGATTTAATTATGGCAAATGCTACTCCAGCATTACAGGCATGCGAGACAGCTACAAGTGATATTCCAATTGTTGCAACTTCAATCACAGATTATGCTACAGCACTTGATATCAAGGACTGGTCTGGTGCTACAGGCGTGAATGTTACTGGTACAGCGGATTTAGCTCCACTTGATGGTCAGGCAGATATGCTTCACGAGCTATTCCCTGATGCAAAGGAAGTAGGTATTATCTATTGCTCGGGCGAGGTTAACTCATTATATCAGGCTAATGAAATCACAAAAAATCTTGAAAAATTCGGTTATAACGTAACTGCATACACATTCTCGGATTCAAGTGATGTTGGAACTGTTGTTCAGACTGCATGCGGTTCATCAGATGTGCTTTATGTTCCAACAGACAATGTTGCAGCAAATTGTGCAGAGACAATCAACAATGTTGCACTTACAGCAAAGGTACCAATCGTAGCTGGCGAGGAAGGTATCTGCAAGGGATGTGGTATTGCAACACTATCAATTTCATATTATGACATTGGATATGCAGCTGGACTTATGGCATACGAAATCTTAGCAAATGGAGCAAACCCAGCAGAAATGGATATTCAGTATGCTACAGATTTTACTAAGGAATATAATCCTAACATTGCTAAAGAGTTAGATATCACTCTTCCAGAGGATTACGTCGCTATTGAGATGGAATAATCTTAAAACAAAAAATAATTAAAATTTGGGCAAGGTCATATTCTGACCTTGCTCTTTGGAGTTTAAAATGGGAATTGAAACATTAATAGCAGGAATGCCGGGAACGGCAGCCCAGGGTATCATTTATGGAATTATGGCCCTCGGCATTTTTATTACATTTAAATTATTAAATTTTGCAGATTTGTCAGTTGATGGATCTTTTGCAACTGGCGGTGCAGTTGCAGCCATGGTTATTATTTCAGGCCGTTCATGGATGCTTGCTCTTGTGCTTGCATTCGTTGCTGGAGCACTTGCTGGATTGATTACAGGTGTGCTTCATACAGTACTTGGTATTCCAGACATTTTGGCAGGTATATTGACACAGCTTGCCTTGTATTCTATAAATCTTAGAATTACTAGAAATCAGCCAAACACACCTATTTCAGTTGATAAATATAATTTGGCTGTTTCACTTAGATACAAAACTGATGCTTTAGTGACAGTTCTTGTTATGGCAATAATCATCATTGCAATTATGTACTGGTATTTTGGAACAGAGATGGGTTCTGCAATTCGTGCAACAGGAACAAACCCTGCAATGACTAAGGCGCAGGGAATTAATGTTAATCTTATGAAGGCTTTTGGTCTTGTGATTTCTAATGCAATTGTTGCATTTGCTGGAGCTCTTTCAGCACAGTTCAATGGAAATGCGGATGTAAATATGGGCCGTGGTGCAATTGTAATTGGTTTGGCATCAATTATCATTGGAGAGGTTATCTGCAATACTTTGTTTAAGAAAAAGAGAAATTTCATCCTTACCCTTTTATTCGTCGTATTCGGTGGAATTCTCTATTATCTATTTATTGCTATAGTTCTTTGGCTGAAGATGCCAGCAAACGATATGAAGCTGTTTACAGCTATTATAGTGGCTATTTTCCTGGCCGTTCCTTATCTGAAGAGCAAGAGTAATAGTTCATTTAGAAAGGCAGCTAAGAGAGGAGGTAAGGAAAATGCTTAATGCTAATAATTTGAGAAAGACCTTCAATGCTGGCACTATAAATGAAAAAGTAGCTCTTGCAGGTGCAACACTTAACCTAGAAGAGGGAGAATTCTGTACTGTAATTGGAGGAAATGGCGCTGGAAAGTCAACATTTCTTAATGCTGTTGCAGGTGTTTGGCCTGTAGATGGCGGAAGCATTACAATCGATGGCGTTGATGTGACCGGTCTTCCTGAACACAAGCGTGCACAATATTTAGGCCGTGTATTTCAGGATCCTATGACAGGAACAGCTGCAAATATGCAAATTGATGAGAATATGGCACTGGCAGCCAGACGAGGCAAGCTAAGAGGCCTTAGATGGGGCGTTACAAAGTCTGAACGTGAAAAGTATCATGAGATGCTTAAAGAGCTGGATTTAGGCCTTGAGGACCGCCTTACAGCAAAGGTTGGGCTTTTGTCAGGAGGACAGCGTCAGGCCCTTACACTTTTGATGGCTACAATTCAAAAGCCAAAGGTTCTTCTTTTGGATGAGCATACAGCAGCTCTAGATCCAAAGACTGCATCAAAGGTTCTTGAAATAACAGATATGCTTATCAAAGAACACAATCTTACAGCAATGATGGTTACACATAATATGCGTGATGCTATCAACTACGGAAATCGTCTCATAATGATGAATGAGGGACGTGTGATTCTAAATATCAGTGGTGAGGAAAAGAAACATCTTACTATTGAAGACTTGCTTCATAAGTTTGAGGAGGTTTCTGGTACCGAATTTACCAACGATACAGAGATTTTATCTAAATAAAATAAATAATACACTCCAACGAAGGATTGAGAATTATCCATGTTGGAGTTTTTTATTTTAAATCTATTAAAAAAGTATTAAAATCATTACTTTTGGGCTGTTTTATGATAAATTAGTATCGTAAAAAATTTTTATGACACGGAGGCAAAAGTGAACGATAATAATAACAACCAAAATGGTGGAGATAAAAAGAATAATCGTCAGCCTTTTTATACATTAGGAATATTAGTCCTTATTGCATTGTTCTTTACAAGCATGATGTATAAGGGGGCAAGTTCTTCTTCAAATCAGGAAATTACCTATACCGAGTTTTTGACATTGGTTGAGGATGACAAAGTAGATAATGTCACCTTCAAGGATGATGTAATCAATATTGAATTAAAAAAAGGTGAGACCTACGGTACAACAGATGAAGAGACCAAAAAACTTCAGCAGTTATATGAGGCAACAGGACAGCCTTCAAAGGTTTCCCTTTACACTGCATACATCAGAGATGATGATTTGCTTCCTCTTTTAAAGGAGCATAAGGTTGAAATCGAAGGAACAATCTCAGATTCTACAGCCGCAATCATTTACAATATTCTTTCATTTGTCCTTCCAATTGTGCTTATATGGGTATTCTTGGGATTTGTTATGAAAAAGATGGGCGGAGGCCCAATGGGCGTTGGCAAGTCAAATGCCAAGCTTTACAACATGGAAAAGGCAACAGGTATCACCTTTAAGGATGTTGCAGGACAGGATGAAGCTAAGGAATCCGTTCAGGAAATGGTGGATTTCCTTCACAACCCAAAGAAATATACCGAAATTGGTGCGAAACTTCCAAAGGGTGCTCTTCTTGTAGGCCCTCCTGGAACAGGTAAGACACTTCTTGCAAAAGCGGTTGCAGGTGAGGCTGGAGTTCCATTCTTCTCACTTGCTGGTTCAGATTTTGTTGAGATGTTTGTTGGTGTCGGAGCTTCACGTGTGCGTGATCTTTTTAAGGAGGCACAGAAAGTTGCTCCATGTATTGTATTCATCGACGAGATTGATGCTATCGGAAAGAGCCGTGACGCTCATTACGGTGGAGGCAATGACGAGCGTGAACAGACACTTAATCAGCTTCTTTCAGAGATGGACGGATTTGATTCAAATAAGGGTCTTTTAATTCTCGCTGCAACAAACCGTCCAGAGGTACTTGATAAAGCTCTTCTTCGTCCAGGACGTTTTGATAGACGCATCATTGTTGATAGACCAGATCAGAAGGGGCGTCTTGAAATCCTCAAGGTTCATGCCAAGGATGTTAAGATGGATGAGACTGTTGATTTAGACGCATTGGCACTTGCATCGGTAGGCCTTGTTGGTTCTGACCTTGCAAATATCATTAACGAAGCAGCTATTCTTGCTGTAAAAGCTAAGCGTCAATATGTCACACAGAAGGATTTGTTTGAGGCCTTTGAACTTGTTGCTGTCGGCGGCAAGGAAAAGAAGGATAGAGCTATGAGTGAGAAGGAACGTAAGATAGTTTCTTATCACGAGGTTGGACATGCTCTTGTTTCTGCTCTTCAAAAGGATGCAGAGCCAGTACAGAAGATTACAATAGTTCCTCGAACTATGGGTGCTCTTGGATATACACTTCAGACTCCAGAGGAAGAAAAATTCCTTGAGACAAAGGATGAGCTTATTGCTAAAATCGTCACATACATGGGTGGACGTGCTGCAGAAGATATTAAGTTCGGTTCATACACATCTGGAGCTGCCAATGATATCGAACAAGCTACAAAGATTGCTAGAGCAATGGTTACAAGATTTGGTATGTCCGAAAAGTTTGGCATGATGGGTCTTGCAACTGTAGAAAGCCAATATTTGGATGGTCGTGCTTCACTTATTTGTGGAGACAACACAGCTGGTGAAATTGATTCAGAAGTATTAAAGATGATTACAGAGGCTTATGCAAAGGCAAAAGAGCTTCTGCTTGAGAATATGGAGTGTCTCGACAAGATATCTGAATATCTATTCGAACATGAAACAATTACAGGAAAGGAATTCATGAAGATTTTCAGAGAAATCAAAGGAATTCCTGAGCCAGAAGAAAAACCTAAAACAGAAGGTGCTTCTTCATCAGAGACGCCAGTAGAAGCTGAGCAGGCTACTGGGGATGCATCATCAGTTGCAGGGGCATCTGAGGAAGGGACTGGCAGTTTTGCTGATCCAGAAAATGTTGTAACAGACAATATTTTTGATGAGTAGAAATTATGGTAACAGAACAAGATTTAAGTAAACTCCCGGATCAACCGGGAGTTTATCTAATGCACGGGAAAAACGATGAGATTATCTACGTTGGAAAAGCCCGTTCTTTGCGCCATCGTGTGCGACAATATTTTCAGCCAAGTCATGATGAAGGCCTTAAGAAAAAACAGATGGTTCAAAATATTGATTATTTTGAATTTATAGTTACAGACTCTGAGCTTGAGGCCCTTATCTTAGAATGCAATTTAATAAAGGAATATCGCCCTAAGTACAACACAATGCTTAGAGACGACAAGACATATCCATACATCGAGGTTACTCTGACAGAGGCTTATCCTCGTGTTGTTTTTTCTAGAAGATTAAAGAAAAATGGTAATAAGTTTTTCGGTCCGTTTACTTCAGCAGGTGCAGTCCATGACACCATTGAATTGGTTCAAAAGCTCTACAAAATTCGAACCTGTACTCAAAAACTTCCGGAAAATTTTGGTAAGAAACGACCATGCTTAAATTATCACATTGGACAGTGTTTAGGGCCATGCCAAGGAAATGTTGATCAGGCCGAATACAGAAATAATGTTGATAAAGTAATTGAATTTCTGAGCGGAGATTATTTTGATACTTTAAAGGATTTAGAAAACAAAATGTTTGCCGCTTCAGAAGAAATGGACTTTGAAAAGGCAGCCATTTATCGCGATTTGATTGAATCCGTGAAGGCGTGTGCCGGAAGACAAAAAGCGACTCAGCTTGATGGTGAGGATAGAGATATTATTGCAATGGCAAAAGCTGCGGAGGATGCAGTTGTGCAGGTGTTTTTTATCCGTGGTGGCAAGATGATTGGCCGAGAGCATTTCTTTATAAATGTGAGGGTGGACGATACAGATGAGGACCTGCTTCAATATTTCTTGAAAGACTATTATACAGGTACACCATTTGTTCCTCGTGAAATATTTGTTCAATATGATTTGGAAGAAGGGGAACTTATAGAAAATTGGCTCACCAACAAAAAAGGTTCTAGAGTTTATATCAGAAGTCCAAAAAGAGGCTCAAAAGAAAAGCTTGTGGAATTGGCTGCAAAAAATGCTCAGATGGTTTTGGACCAGGATAGGGAAAAAATCAAAAAAGAAGAAGGCCGTACAATTGGAGCCATGAAAGAAATAGCAGATATTCTGGGAATTCCAAATGCCAGCAGATTGGAAGCATTCGATATCTCAAACATTTCAGGTTTCCAATCAGTAGGTTCTATGGTGGTCTTTGAGAAGGGTAAGCCTAAACGCTCAGATTATCGCAAATTCAAGATTAAAACTGTTGAGGGGCCAAATGATTATGCTTCTATGCATGAGGTCCTTACAAGACGTTTTTCCCATGGATTAGAGGAATTGGAGGCCAACGGAGGTAATATCACAGATAGCTTTACAAAATTCCCTGATGTCATCATGATGGATGGTGGAAAGGGCCAGGTTCATATAGCAGAACAGGTTATGGCAGAGCTTGGTTTGCATATTCCAATTGCTGGAATGGTAAAGGATGATCACCACAGAACAAGAGGGCTATATTTCAAAGACCAGGAGCTTCCTATTGATACCCATTCAGAGGGCTTCAAGCTAATCACAAGACTTCAGGATGAGGCTCATAGATTTGCTATAGAATATCATCGCAGTCTTCGTAGTAAAGGGCAGGTACATAGCTTCTTGGACGATATTCCTGGAATTGGTCCTAAACGAAGAAAAGCCTTGATGAAGCGTTTTGTATCTGCTGAAAAGATGGCTGCAGCCACACTTGAGGAACTGGCAGACACAGAGGGAATGACCAAAGAAGCGGCGGAGAATGTATACAATTACTTTCACCCTTTGAAATAATTAAAAAATGATATATCATATACTAAGCGATTAGCATTTATAATGGAGGGATTTTTTATGGCAGCAAATAAATACGTTACAGTAGCTACTGTCCAGGAAAGATTTAATCTTACAAATTTTACACCTGAATTGAATTTAGAGGAGGCACAGGTCACTGTTGCTGATGTCAACAGACCAGCCCTACAGCTTCATGGCTTTTATGAGCATTTTGAGCCAAGCCGTATACAGGTAATTGGAAATGTTGAGGCTGCATATATTTCAAAAAAGTCAGACGAGGAAATGGTAGAGAGCTTTAGTCAGCTTTTTTCATACGATATTCCATGCATCATTTTCTGTAGAGGAGAGAAGCCAGCAGATGCTCTTTTAAAAGAGGCTGTAAAGGCAAATGTTCCTATTCTTGGAACAGATCGTGCCACATCTGAGTTTATGTCAGCACTTATTTTCTCATTAAATAAAGACTTTGCACCATACACTACAATCCATGGTGTACTTGTAGATGTATATGGCGAAGGTCTTCTTATTACAGGAGAATCAGGAATTGGAAAATCTGAGGCTGCTTTGGAGCTTATCAGACGTGGACACAGACTTGTTTCAGATGATGTTGTTGAAATTCGTCGTCCAAATAATGAAAGATTATATGGTCGCGCGCCATCTATTACACAGTATCTTATCGAGCTTAGAGGTATAGGCATTATCGATGTTAAATCTCTTTATGGTGTTGAGGCTGTTAAAGATGAGCAACGTATCGACCTTGTAATAAAGCTTGAAGATTGGACAAAGGAAAAGGAATATGATCGTCTTGGTATGACAGATGAATACATGAATATTCTAGGTATAGATGTTACATGCCATTCCCTTCCAATTCGTCCAGGTCGAAATCTTGCTATTATTTGCGAAACAGCAGCGGTTAACCATCGTCAGAAGAAGATGGGTTACAATGCAGCTGAAGAGCTTTACCGTCGTGTGCAGGATAATATTGCTGAAGGCGGAAAATAAAAATATCTTGTGGGCTATATAATTACAAGTCTACAAGAAAATATTATTAGTTTTTAGGAGTTATAAATATGGAACGCATTAATGCATGGAGTAAGTATACTTCAGAAAAAGAAATTGAGAAGGTTATGGCTTTTGGCGAGGATTATCGCAAGTTCCTTTCAGATTGCAAAACAGAAAGAGAATGTGTAGATTTCTTCATTGAAAAAGCAGAGACAGCAGGTTATGTTAACCTGGAGAAGCTTATCAAAGAAGATAAGAAACTCAAGGCTGGAGATAAGGTCTATGCTGTTAATAAGGGCAAAATGCTTGCTGTTTTCAACATTGGAACAGAGTCATTAGAGTCAGGACTTAATATCCTTGGTGCTCACATTGACAGTCCTAGAATGGATTTAAAGCAGAATCCATTATATGAGGATTCTGATATTGCATTATTTGATACTCATTATTATGGTGGTATCAAGAAGTATCAGTGGGTTACTATTCCTCTAGCTCTTCACGGAGTACTTGTAAAGAAGGATGGTTCAGTTGTAAAGGTTAATGTTGGCGAGGACGAGGCAGATCCAGTATTTGGTATTTCAGATCTTCTTATTCACTTAGCAGCAGACCAGATGGACAAGAAGGGCGCTAAGGTTGTTGAAGGTGAGGACCTTAATGTTATTATTGGTAGCATTCCTGGCTTCGACAAAAAAGGCGAGAAGGAAAAGGAATCTGTAAAGAAAAATGTTCTAAAGCTTCTTAAGGATAAATACGGTGTTGAGGAAGAAGATTTTATTTCAGCAGAAATTGAAGTTGTTCCTGCAGGACCTGCTCGTGATTTTGGTTTTGACCGTTCAATGATTTTAGGCTATGGTCACGATGATAGAGTATGTGCTTACCCATCATTTATGGCAATTCTTAATTCAACAAAGAAACTTTCAAAGACAGCATGTGCTCTTCTTGTAGATAAAGAAGAGATCGGTTCAGTCGGTGCTACAGGTATGGAGTCAAAGTTCTTTGAGAACACTGTAGCTGAGATATTCAACCTTATGGGCGACTATTCAGAGCTTAAGCTTCGCAGAGCTCTTACAAATTCAAAGGTTCTTTCATCAGATGTTTCTGCAGCCTTTGATCCAAACTATGCATCAGCTTTTGAAAAGAACAATGCTGCTTACCTTGGACGTGGCCTTGTATTTAATAAGTATACTGGCGCAAGAGGAAAGAGCGGTTCAAATGATGCAAGTGCTGAGTATGTTGGCGAGGTTCGCTCTATTATGGACAAGGACAAGGTTTGCTGGCAGACAGCAGAGCTTGGTAAAGTAGACCAGGGTGGCGGCGGAACAATCGCATACATCATGGGTAATTACAATATGCAGGTTATCGATTCTGGTGTTGCAGTTCTTTCAATGCATGCACCATGTGAAATTATTTCTAAAGTTGACTTATATGAAGCATTACTAGGATACGAGGCATTTATAAAGTATGCATAATATTTTTTCAAAAGAAGAAGTTTATAATAAGTTGAAACAGCTTTTTTCTGAGGTGGAGTTCCTTCTTGATGAACCTATGAAGAAACACACCACCTTCAGAATAGGCGGTCCAGCTGATATTTATGTGGAGCCATCTATTTCTCAGATGGTTCCTCTTCTGCGTTATCTGAATGAAAACCAAATTCCATATATTGTTATTGGAAATGGTAGTAATCTTTTGGTTTCTGATGAGGGAATCGAAGGTGTGGTTATTTCTCTTGGTAAAAAGGCATCTTCAATAGAGGTTGATAAAGAGGATTCTTGTATTTATGCAGAGGCAGGGGCGATGCTTTCGGCAGTATCAAGCAAGGCTGCGGGGGCAGGGCTTACAGGTTTGGAATTTGCATCAGGTATTCCAGGTTCCGTAGGTGGTGCAGTATATATGAATGCAGGTGCCTATGGTGGAGAGATTAAGGATGTTTTAGAATACGCTGAAATCTTAGATAATAGCGGACAGGTAAAAGAGGTTCCTGTAGATGAATTAGATTTATCCTATAGACATTCAGCACTTATGGCAAATCCTGGTTTTGTTCTAGGCGCAAAGCTTAAACTTGCACCAGGCAATGTTGATGAAATAAAAGCAACAATTGAGGATATAAAGCAAAAGAGAATTGAGAAGCAGCCACTTAATTATCCAAGTGCTGGTTCAACATTTAAACGTCCAGAAGGATATTTTGCAGGAAAACTTATTGATGATGCTGGACTTAGAGGATATACTGTAGGAGGTGCGCAGGTTTCTGAGAAGCACTGTGGTTTTGTAATCAACAAATCCGAAGCTACAGCAGCTGATGTGTTGCAGCTTATGAAAGATGTTGATTCAAAGGTATATGAAAAGTTTGGAGTACATCTATCTCCAGAAGTTAGAATCATAGGGAGGAATGTCAATTGAAGCTACTAATTCTTACTGGAATGTCCGGAGCAGGTAAAAATACTGCCTTCAAAATGTTGGAGGATATGGGCTACTACTGTGTAGATAATTTGCCTGTACAATTATTGAAGAGCTTTGTGGAATTGGCAGATAGCGGAACCTTTGAACAGAAAATTGTAGTTGGAATTGATGTTCGTAATGGCAATGCAATGAAGCTTTTGCCGGATTTACTGCAAGAGTTAGACAATGATCAGAAGCGATTTTCTATACTGTTTTTGGATGCTGAGGATGATGTTCTTGTAAAAAGATATAAGGAAACCAGGCGTAATCACCCTCTTTCTGGAAGAGAAAGAATTGCTGCTGGCATTAAAGAAGAAAGAGAATCAATTGGTTTTCTTCGCAACGAAGCTGATTATGTAATTGATACTACACATCTTCTTACCAGGGAGCTTAAGGAAGAACTAGAGAAAATATTTGTAGATGATGCAGAATATAAAAGTCTGTTTGTTACAATTATTTCCTTTGGATTTAAATATGGAATTCCTGAAGATGCAGATCTTGTGTTTGATGTAAGATTTTTACCAAATCCTTACTATGACTTGGAACTTCGTCCATTCACAGGAAATGATCAGCCAATCAAGGACTTTGTTTTAAAATATGATGAGGCCAAGGTTTTCTTGGATAAAACAACAGATTTGATTAAATTTCTAATTCCAAACTATATAAAGGAAGGAAAAAATCAATTAGTAATTGCCGTAGGATGCACAGGCGGCAAGCATAGATCAGTATGTCTGGCTGATGAGATTTTTGAAGCTTTAAATGGCGATGAGTCTTATGGACTTAAAATTGAGCATCGTGATATTGGTAAAGATGCTTTGAGAGGCAAATAATTGTCATTTTCAAAAGATGTTAAAGAAGAGCTTTTTGATGTAGTTCCAAAGAGTAGACACTGTGCAGTAGCAGAGCTTGCAGGAATCATAATTTTGCAGGGAACTGAGATATTTAAAAATAATTCTTTGGACCAATTAAGTAGAAAAGTCTTTACTTTATTGAATAAAACACGTAATATAGGGAAAGATGTCACCGGAATCTCAGCTGATGTCTTTTTAGAGACTAAAAAAATGTTGAAGCTTTCTGATGATGGTTCCATGATAAATGAAATCATTATCCAGCAGACATGCTGCAAGAGAGCCTTTATAAGAGGAGCATTTTTAGCGGCTGGCTCGATATCAGATCCAAATAAAGGCTATCACTTCGAGATAGTCACAAACACATCAGCACAAGCAGGGCTTTTAGTGAAGGCTATGAGTGTTTTTGATGTGGATGCCAAGTATGTTCTTAGAAATGGGAAATACGTTGTGTATCTAAAGGAAGGAGCCCAAATCGTTGAGATACTTCGAGTTATGGAAGCGGCTCATTCAGTTATGGATTTAGAAAATATTCGAGTTGTAAAGGAAGTTCGTGGTAACATCAACCGAAAGGTTAATTGTGAGACAGCTAATATAGGTAAAACAGTATCAGCAGCAGTTAGACAGATAGAGCAAATCAATCTGATAGATGCAAAGCTTGGGCTTGAAAACCTTCCAGCTCAATTGGAAGAAATAGCAAGAGTGCGTTTGCAATACCCAGATACTCCACTTAAGGATTTGGGAGAGCTGCTTGATCCACCAATTGGTAAGTCGGGGGTTAATCATAGGTTCAAGAAGCTGGCTGCAATAGCAGGGGAATTGGAATAGCCAGTGTTTAGGTTTTTTAGATATTCAGGAGGACGTCATGCAAAAAGAAGTTACTATTCAGATGTCAAATTCAATGGAAGCTACACCTATAGCTCATTTGGTACAGTTAGCTAACAGATTTTCAAGCTCAATCTATTTTGAGATGGATGAAAAGAAGGTAAATGCCAAGAGTATTATGGGAATGATGAGTTTGGTATTATCATCAGGCTCAAGAGTTGTTATTGATGCCGCTGGAGATGATGAAGAAAAGGCAGTAGCTGAACTTTCCGATTTCCTTACTAAATAATTATATAGAGGGATATATGTCAAAAAGATTATTATTTATAGTAAATCCTCGCTCAGGCAAGGGACAAATAAAAGAACATCTGGCTGACATCCTAGATATTATGATTAAGGCTGGCTACCAGGTTAGTGTACACATCACTCAGTCTGGCGGTGATGCCACCAATCAGACCATAGAACAAGTAGAGAATTACGACAGAATTGTATGCTCCGGAGGCGATGGTACCTTGGACGAAGTAGTCACTGGTATGATGCGTTTGGAGGAAGAAAAGCGTATACCTATTGGATATATTCCAGCTGGTTCGACAAATGATTTTGGTAATTCTCTCGGAATAGATAAGAATATGTTGAATGCAGCCAATATTAGTGTGTCTGACAATCTTTTTCCATGTGATATAGGAAGATTCAATTCAGACTCATTTGTTTATGTGGCTGCATTTGGTATTTTTACAGAAGTATCCTATGCAACATCGCAGGATTTGAAAAATATACTAGGACATGCAGCATATATAATAGAGGGAGCAAAGCAACTTCGTGATATTCCATCATTTAGAATGCAGGTTGAATATGACGGTAATGTTGTTTACGAAGAATTTATTTTCGGTATGATTACCAACTCAAAGTCCGTTGGAGGATTCCAGGGTATCATACGCGGGGATATAGGTCTAAATGATGGCGTTTTTGAGGTTACTCTTATAAAGATGCCTCGTAATCCAATTGAATTAAACGAAATTCTTGGCTTTATGACAGGAATTATTCCGGATTCTGATATGGTCTATGCATTCCAGACAAAGGAAATTAAATTCATTAGTACTGAAGTCGTTCCATGGACTTTGGACGGGGAATTTGGTGGAAATCATGACGTTGTAGTTATTAAAGATGAGCATAATGCCCTTGAAATCGCTATTGAATAGCAAGACACGTTATGGTAGAATTTCGCTTAGATAGGGTTTTCAACGACCCAATAAACGCATAAATGGAGGAATAATTATGTTAGTTTCTGCAAAAGAAATGCTTGATAAAGCAAAGGCAGGCCACTATGCAGTTGGTCAGTTCAACATTAACAACCTTGAGTGGACAAAGGCTATCCTTCTTACAGCTCAGGAGCTCAACTCTCCTGTAATCCTTGGTGTATCTGAGGGTGCTGGTAAGTACATGACAGGCTTTGGTACAGTAGCAGCTATGGTTCGCGCTATGGATGAGGAGCTTGGAATTACAGTTCCTGTAGCACTTCACCTTGATCACGGTACATACGAAGGATGCTACAAGTGTATTAAGGCTGGTTTCACATCTATCATGTTTGATGGTTCACACTATCCATTCGAGGAGAACCTTGCTAAGTCTACAGAGCTTGTTAATGTAGCGCACGGTCTTGGTCTTTCTATCGAGTGTGAAGTTGGTTCTATCGGTGGTGAGGAAGACGGCGTTGTAGGTATGGGCGAGTGTGCTGATCCAGAAGAGTGCAAGACAATCGCTGACCTTGGCGTAGATATGCTTGCAGCTGGTATTGGTAACATCCACGGCAAGTACCCAGAGAACTGGGCTGGTCTTTCATTCGAGACACTTGATGCTATTCAGCAGAAGACAGGTGCAATGCCACTCGTTCTTCACGGTGGTACAGGTATCCCAGCTGACATGATCAAGAAGGCTATCGAGCTTGGTGTTTCAAAGATCAACGTTAACACAGAGTGCCAGCTTTCATTTGCTGAGGCAACACGTAAGTACATCGAGGCTGGTAAGGATATCGAGGGCAAGGGATTTGACCCACGTAAGCTTTTAGCTCCTGGTACAGAGGCTATCAAGGCTACAGTAAAAGAGAAGATGGAATTATTTGGTTCAGTAGGCAAGGCATAAATCAAAATGATGTTCTAGCTCCTACATGAGCTTTAGAAGAGACAATCGGCTAAGAACCTGCTGATTGTCTTTTCGTTTATTACGTGCGAAAGGATATTTAATTAATGGAAGAATATTTTAATGTGGCAGATATCTTTGGAGAGAATGTATTTAACGACACTGTCATGCAGGAACGTCTCCCAAAGAAGACATATCAAAAGCTCAAGCAGACAATCTCAGAAGGCAAGGAACTTGATCTTGAGACAGCGGATGTAATTGCACACGAGATGAAGGAATGGGCTATTGAAAAAGGCGCAACACACTACACACATTGGTTCCAACCACTTACAGGCATCACTGCTGAAAAGCATGATTCTTTTATTTCCGCTCCATTGCCATCAGGCAGGGTTCTTATGAGCTTCTCAGGAAAAGAATTAATTAAGGGCGAACCAGACGCATCGTCATTCCCATCAGGCGGACTTAGAGCCACATTTGAGGCTAGAGGATACACAGCTTGGGATCCTACATCACCTGCTTTTGTTCGACAGGATGCTGCAGGTGCTACACTTTGCATTCCAACAGCCTTCTGTTCATACACTGGCGAGGCACTTGATCAGAAAACACCACTTCTTCGTTCTATGGAGGTTGTTTCTGAGCAGGCTATCAGATTACTTAGATTATTTGGAAACAATACATCTAAACGTGTTATTCCTTCAGTTGGTGCAGAACAGGAATACTTTCTTATCGATCGTGAAATGTATCTCGCACGTAAGGACTTAATGTATACAGGTCGTACACTTTTTGGTGCTATGCCTCCAAAGGGCCAGGAAATGGACGATCATTATTTCGGAACAATTCCAGAGCGCATTGAAGCATATATGCGTGATGTAAATATTGAGCTTTGGAAGCTGGGCGTTTCATCAAAGACTCAGCACAATGAGGTTGCACCAGCTCAGCACGAGCTTGCTCCTATCTACGCACAGTGCAATGTGGCTGTAGATCACAATCAGATTATTATGGAGACCCTTCGTAAGGTGGCAAATCGTCATGGCTTACAGTGTCTTCTTCATGAAAAGCCATTTAATGGCGTAAATGGTTCAGGAAAGCATGACAACTGGTCACTTGTGACAGATGATGGCATTAATCTTTTCGAGCCTGGAAAATCACCACATGAGAATATTCAGTTTTTACTTATTCTTTGTCTTGTGCTTAAGGCTGTAGATAGACATGCAGATCTTCTTCGTGAGTCTGCATCAGATGTTGGTAATGATCAGCGTCTTGGCGGAAATGAGGCACCTCCAGTTATCATTTCTGTATATCTTGGAGAACAGCTTGAGGATGTGCTTACTCAGCTTATTTCAACTGGTACAGCTACAAAGTCAAAGAAGGGTGAGAAGCTTGCAACAGGTGTTAAGACTCTTCCTGATTTTAGAAAGGATGCTACAGATAGAAATCGTACATCCCCATTTGCATTTACTGGAAATAAATTCGAGTTCAGAATGCCAGGTTCACAGGATTCAGTAGGTGAACCAAATGTAGTTCTTAATACAATCATGGCAGAAGCTCTTTGCGAGGCTTGTGATGAACTTGAAAAGGCAAAAGATTTTGATCTTGCTGTTCATGATATGATCAAGAAGCTTGCTACAGAGCATCAGCGCATCGTATTCAATGGTAATGGATATGGTGAGGAATGGATTGAAGAAGCAAAGAAACGTGGTCTTCCAGAAATCAATTCATTTGTTGAAGCTATTCCAGCTCTTACAACAGATGCTACAGTTGATATGTTTGAGAAGTTTAATGTATTCTCAAAGGTGGAGCTTGAATCTAGAGCAGAAATTGAATACGAGCAGTACATCAAGTCGATAAATATCGAGGCTCGTACAATGATTGATATGGCATCTAAGCAGATTATTCCTGCTGTTATCAGTTATGCAACTGAGTTGGGCCTTTCTATTGGCACAATCTCTGATGCATGTCCAGAGGCAGATGTAAGTACTCAGAAGGAGCTTCTTATCAAGCTATCTAATTACCTTCGCGAATCTAAAGATGCCCTTGTACATCTTAGAGAAACAAATGAAAAGGCATACAGCATGAAGGCTTCTACATGTGAAAAGGCAAACTTCTATCATGATGAGGTTGTTACAGCTATGGAAGCATTAAGAAAGCCAGTTGATGCTCTTGAAATGATAGTAGACAAAGAATCATGGCCAATGCCAAGCTACGGCGATATGATTTTTGAAGTATAAATTGTAACTCATTGTAAATTCAATGACTTCTTGTGGGCTACTTAAGGAAAAAGCCAACAAGAAGTCTTGGGTTTAATGTACAAAAAAGTCCTGAAATGATACACTAATTGTATTATTTTAGGACTTTTTTAGAACTGGAGGTTAGGCGTATGAAAATAGGTTTTATCGGAACAGGAAATATGGGTACAGCTATGATGGGAGGAATAATATCGTCGGGGATTGTAGATCCTGAAGATGTTATGGCAAGCGATATTTTCCAAGCAGCCTTAGATAAAGTGAATGAAGAGTATAGCGTTAATACAAGTATTAGCAATAGAGATGTTGTGGAGTTTTCGGATATTGTATTTTTGGCGGTAAAGCCACAATATCTCCCTGATGCAATTGATGGAATAAAGGACATGGATTTTACTGACAAGGTGGTTGTTAGTATTGCTGCCGGCCAGACAATCAATAAACTTACTGAGCTCTTTGGAAAGGACCTGAAATTGATTCGCGTAATGCCAAATACTCCTGCACTTGTTGGGGAGGGGATGAGTGCGCTCAGCCCAAATGACCTTGTTACAGAGGAAGAGTGTGAAACAGTTCTTGAGTTGTTTGAGTCTTTTGGAAAAGCTGAAATTGTACCTGAAAGATTACAGGATGCAGTTGTAGGAATTAGCGGCTCATCACCTGCTTATGTATATATGTTTATTGAGGCGCTGGCTGATGGTGCTGTTGCAGAGGGTATGCCACGTGCACAGGCATACAAGTTCGCGGCACAGGCTGTACTTGGTTCAGCTAAAATGGTGCTTGAGACAGGGGAGCACCCTGGTGTATTAAAGGATAATGTATGCTCACCAGGTGGTACAACAATAGAGGCAGTAGCAGCTCTTGAGGCTCTTGGCTTTAGAAATGCTGTTATTGAAGCAGAAAGGGTATGCATCGAAAAATCTAGAGAGCTTTAATGAAATTCGTACCCTTAGTATATTTCTGGTGATTATGATGGCAATCGTTTTTGTATTGAGGGTATTTTAGAATTTTGCTTTTTATTGGAGGGGTATAATGGAGTTTGGCAAATTATTAGGGGCAAAAACTATCGACAACAGGGTAGAAATTGAATTTGAAAAACAGGATGTAGTTGTTCAGATTATTACTGATGAAATACTTCGGGTTCTTGTGCCTTGTTGGAAGAAGGATTACAAATCAGTCGCTATTGAGGGTAATCCTTCTATTCCTTGTGATTTCCAGATAGAAGAGGATGAAGGGGCAGTGCAGATAAAAACTGCTAGCGTAATTCTTAATATCTGGGATGATTTTGGATTCGTATTTACGGATAAATACAAAGATGAAATATTGACAAGTTATGAGGGGCAGCGAAGTTTGGAGGGTGCTCTCTCAGATGAAGCAGTTGGCCTTCTTGAAGCAGAGGGCCACCACTTGTCAGGTGCAAAGCGTGTTAATTATAAAATACAGCAGATTTTCAGGTTGAATGAAAAAGAACGTTTCTATGGAATGGGAGACAAAACGGGATTTTTGAACAAGCGAGGTTTTGCCTATGAAAACTGGAATTCAGACATTCCACAGATTCATCATGAAAATATGCCGGCTTTATATAAATCAATTCCATTTGTGATTGGCAAAGGCCCAGGGTACACCTATGGCCTTTTCTTTGACAATACATTCCATAGCTATATGGATATGGGCAAAGAATCCACCGATTACTTCTTCTATGGTGCAGATGATGGAAATCTGGATATGTATTTCATGACAGGTGAATGCATAGCAGATGTTATTGAGCACTACACATATCTTACAGGGCGCAGTCCACTTCCACAGCTTTGGACATTGGGATATCATCAATGTCGTTGGGGCTATGCTAGCGAGGATGATATTAGGACAGTGGCTGCTAAAATGCGTCAAAATAAAATTCCATGTGAATCAATTCAATATGATATTGATTATATGGATGGTTACAGAGTCTTTACTTGGAATGAGAAAGACTATGGACCAAAGGGGCAGCTCATTTCTGATTTAAAAAAGGATGGTTTTAAAGCTGTGTGTATCATTGATCCCGGGGTTAAAGTGGATGAAGGCTATTTCATGTATGACCAGGGGATAAAGATGGATTATTTTGCCCGTGACAGGGATGACAAAGTGTATGTAAATCAGGTATGGCCAGGTGATGCGGTATATCCTGATTTTGGCAGAGAAGCTGTTCGAAATTGGTGGGCTACAAGCCACAAGGAGCTTGTGAGCTTAGGTATGCAGGGAATTTGGAATGATATGAATGAGCCAGCTAGTTTCAATGGCCCCCTGCCTTTAGATGTGAAATTTCATATTGAGAATCGTCTTACGAGTCATGCAGAGGTTCATAATGTTTATGGGCACTTTATGAGTATGGCAACTTATCAGGGGATGGAGGAAATCACAGGCAAACGACCTCTTGTCATTACCAGAGCTTGCTATGCTGGAACACAGAAATATGCAGCAGTATGGACGGGAGATAATCAGAGTGTGTGGTCACATCTTCAGATGCTAATCCCTCAAATTTGTAATTTGGGTATGAGTGGTTTTGCTATTGCAGGGACTGATATTGGCGGTTTTGGAGGAGATACAAATCCAGAGCTTTTGATTCGCTGGGTACAGGCTGCTACTTTTTGCACTTTTTTTAGAAATCATTGTGCGAAGGGACAAAAGCTTCAGGAACCATGGCAATTTGGTGAAACAGTTGTAGAGATTTATAGGAAATATATTGAGCTTCACTATAGATTTTTGCCTTATATTTATGATTTGCTATTTGAGAGTCAGATTACCGGGCTTCCCGTGATGCGTCCATTGGTTCTTCAATACGAGAATGATGAGAATACTTATAATCTTAATAATCAGTTTATGGTAGGTGAAAATATGCTTGTGGCACCAATTGTGGAACAAGGCATGACAAAGCGAATGGTATATTTACCTGATGGAAACTGGATAAATTATTGGACCAAGGAAAGATTTTCTGGAAAGAAACATATCATCGTGGATGCTCCAATAGATGTACTTCCGATATTCATAAAAGTGGGAAGTATAATTCCGATGTATCACCAAGTGCAATACGTAGGAGAAAAGCCATATGATTCTTTAAAGCTGCTTGTGGCAGGAGATAGTGCCTGGGGCTCTCATTATCAGGATAATGGAGAGGATTTTGCATATCTTGATGGAGAGTATAACCTTTATAGCTTTACCTATGAGAATGGAGAATTAGATGTAGATATGCTCCATGAGGGATACGAAAAATATAAATCAATAGATATAGAGATGATATAAAAATGGCTTCCCCAATTTTGGGGAAGCCATTTGGCTTATTCGCCTGGAATTATTTGTATTTGTACATCGTCTCCACTAGGCTGTGAGGCATCGTCTGTGCCTCCTGTACCGCCTGCAGAGCCTCCAAAGGAACCAGAGTTAGGTAATGGCTCGCCTGGATGTATAGGGCAGTACTGTCCGAATTTGGCGCCATCAACACCGTATGGTTCATCAGCTGAACCTGGTGCTGCACCAATTATATAAACGCCCGTGTAATGTGGACATGTAGAATTTGCAAACATGTGAGTCTCAGTACATACATTTCCAAGATAATGTTTGTCGCAATATTCTGTTGGCTGTGTACCTTCTTCGAAGTATTCGGTGTATACCATTGAACCTCTAGGATCGCAATCGCAAACACCTGCAATAGCAAGCTTTCCGGATTTCTTACATACCTGGCAGGTAACAATTCCAGAAGGCTGTGTGAAGTTTTTGCTAGGAAGACCTTCGTTGATTCGGCTCATTACAGCCTTCCATATTACTTTTGAATATGTAGTATAGCTTTGCTGAGTATTATCATCAAAACCACCCCAGATAACACCTGTGTAATATGGGGTGAATCCGGCAAAGAGTGTATCTTTGTTTTTGGTTGTAGTGCCAGATTTACCGGCAACAGGCATACCTTCGAAGTTGGCAGGCTTACCTGTACCTTGAGTCATAACATCCTGCATAGCACTTGTTAAAAGCCATGCGGTTGTTTCCTTTAATACTCGTGTAGGTGTATTTTCTCTGTTGTCCAGAATGATGTTTCCCTGATGATCGACAACTGTTGTGTAGAAAACAGGCTTGTTATATTCGCCACCATTTGCAATAGTTGCATATGCTGCAGTTAAATCAAGATTTGTAACACCATCTGTGATACCACCAAGAGCTAATGCCTGGTTGTTATCCTGGTCCGTGAGAGTGGTAATACCAAGATCCTTTGCGTATTGATAGCCAAGGCTTGTGCCAATATCTGCCATTACTTCAATAGTAACAACGTTGATGGAATGCGTAATGGCTGTTCTAATGTTTGTCCAACCAAGATATGATTTGTTGTAGTTCTTGACTGGGGTACCATTTTGATATGTGGTTGGCATATCATTTTCAACAGAAGCCAGTGTCATACCGCCTGCATCTAATGCAGCTGCGTAGCAGGCAACAACCTTGAAGGTAGAACCTGGCTGACGCTTGATGCCAGTGGCACGGTTAAGTGTTTTGGCAGCTGTCTTGTCGCCTCGACCACCTACCATTGCAACAACCTCACCAGTGGACTGGTTTATGATTGTCATAGCGGCCTGTGGCTGAAGTGTATAAGTGACTGATTCTCCACCTACGGTGTCGCCATCTTCCATAATGGCTTCCTTGTATGCTTCGATAGCTGCTGCTGCATCTTCTTCTGAGTCAAATTCAAGATTGTAGTTCTTGTTGCTTGACTGATAGTAAGAAAGCATTGTGATATCTGAATAGTTCTTTGTGGAACCATCAGCTTTATTTACTGTAAGTCTGTATGAGAATGAAACCTTCTTAATATCTTTGTAGTTGTCTGTATTGTTAATTTCTTCTTCTACAATGGATTGAACATTGGAATCCTGTGTAGAGTATATTGACAAACCACCTGAATATAATAATGAATATGCTTCTGATTCAGAGTAGCCAAGTTGATCCTGTAAATCCTCAACGATTTCATCTGTAAGTGCATCTACGAAGTAGGATGTTGAAGAAGTAGAAAGCTCAGTGTTGAGTACCTGAATTCTGCCATATACATCATCGGCAAGAGCCTCTTCGTATTGAGCCTGGGTGATGTATCCTTGGCTAAGCATGTCACCAAGAACTTTTTTGCGGCGCTTTGCATTATCCTCAGGATGTGAAATAGGGTTGTATTTTGAAGGATTCTGAGTGATACCTGCAATAACAGCGCTTTCAGACAGGGTCAAATCTGATACAGATTTATTGAAATATCTCTGAGCTGCTGACTCAACTCCTAATGTATTCTGACCAAGGTTGATACTATTTAGATAGTTTTCAAGGATAGTGTCTTTTGAAACTATTTTTTCAAGCTGCACTGCTAAATACTGTTCCTGGATTTTACGATTTACGCTGTCTAGCTTGGTTCGCTCAGACGTCCAGGTAGTGAAATAGTTGTTCTTTAAAAGCTGTTGGGTGAGTGTTGAAGCACCCTGTGAAAAATGGAAACCGTTTGAAATACCGGTTACACCTGCTCTTATAATACCTTGAATATCAACACCATTATGTTCATAGAAACGAGAATCCTCTATAGCTACAAAGGCATGTTGTAAATCTTTTGGAATTTGATCTAATTTAACATAGGTTCTATTGGCACCTGTTGAAGCTAGGGTTTCAATCTCTTTTCCATCTGAATCATAGACCGTACTTAAATAACCTGTTGGAGAAATATCTATAGTTGATACATCTGGCAATTGGTCTATCAGGTTTCTTGCATAGAGGTAAGCAATAATAACACAAGCAATTACTACAGAAACGATACAAATTAAAGCGATTCGGATAACTGCAAGTCCGGCGCTACGGCGCTTTCGCTTCTTTCGTCCTGCAAGCTTGGCTGATTGCTTAGCTGCATTTTCTTTTCCGTAATTCATAATAACCTCCAATTTAGACTTCATTATACCAAAATAATCCTATATAATGAAGTAACAGTTATTTAAAAGTAGGAAACCCATATGAAAGACAACGAATATAGAATTGTATATGAAGGTGGCACAGGGGAACTAGAAGAAAAAAAATCTAGATTCATTGCCCATATTGCTCCGGTAAAAACAGAGGAAGAGGCGGTCCAATTCATAAACTCAAAAAAGAAAGAATTTTGGGATGCCCGTCATAATTGCTCTGCTTTTGTTATCGGGCCAAATAACGAAATCACCCGCTGCAACGATGATGGTGAGCCAGCTCAGACTGCAGGACGTCCTATGTTGGATGTCCTTCTTCGTGAGAACATTCATAATTGTGTAGTTGTTGTTACCAGATATTTTGGCGGGGTTCTTCTTGGTACAGGTGGATTGGTACGTGCTTATCAAGGGGCTGTTCAGGAAGGACTTAAAAATTGCATGCTACTTGCACCTAAAAATGGATGTGAGTGTATTATCCAAACAGACTACAACGGATATGGCAAAATAGAATTTGTTTTAAGAGAAAATAATCTTCCAATTTTAAATACAGATTTTGGTGCCGATGTAATTATTTCTTCTGTGGTTCCATCAGAACTTATAAAAAAAATAGATACCGCAGTGGCAGATAAGACTGCAGGAAGTGCTGAAATCACCTGGAAAGACGAGATAAAATACGATGTTTTAGAGGGTAAACTACTAACTTTTTAAAAAAAATAAAAAAAATTAAAAAAAGTACTTGCACTTTTAAAATTTATGCCCTATAATAGCATTCGTTGACGCACAGAAGTGCAAAAGATAATGGCCCATCGCCAAATGGTAAGGCAACGGACTCTGACTCCGTCATTTCAAGGTTCGAATCCTTGTGGGCCAGCTCGTAGGACTCAGGTGAAAGCTTGAGTCCATTTTTGTTTTTACGAGAAATTTATCCAAAACAATCAAATCCCAAAAATTAATTTTGGGAATTTATTAGGAGTTGTTATGTATCAGTATCAATCCAGAGTGAGTTATAGTGAGGTAGATTCAAATCTAAATCTTACATATTTTGATTTGGTAAATTATATGCAGGATTGCAGTTGTTTTCATTCTGACGATGTTGGCGTCGGGGTTCGTTACCTTGCGCCTCAAAATTTAGGATGGTTTGTGACAACATACGAGATACACATCAATAGATTGCCTGTCTATGGTGAAGAAATAGTTATTTCTACCTATCCATATCAGGTAAAAGGTATGATGGCCAGACGAGCATATTCATTAGAAACAAAATCTGGAGAGCTTCTAATGTATGCAGATTCTTTATGGGTGCTTATGGATTTAGCCCATCTTCATCCAGCCAGGCTTACAGACGATATAATCGAGGCCTATCCAGAAGATCCAGACAGACCGGCATTTGAATTTTCCAGAAAGAAGCTTCGTTATGAAAATAATGGCAAGCAACTTGGCAGGTTCAAGGTCAATGAGAATCATATCGATACAAACGGTCATATGAACAACTCCTGGTATATCGATGTTACCCGTCGATATTTGCCAAAACAGGAATTCAGCTCAATATATGTTAATTATAAAAAAGCTGCATTCTTATTTGATGAACTAGAGGTATATTTGGTAGAATTAGAACAAGGCTATCAGGTAGTCCTTATGAAAGATGATGAAGTATATACAATAGTGGAGTATAAATAAATGAAGTTAGGCGAATTACAAAAGCTTACAATAGAAAAAAAGGTGGAATTTGGAGTTTATCTTTCAGATGGTACTGAGAGAGTGCTTCTTCCCAAAAAACAGGTGCCAGAGGGTGCAAAGCCAGGCGATGAAATCCAAGTCTTTTTATACAAAGATTCAAAAGACAGACTTATTGCCACCACCAACACACCAAAGCTTACTTTAGGACGTTTTGGTGTTCTTACAGTCAGCCAGCTCAATAAGGTGGGAGCATTTTTGGACTGGGGTTTGGAAAAGGATTTATTCCTTCCATTCAAAGAAATGACACGTCAGCCACAAGAAGGAGATGAAATTCTTGTTAGAGTCTATATCGACAAGAGTCAGCGCCTGTGTGCAAGCATGAAAGGCATATACGAGCTGTTGTCAAAAAAGCCACCTTATCAGGTGGGGGATGAAGTTGAAGCTCGTATTTACGAATTTGGCCATAACTTTGGAACCTTTGTGGCGTTGGAGAATAAATATTCAGCAATGATTCCACGACATGAGGATGTGTCAAACTATCGAATTGGCGATGTGATTATGGTTAGAATCACTGGTATCAAGGAAGATGGTAAATGCGATGTTACTATTCGTGATAAGGCATATGTTCAGATGGAGGACGATGCTGAAAGTCTTCTTCAGCTTATAGATAGTTATGCCGGGGTCCTTCCATTTACTGAGAAGGCATCACCTGAGGTTATAAAAAGGGAGACCGGCCTTTCAAAGGCTGCATTTAAGCGCGCAGTAGGCCGTTTATACAAGGAACGGAAAATTACTTTGGACGGCGGCAAAATTCGTCGTGCCGAGGAGTAAATAAAGTGATATAATATTCTAAATTTCTTTTAAGGGAGATAAAGAGGAGGATACTGCTATGAAAAATGTAATTTCTACAGACAAGGCACCAGCAGCGATTGGTCCATACTCACAGGCTATTGAAGTAAATGGTATGGTATATACTTCTGGTATTATTCCAGTTGATCCTGCAAATGGACAGATTCCTGAGGGTGCAGCTGCTCAGGCAGACAGAGTTTTCAAAAGCATGTCAGCTCTTTTAGAGTCGGCAGGCACATCTATGGCTAATGTTGTTAAGACAACAGTGTTCATTAAGAACATGGAAGATTTTGCTGCTATCAACGAGGTTTACGCAAAATATTTCCCAGAGCCATTCCCTGCACGTTCGTGTATAGAAGTTGCCAGAATCCCAAAGGATGTTCTTCTTGAGGCAGAAGCTATTGCCACAAAGTAATACTAGCAATTGGAGTATTTTTTATGATTTATGATGTGATTGTTGTTGGCGCTGGCCCTGCAGGGTTTTCTGCGGCCATTTATGGCAAGAGAGCAGGTAGGAGCGTTCTTGTATTGGATACCAGCTCTATCTGTGGAGGCCAAATTCTCAACACCTACGAAATAGATAATTATCCTGGAATGCCAGGTGTATCCGGTGATGCCCTTGCTAATGCAATGGCAGAGCATTGCCAGAAGCTTGGAGTGGAATTTGCCAGAGGCAGAGTTACTTCTATTGTAGATAAGGGCGAGACAAAGGAGCTTGTTACAAAGAAAGCAACCTTTGAAGCCAGAACAGTAGTTATTGCCACAGGTGCTTCCAATAGAAAGTTAGGCTGCAAAGGTGAAGAAGAGCTTTCCGGAGTTGGCGTTTCTTACTGTGCTACTTGTGACGGTGCATTTTTTAGGGACAAAACTGTTGCTGTAGTTGGCGGCGGTGATGTTGCTTTGGAGGATGCTATTTATCTTGCAAGATTTTGCGAAAAGGTATATTTGATTCATCGAAGAGATGAATTCCGCGGAGCAATGGTACTACAGGAACAGGTAAAGGCTACAGAAAGAATCCAGATTATATACGACACAGTTGTAGATGAAATCATTGGTGATGATAAGGTAGAAGCTATTCACATTAGAAATAACAAGACTAATGATGAAAAAGACATTCCGGTAGATGGCGTTTTCATCGCGGTTGGAAATGTTCCAAACACTGCTTCTATCCAGGGCCTTCCTAAACAGGATCAGGTGGGCTACATTATCGCAGACGAAACATGCGTTACTTCTATCCCTGGTGTATATGCAGCAGGTGATGTTCGTACAAAGCAACTTAGACAAGTTATTACAGCTACGGCTGATGGCGCAAATGCTATCACATCCATAGAAAAATATCTTAACTAATCATGTACTTGCCTCAGTTGAGAAGTAAGGTCTTTAGGACCTTTATAATCACAAGACTTGACAGGAACAATGATTAAATATATAATGTAAAATGTTGTAACAAAGTTGTAACAAAGTTGGAGGTTTTCTTACACTTATGAATTTGAAATTAACAAGGGCTGTTAGCTACACAATTGCTGCTTGCGTTGTTGTTTCTAGCATATCTCTTAGCTCGGATGCAGCAGGTGCTACATCAGGTGCTAGTGCTTTATCAAGTACTACAGGAGTTTTAGAGGCTACAAATTATTCAGCGTTTGCCGGTGCTCAGCTTTCAGTTATCGATATGCTTGCTAATGCCACTACAATAGCAGCTGAGACTCAGCTTGCAGATAATGGGGCAGAGGCGGTTACTCAATCAGAGGATGAATATGCAAATATAGCAATTGCTCAGGTTGATAATTATGTATATATTCGTGAATCAGCATCAGCTGATAGCGACTATGTTGGAAAATTATATAACAATTCAGCAGCTACTGTTTCAGAGACAGTAGAACAGTCTGATGGCACATGGCTTAAGATTACATCAGGTGATGTAACAGGTTATGTAAAGAGCGAATATGTAGTTCAAAACAACGAGGAACTTGCAAAGAAAGTTTCAAGACGTCTTGCTACAGTTACTACTACCACACTTAAAGTTAGAGAGTCTGCTTCTCAGGATTCTTCAGTAATGGATCTTCTTCCAATGGGAGACGACCTTGTTGTAGTTGATGAGTCCACAGCAAGTGATGGTTGGATTAAGGTTACATGTAACGCTGGTGAAGGATATGTTAGTACAGACTATGTTTCATTATCTACAGACTTCACCGTTGCTGAGTCTAAGACAGCAGAGTTAGCTCGATTAGAGAAAGAAGAGGCAGAGAGAAAGGCAGCTCAGGAAGCAGCAAAGAAAGCAACAGCTGCTAGTCAAACAAAGTCTGCATCAAAGTCGTTATCTTCTTCGTCAGGAAAGAGTTATTCTGCACCATCTGGTTCAGGCGGAGGTTCAGTTGTTTCGTATGGTTCTCAGTTTGTTGGTAATCCATACGTATACGGTGGTTCTTCACTTACAGGTGGAACAGATTGTTCTGGCTTTGTAATGAGCTGTTATTCCGCATTTGGTGTTAGCTTGCCTCATTCATCTAGTTCAATGCGTAGCGTTGGATATGGAGTTTCAGCAGATGAGATGCAGCCAGGTGATATCGTATGTTATTCAGGTCATGTAGGAATTTATGCTGGTAATGGCACATTGCTTCATGCGTCTAACAAGAGAACAGGTATCACATATTCAAATGTTAATTACAAGCCAATTTTAGCAGTTAGAAGAATCTTCTAATATAAAATGGTTATTAATGAAAGGCATCACATCTGTGATGCCTTTTTTATAGGAAATTTTTTCCTTATGTAAGTAGTTGCCTTATAGTGTGAATAGCCTTGTTAAATTATTAGAATTTGTTCTAAATTATCAGAAAATAATATTTCAAGTATTGATTTTTATTTCGACAAATTTGCACAAAACAATTCTATGTTAAAAATAAATATAATTTTTATTGTGAGGCGAAAAGCATTTTTATCAACAAAATTTCACACAATAGTCACTAAAAAATGGACTTGTAAACGACTTATCCACTTTATCCACTATAAATGTGAACTAATCAGAAAAGTTATCCACAATTCTAGTAAACGAATGTTTTGTCCTTAATCCACAAAAGTTGTGAAAATGCCAAATTATCTTGACTTTGGAATTGAATAAATACTATCTGATAAAAGTGTGTATTATCAGACAATAACGCGTTTCACTCATTAGTTCACGACAGATATATAAATAATTGGTTAAGGTGTAGTTGTAAATATGCATAATAAAATATTGATTTACTATTCCATTTTTTGGTTATTTATATTAGAATGAGCATAGGTTATGTGAATTTGTATGCAAAAAGAGGTTTTTTGATTGTCTATATTGCATAGATTAGGAGGTATTCGATATGATTTCGAATCAAATTATGCAAAATACTTTGGAGGGATTACATCAGCTCACCAAAATCGACTTGGCTGTCATGGATTCCGATGGGGTTATGTGTGCAGCCACATTTGATGATACTGCTCAGTATACTGATGCAGTTGCAGTTTTTGCTGCATCGGAAGCAGAGAGTCAGGTTGCTTTAGGCTGTCATTTTTTCAAAGTTTTTGATGACCAGCAACTAGAGTTTGTTGTTTTGGCACTTGGTGATAACGAGGAGGCAGCTACAGTTGGCAAAATTGCAGCTTTCCAGATTCAGGAATTGATGATTGCTTATAAGGAACGTTTTGATAAGGATAACTTTATCAAGAACCTTCTATTAGATAATCTTCTTCTTGTAGATATTTACAACCGTTCAAAGAAGCTTCACGTGGGAATTAATGCTCGACGTGTAGTTATGATTGTAGAGGTTGGTCCAGAAAAAGATGGTGACGAGCTTGATAGAGTTCGCTCAGTATTTGGCGGAAAGAACAAAGATTTTGTTACCGCTGTTGATGAGCGCAACATCATCGTAGTTAAAGAGCTTGGCGAGAATGATGGCAACAATGAAATCGACAAGATTGCTGCTGTTATCATTGATGCCTTCCATGATAAGGAAGATAAGCGTGTCAGAGTTTCTTATGGTACTGTTGTGGGCGAAATCAAAGAAGTATCTCGCTCATATAAGGAAGCATCAATGGCTATGGATGTTGGCAAAATCTTCTTTAATGATCAGGCTGTTATTGCCTATTCACAGCTTGGAATTGGTCGTCTTATCTACCAGCTTCCTATACCACTCTGCAAGATGTTCATTTCAGAGATTTTTGAAAATAAATCTCCAGATGATTTCGATGAAGAGACACTTGTTACTATCAGCAAGTTCTTTGAAAATAGCTTAAATGTATCTGAAACATCGCGTCAGCTTTACATACACAGAAACACTCTTGTATATCGTCTTGATAAACTCGAAAAGAGTACAGGACTTGATTTGCGCGTATTTGAGGATGCAATCACATTTAAAATCGCTCTAATGGTTGTAAAATACATGAAGTACATGGAGAGCGAAAAGTTCTAAACAATTAGAAATGAGGTATTGTAGTGATTAGATTAGATCATGTTAGCAAATCCTATGAGGCTGGCAAGCCTGCCTTAGAGGATGTTACTATTCACATTGATCCAGGTGAGTTTGTTTTTGTTGTTGGTGATAGTGGTTCTGGTAAATCTACTCTTATCAGACTTTTACTCAAGGAGCTTGAGCCAACAAAGGGCAAAATATATATAAATGGTCAGGATTTAAAGAAAGTTACCCACAAAAAGATTCCTATGTATCGACGAAATGTGGGAGTTGTATTCCAGAACTTTAGACTTCTACCTGACAGAAATGTTTATGAAAATGTTGCTTTTGCAATGAAGGTAGTAGAATCTTCCAACAGAGAAATTAAAAAGAAGGTTCCTACCATGCTTTCCCTGGTTGGCCTTGCTGCAAAATACAAGTCAAGACCAAGCCAGCTTTCTGGTGGAGAGCAGCAGCGAGTTGCTATAGCTAGAGCTCTTGTGAATGAGCCAAAGATTATTCTTGCAGATGAGCCTACAGGAAATCTTGACAGCGATAATACATGGGAAATAATGCGTCTTCTTGACGAAATCAATAAAAGGGGCACTACAGTTGTTGTAGTTACTCACAATATGGAAATAGTCAGAGCAATGAATAAACGAGTTATCACCATAAAGAAAGGAACGGTCGTTAGCGACGTTGGAGGTGATGACTATGAAGATTAGCACACATATTTACAACATCGGACAGGGATTGAAAAATGTTTGGAGAAACAAGATGTTTTCTCTTGCATCTATTGCCACAATGACAGCTTGTATTTTCTTGTTTGGTATTTTCTATTCATTAGGCACCAATTTCCAATCTATGGTAAAGACAGCCGAGGAAGGTGTTGCTGTCACAGTATTCTTTGATGAGGGAATTTCCCAAAATAGAATTGATGAAATTGGTAATGAAATCAAAAAAAGAGTTGAAGTAGCTAATTATAATTATGTATCAGCTGAGCAGGCGTGGGAGGATTATCAGAAGGAATATTTTGGAGATAATCCTGATTTGGCAAAAGGTTTTGAACAGGACAATCCCCTTGCTAATTCAGCAAACTACGAGATTTATTTGAATGATGTTTCTATGCAGCCTACTCTTGTTTCTTTCCTTGAGGGATTAGATGGAGTTAGAAAGGTTAATCAATCAGAGGTTGCGGCTAAGACACTTACAGATATAAACAAAGCAATTACAGTTGTATCTATGGCAATCGTCATTATTCTGTTGGCTGTATCAGTATTCTTGATTAGCAATACTGTTATGGTTGGTATCTCAGTTAGAAGAGAAGAGATTGCAATTATGAAGCTTATAGGAGCAAAAGATGCTTTTGTTAGAGCACCATTTGTGGTGGAAGGTATATTTATTGGACTTCTCGGTTCAATCATTCCTCTTGTACTTTTGTACTTTATTTATGACAAGGTTGTAAAATACGCAAGTGAGGAATTTAATTTCCTAAGCAATATGGTTTCCTTTATTCCTGTAGAAACAATATTTAAAACTCTTATTCCTATATCTCTTATGCTTGGTATTGGAATCGGTTGGATTGGTTCTAGAGTGACCTTACACAAGCACTTGAGAGTTTAGTAAGAGCTTTCGACTTTTCAACAGAAATACAAAAGCTTATAATTATGATAGTATTTAGGTTGTGCCTTGGCGTAAGCTGAGGCACTTGCTATATAAAGCAAATTTTGTACATAAGGAGGCAAAACATGTACGAGGAAACAGAACAGAAAGAAATGCAGGAGCAGCAGGAAGCTTCTGAAGAATATACTTATGTTTATGATGATAGCAAGGCTACATCAAAGACAAAAGTTTGGCCTATCATCCTTGCTGCTATTGTCGGTCTTGCTATTGGATGTGCTGTGACATTAGGGATTGGATTGTCAGTGGTTGCCAGCAAAATCTCATTCACAGATGAATCTGCAGAGAAGGTTTTAGAGAACCTACAAAGCGGCGATACATCCGATTCAAAGCTTACAACTATCATTTCATATATTGAAAACTTCTATTATAAGGATGTGGATGCTGATACTTTAGTTAATGGCGTATATAAAGGCGTAGTTAATAGTTTGGATGATCCTTATTCAGAATACTATACTGCAGAAGAGTATAAAGATTTAATGACTACTCTAACAGGTAACTATGCTGGAATTGGAGCTCTTCTTCAGAAGAATCCTCAGACTGGAGAAGTATCCATCACAAAGGTATATGCTGGTACTCCAGCTGAAAAAGCTGGTCTTGTTGCGGGAGATATAATAGTTTCTGCAGATGGAAATAAAGCTACAGACGAGGATCTTGATAAATTCGTTCAACATATTCGTGGTGAAGAAGGCACAGATGTTGAGCTTGTTATTATAAGAGATGGTAAAGAGCAGAAGGTGGTATGTACAAGAGCATCCATTTCTACACCTACAGTAGAATATCAGATGCTTGATGGAAATGTAGGATATATTGTTGTTTCTCAGTTTACGGAAAATACAGCTGATGATTTCAAGGCAGCCTTTCAGGATTTAGAGAGCCAGGGAATGAAATCAGTAATCTTTGATATGAGAAATAACGGCGGTGGATTGTTGGATTCGGTTGTAGAAATGCTGGATTATATTCTTCCGGAAGGAACTGTTGTGTACACCATGGACAAACAAGGAAGTAGGGAAGATTATACATCTGATGATATTCACAAGAAAAATATTCCAATGATTGTTCTTGTAAATGAAAATACAGCTTCTGCTGCTGAGATTTTCACAGGAGCAGTTAGAGATTTTAAATACGGTACTATTATTGGAACTAACACATTTGGCAAAGGAATAGTTCAGTCTACAATACCGCTTGCTGATGGTTCAGCATTAAAACTTACTACTCAGACATACTACACTCCATCAGGAGAATGCATTCACGGTAAGGGTATAAAGCCTGATATCGAGCTTGAGTATGAGTTCCAAGGTGGTGAAGACGACGCGTATAGTGTAGACTTAGATAATCAAATCCAAAAGGCACTAGAGGTATTATCAGAACAGTAAGTCGTATTTAATGTAAGGAAAGAGGTGATTTCGTGATAGAACTTGATCAGTTCAAACAGAGACTTGTTTCTCATAAAAATTCTATGACGGAAGTGAGGGATTCACTTTGACGTCGCAGCAAAAAAAGCCCGTATAGAAGAGCTTGAGCGCGAAATGGAGGCTCCTGATTTTTGGACAGATGCACAGGTGTCTACTTCAAAAATGAAAGAGCTGAAATCTATGAAGGATGATGTTTCTGTCATAGATAAATTAGATGATTTATATAAAGAGATAGAAGATTATATTGAACTTGGAAATGAAGAAGAGGACCAGGAAATAGTTGATACAGTAGCTCTTCTTATAGAAGAGTTTGAAACTGATTTAGAGACACTTCGTATGAAGACTTTACTCTCCGGAGAATATGATAGGGACAATGCTATTGTCACTCTTCATTCTGGGGCTGGTGGAGTTGAAGCTTGCGATTGGGTTCAGATGCTATATAGAATGTATAGTCGATGGGCTTCCGATATGGGATTTTCTCTGGAGGAGCTTGATTATCAGGAAGGTGATGAAGCTGGTATAAAGTCTGTGACCTTTCAGGTTGATGGCGAGAATGCCTACGGATATCTCAAATCAGAGAAGGGTATTCACCGACTTGTACGAATATCTCCATTTAATGCACAGGGAAAGCGTCAAACATCTTTTGCATCCTGTGATGTTATGCCAGATATTGAAGAAGATGTTGATGTTGAAATTAAAGATGAAGATATTCGTATAGATACTTATCGTTCATCGGGTGCTGGTGGACAGCATATAAATAAAACCAGCTCCGCAATCCGTATTACGCACTTCCCTACAGGAATTGTGGTTACATGCCAAAACGAACGAAGCCAATTCCAAAATAAAGACAAAGCTATGCAAATGCTAAAGACTAAGCTCCTTTTGTTGAAACAGGAGGAAAATGCAGCTAAGGCCAGTGGAATTCGAGGAGAAGTATCTGAAATTGGTTGGGGTAACCAGATTCGTTCCTATGTTCTTCAGCCATATACTATGGTTAAGGATCTTAGAACAGGGGAAGAATCAGGAAATGCAGATGCTGTACTGGATGGTAAACTTACACCATTTATGAATGCATATCTAAAGTGGCTATCTCTGGGGTGTCCGGACCGTGGAGCAATAGCTGACGATTAAAAGTTAAAAATTAAAAATGATTTTAAATTGCTGGTAGGATTCAAGCATTAGGCTTCCTTTAGCGAATCGTTATAAGGTTAGCGAAGAATGACTAAGGCTTTTGGCCGTAACCAGCAAGAGAAAGTACTTGATTTAGGTAGTTTTAAATGTTATTATCTTTGAAGCGTGTACAAATGTTTTTGTACTAAAGACACTTTATGGAGGAGATATGGCAGAGAAAACTACCTATTTTGTTTTAAAAGAAAAAGCTGTTCCAGAGGTTTTGTTGAAGGTTGTAGCTGCAAAGAAGCTTATTGATACTGGGAAGTGCGATTCAGTTCAAGAGGCTACTGAAAAAGTGGGTATTAGTCGTAGTTCCTTTTATAAGTACAAGGATGACATATTCCCATTCCATGAGGATACAAAAGGGAAAACAATCAACATGGTCATCCAACTGGAAGATGAGCCTGGAATTTTATCAAGCGTTTTGGATGAAATTGCTCATTTCCGTGTGAATATTTTGACTATACATCAAAGTATTCCAGTCAACGGTTTCGCCACTCTTACTATTTCGGTGGATGTGTTGAAGGATTCAGGAGATTTTTCTGATTTGGTCAATGCTATTGAAAAAGTTGACGGTGTTCATTATGTAAAAATTTTAGCAAGGGAGTGACAGAATGAAAGCAGCAATTATGGGTTATGGAACCATCGGTTCCGGAGTAGCAAAGGTTCTTGATACTAACAAAGATGTTCTGGCAGAAAGATTGGGAGAGCCATTAGAGCTAAAGTACATTCTTGATCTTAGGGATTTTCCAGGAGATCCACATGAGGATTGTTTTGTTAAAGATTACAAGAAAATCGCTAATGATAAAGAAGTAAAAATCGTAGTTGAGACAATGGGCGGTGTAGAGCCGGCATTTACATTTGTTAAGGCTATGCTTGAAGCAGGTAAATCTGTCACTACTTCTAATAAAGCTTTAGTAGCAGATAAAGGCGCAGAGTTAATGAAAATCGCAGAAGAGAATGATGTGAACTTCGTTTTTGAAGCTGCAGTTGGCGGTGGTATTCCTATCATTCGTACTCTTACAGCATGTCTTACTGGTGATGTGATTGAGGAGATAGCTGCAATCTGCAATGGCACAACAAACTATATGCTTACAAATATGGAGCAGTATGGAAGTGATTATGCAGAGATTCTTGCTGAAGCTCAGGAATTGGGATATGCAGAGAAGGATCCAACTGCTGATGTTGAAGGCCATGATAGCTGTAGAAAGATTGCTATTCTTACTTCTCTTGTGTCTGGTAAAAATGTTGATTTTAACGATATTCCTACTGAGGGAATCAGCAAGATTTCAGCTACAGACTTTAAGTATGCTAAGGCTATGGGTAGAAGCATAAAGCTTATTGCACACAGCAAAATGATTGGAAAGACTTATTCTTGCCGAGTTGCTCCATTCTTGGTAAAGCCAGACAATATGCTTTACCATGTATCAGGCGTTATGAATGCAGTTTCTGTAAAAGGAAATATGCTTGGTGAGTCTATGTATTATGGAGCCGGTGCAGGAGCACTTCCTACAGCTTCTGCTGTTGTAGGTGATATGGTATTTCTTGGTCGAAATATTAACAAGCATGTGAAAATCGGCTGGAGCGAAGAGAAGCTTTCTTTAGCAAATTCTAACGAGGAGAAATATAGATATTTCGTTAGAACGTCAGCTCTTCAGTCAAATATTGAAAATGAGTTTGATGAAGTTGAATATGCAAGCCTTGATTTGGATGAGGAAACAGGATTTATTACAAAGGAGATGACTGAGGCAGAATTCAATGAAAGAAAGGCTGCTTTAGGTGGAATCATTTCTGTAATTCGTTTGTATTAATAGTTGGACTAGGAGAATAATATGTATATTACTTGCTTAGATTTAGAAGGTGTATTGGTACCAGAAATTTGGATTGCATTTGCAGAGGCTTCAGGCATACCAGAACTTAAAAAGACAACAAGAGATGAGCCTGATTATGACAAGCTTATGAACTATAGAATTGCAATTCTTAAGGAACATGGTCTTGGTTTAAAAGAGATTCAAGATACTATTGCAAAGATTGATCCTCTTGATGGTGCAAAGGAGTTTTTGGATAAGCTTAGAGCCCAAGGACAGGTTGTTATTATCAGTGATACATTTTCACAATTTGCTGGCCCTCTGATGGAAAAGCTTGGGATGCCTACTATTTTCTGTAATGAATTAGTAGTTGCAGACAATGGAGAGATTACTGGCTATAAAATGCGATGCGACAAGAGCAAGCTTACAACTGTTAGAGCACTCCAGACTTGTGGTTTTGAAACTATTGCCAGTGGTGATAGCTTCAACGATTTAGCGATGATTGAAGCTTCGAAGGCAGGATTCCTCTTTAGAACAACAGAACAGATAAAAAAGGATTATCCTCAGTACCCAGCTTTTGAAGAGTATGATGATTTATATGAAGCAATTATAAAGGCACAGGTATAGATAAGAAAAGCACGTTGGTTAGAACGTGCTTTTTTAGTTACTTTAAGTTGAGTACCTTGAAGTAAATTAGATATTGTTTAGTATGAACCAGACCTAAATCTATTGGATGAGGGCCTGGTTTTTTCTTGATGAAAATAGTTGACAAAGAATAGGTAATATATTACATTATTCATATAGGTAACATATTACTTAATTTGAAGAGGGACGAATATGAATTATGATGAAGTGATGAATATCGATAAAGTGCAGTTTGGGGATATGCCTCCACAGCCTTTCCTGCTGGGACTACTCAGTGCATTTGATAACAGATACCAGGCTGCGGCTGATGCATATTTTAAGGAAATCACCTGGAAACAGTTCTTTGCCATAATCTGCATTAACTTATGTAAGGAGCCACCCACACTCAATGAACTTTCAGATGTTATGGGAAGTTCTCATCAGAATGTAAAGCAGATTTTACTGAAGCTGGAGAAAAAGGGCTTCGTATCTACTTCTCCAGATGAAAAGGACAAGCGAAAGCAGCGAATATTCGTCACAGATAAATGCAATGAGTTCTTGGAGAAAAATGATAATAACGGGAAACAGAGTATCTACATCATCGGACGCATCTTTGACGGAATAGATGATAAGAGCCTACAAACAACCATACAAACAATTATGAAAATGGAAAGGAATCTAAGTGAGTTATGAAAACATTAATTATTTACACATCACAGACAGGCTTTACCAAAAGATATGCACAGTGGCTTGCAGACAGGGTGAATGGAGATCTTCTGGAATTTAAGGATGCTCAGAAGAAAAGCGATGATTTCTTTGCAGGCTATGATGCCATCTGCTACGGTGGTTGGGCAATGGCGGGGAATATTGTTAAAGGCAAGTGGTTCCTTGGAAAAGCTGTTAACTGGAAGGATAAGCGCCTTGCTATGTTTTGCGTAGGTGGCAGCCCTAATGACAGCCCAGATATTGATGTTTTTCTTCAAAACACCCTTACAGAGGAGCAGAAGAAATACATTAAATTATTTTACTGCCAGGGTGGCTTCAACTACGAAAAGATGAAGGCACCATCAAGGATTGCCATGAAGATGTTTGTGTCAGCCCTTAGAAAGAAGAAGGACACCACTGAAGAAGAAAAGATGGCGATTGAGAAGATGTCTTCTTCCTATGATGTTTCTGATATAAAGTATATAGAACCGATTGTTGAGTATCTTGAAGCAAATTAGATATTGTTTATTATGAACCAGACCTAAATCCATTGGATGAGGGCCTGGTTTTGTTTTATATATCAAAACTTAAGGTTGAATTACTTCTTCACAAAATATATAATGTGTAGCATATTCTATGAGACTTGCAGTGTGAGAAAGGGTGGAATTTAGTTTATGAAAAATACGAAACTAAGAGGTGCTAAATAGTGTGCAGACCTTAATTTTTTAGTTATATGATGTAGAACAAACTATTTAATTAAGGAGATTCACAATGAGAAATATAATCGTAGAACAGGAAATGTACCGTTTGGCAGTTGAACTAATTGAGAAGAGATACCCAGAGGGATGGGGGGGCGCTGGCGTCGTCCATACTTCTGCAAATCACTATTACACCAGCGTGTCAAATGATACGGCTAATTCAGCAGCTTGCTTATGTATTGAGACTGGGGCGATGCTTGAAGCTCATAAATATAATGAGAAAGTGACACATTGTATGTGTGTTGTCAGGGATGATGAAAACTCCGAGTTCAGAGTTTTATCACCATGCGGCATTTGCCAGGAGAGACTTAGATATTGGGGCACTGATGTCCAGGTCGCAGTTACAACTAGGGATAATCAGCTTAAGTTTGTGGAATTAGCAAAACTACAACCATTTCATTGGACGGATGCTTATCCGGCTGACGAATTAGAGCATTGGGAAGAATAAAATGCAATTATAAAGCTGATGGTTTTTGCAAGAACATAAATGCAGAAGCTGTCAGCTTTTGTATTAGAAAGATTAAGAAGTAACTTTATGGGGGAATTATGAATTCTCTTGAGGAATACTACAACAATTATGATGAAGAAGGTCGCCTCCTCTCCAAGCATGGGCAGGTGGAATATCTGACCACTATGAAATATATAAAAGAATGTCTGGAAGGTATTTCCGAGCCAAATATCCTTGAAGTTGGAGCAGGCACAGAACCAATCAATGCCATTCAGGGGAATGCACTTGATTTGTCTATGTTCGAAGATGATACATTTGACATGACGATGCTGCTTGGTCCAATGTAGCCCCTGTTTACTCGTGAAGATAAACTGAAAGCCCTTGGTGAGGCGGTAAGAGTGACAAAACCAGGCGGAAAAGGTTTATCTTAAGACAATCAACAGCAGCTTTGGGAATAATGCGTTGGCTCAATACTTACAGGAACAGGAAGATAAGCGATTAATGATGGTTGGCTTACAAACTAATTTCTGTATTGATGCATCAGTAAAATCTGCATTTGAAAGAGGCTTTCAGGTAATTATTCCAGCAGGAACTAATTCTACCTTTGACAATGATTACATGGATGACGAGACGACATACAGATACTACAACGAAATGATGTGGCCTGAAAGATTTGCGCAGTGCGTGTCTGTTGAGGAGGCCATAGCTATGATGGAGAATTGAGTATAATTCGCTGATAGTTTTAAATAATTATATTTCAGGGGACATAATGGAACAGTATTTACAAGAAACAAGGATGCTAGATTATTCAAATAAAAGCATTCAGATCCTTATTGAAAAGCGAGGCTGGAAGAATTTGAATGAATATGAGCGCCTAAAATCTATCTATAATTATGTGAGGGATGAAATCCTTTTTGGATATAACGTTGATGATAGTATTCCTGCATCAAAGGTATTAGCTGATGGGTATGGACAGTGTAATACAAAAGGTACTCTTTTTATGGCGTTGCTTAGAAGTTGCGGAATCCCTTGTCGTGTTCATGGATTTACAATTGATAAGAAACTGCAAGAAGGTGCAATGACTGGATTTGTTTATAGAAATGCACCGAAGAATGTATTCCATAGCTGGGTTGAGGTTTTCTTTGAGGGAAAATGGTACGAGCTGGAAGCGTTCATTTTGGATAAGGCTTATTTAAATAAACTTCAGGAGAAGAATCCTGGATGTGATGGCGCATTCTGTGGGTATGGAGTAGCTGTAAAAGATTTTAGAAATCCAACTATTGAATTCAACAGAAACAATACTTACATCCAAAGTGAAGGTATTAACCAGGATTTTGGAGTGTATGACTCCCCAGATGAATTGCTTAAGGAACATCATCAGGAGATGTCAGTGCTCAAAGCATTTGCTTACAAGAATCTTGGAAGACATTTAATGAATCATAATGTGAAAAAGATTAGAAATAGGTAATTTGAGGTTTATATTTTTTCAACTTGAAGGGACCATATTATGAAAACAGTTGTATTGTTATATGAAACTTGTTGTATATATGAAATCGTTATCACCAATTATTTTCTTCAGTACTGCGGACATGAATTGGTCTTTGCTACTGTAGATGGTAAGCCAGTTACTGCTCAGGAGAAATTCTCTCTGAATGCAACTTGTGCTTTGAAAGATATTGATCCAAAAGAGGTAGAACTGCTTCTAGTACCAGGCGGAGATATTTCATCGATTGCAAATGAAGAAGTATATTCATTTATCCGAGCTGTAGCGGCTAATATGCAGTTGGTTGCTGGAATATGCAATGGCGTAGATGAACTGGATAATGCAGGAATACTTGAAGGTATAGATTCTACTCATTCGCTTAAGGATGACCTTGTTGTAGGAGAGCACGTAATCACTGCAAGAGCCAATATGTATGTAGACATGGCGATAGCGATTGGAAAGAAAATGAATCTTTTTGTAGATGAAGCTGATTTGCAGGAAACAATTGATTTTTGGAAGTTGCATAAGAGTTTTTAGAGATGCGAGCACGCGGATTTGAAGTTCTTTTGGAATCGCGTGCCGGTTATGAGTGGCCCATACACGCAGATTTCAATTTAGTGCAAAGACGCGTGTAGGGAAAATGTGGATTTGACACGCGAATTTTAAGTTTGTCAGAATGCGCGTGTAGGCTTTAGAGGCTGTGAGCACGCGATTTTAACATTTTGAATTAATGGCGTGTCAGATATCAGGAAAAAAATAGAAATTTAAGGAAATCTATACACGTGGAATGGGCAATCCTTCATTAACGCGTGTCAATCTAGAAAAAACCATGCACGCGGAAACGGGAAAAGATTAATAACGCGTGTCAATTCAGGAAAAAACTTACACGCGGAATTTGGAAAAAGTCAATGCTGCGTGTCTAATGCTGGAAAACGCGACACGCGGATTGCTGCAAATCGCAAATACGCGTGTAAATCGGGATTTGTCGAATAGTTTAGCTACAATAGGAGGGACATAAAAAATGAATAAAGTAAAAACAGTAAAGGTTGCACTATATATAAGCGCTATACTTTTTTTTATAGCGGCTATTAGATCTGGGTATAGTGGAAATGCAGCTATAGCTTGCGGATGTCTTGTTCTGGCTGTTCTTCAAAAAGAAAAATAGAAAATTTTTGTGTTAATTTAAATTAGCATGGTGGAAACGGATGACAATCAAAGAGCTAGATTATAAGAAATTTAAAAACAAGAAATATCATGCGGATATCAAAACAGACAGGGTGCTTTCCATAGAGCCATCAGAACAAGGCTTTTCTATGAAATGGACCAAACTTGGCAAAGAGATGGTGATGCCATTAGATGATGATATTCTTTCTGACTGGCTTGAAAATCCAAAGGCTTTTGGAGCATTTGAAGGCAATACTCTCATAGGCTTTGTGGAAGGATTTTTAGAGCAGTGGAATAACAGATATCGTATATCTAATATTTGCGTATTTGACGATGCGAACCGCAGAGCGGGTGTTGGCGGCGCATTGCTAGAGCAGATTTTAGAGGAAGCTAAGATCAGTGGTGCAAGAATGGCTGTTTTGGAAACTCAGAGCTTTAATCATAAGGCAATTGAGTTTTATAAAAAGCATGGCTTTGAAATTATTGGCTTTGATAGATATGCATACTCAAATAAAGGCCCTGAAGAAAATAATGTGAGAATCGAGATGGGATTGAAAGAAATATGAACCGGTACCAGGAAAATGGTTTTGGGCTATGGGCTGTATGCTTGAAAGATACCTTTGAAATGATTGGAGATTGTGGATTACCCAGCACTTTATTCATATTGCAAATATACCAATGTGGGTTCCTATAAGACAGCAGAATCCATAGGTATGCATTTTGAGAAGGAGTATCCCGACCCTGATAATAAAAAAACTCATGTGTCGGTAATCTTTCGCGATGGTTACTAATGTTTCTATAAATGGTACAAAATTCCAGTTAACACCTGGCAGAAATTGGAGGAGTATATGAAAAAAAGAATCGGAGTGGTAGTGGATATTCTTATGTATCTAATTCTGGTGGTTCAGATGATGTATGTTTTCATTGGCAACAATGTGCATGAACTACTTGGAATAGGATTTTTTGTATGTCTAATCATTCACCTATGCATCAAAAATTGGTGGGCTAAAACACTGCTGAAAAAAGACAAGCCTGCGTCCCGTAGATTCTTTGATGTTATTACTGCGCTGCTCCTTACGACAATAATAATTCTTATGTTCAGTAGCATGGGCGTATCAAGATTTTTGTTTACCTGGTTCCATGTTATGGGAAGTGCTGATTTGCACCGTTATCTTGCTACTGCTGTGCTCACTCTTAGCGTAATCCATGGTGGAATGCATGGATATTGGCATGCTAAGAGAAAGAAGCTTGCTGTTTCATGTATCGTTATTGCAAGTGTAATTGCAGTTGCTCTTGGAATCTTTGGGGTTCCATTCTTAAATCGTCAGAGAAGAAGTGTCGAGATTTCCTATGCAGATAAACAGCCCCAGGAAACAGTGGAATGGCAAGGCGAAAAGCCGCTGGTAGTTTATTTTACAAGAATTGGAAATAGCAATTTTGAGCCAGATGTTGATGCTGTTTCTGGAGCATCTCTCCTTATGTCTGATGGAGAAATGATGGGCAATAACCAGCTTTTGGCAAGGATGGTTTGTGATATTACTGGATTTGAATCAGAGGCAATCACTCTTAAAGGGGAAAAGTACCCATCTTCTTACAGCGATACCATAGCTGTGGCCAGCGACGAACTTAAAGCTCAGGCAAGACCTGGTATTGAACCAATAGACGTTTCCAACTACGATTCAATAATTCTTATTTATCCATTATGGTGGGGCTCTATCCCAATGCCTGTGGCAACCTTTTTGGAGAACAATGACTTCGACGGAAAGACAATCTATCTAATCATAACCCATGGAAGTAGTGGATACGGAAATACGATATCAGAGATAGAGGAGCTTTGCCCAACTGCAGAAGTTGTACCAGGAGCTAGCATCTATTGCGAGGATATCCCTGATGCAGGAGACCAGCTGGCAGAGTTGATAAATAGTTGGAATATGGGAAATAAATAGTTTAACTCTACTCTCCGTAGGTACAAAATAGTAGCCGACCCCAGGTATAGTTAATAAGCAAGAAAAAGAATAAGTGCAAAACAGACCCAAATCAGTGTTGATGAGGGTCTTTTTATGTATTGGAAATATCTCTGTAGTTCCTATAAAGTAAAAAGTGATTAATTTAACGATCTTTGCAACAGAGGTTATATGCACTTTTTCCAACAAACTTAACTGATAAGAAAACCAAGTTTGGTGAAATGTGTACACAAGAAGATGAAAATGTGAAAATTATATGTTGAAATTTACTCACATGTCGTGTATTATTTAATTAGTAAAGTTAATAAATGCCCGTGAGAGATGAGAATGTGGCTGTTTCAAGAGTTGGAGCTCTTGCATATTTAGGCATGTTCTTTTTTTGTGTCTAAAAGCGATAGGGGGTATTGAGGAGTATAAGTAATGCATAGAGACTTCATTGAAAAACTGGAAGCAAATCCAGTGATAGCAGCCATTAAAGACGATGAGGGATTGGGGGAAGCAGTTCGTACTGATTGTGAGATTATCTTCATTTTATATGGAGATGTTTGTACGATTCCAGGTATCGTGTCAAAAATTAAGGAATCAGGAAAAATTGCAATGGTGCATTTAGATCTTATTACAGGTCTGAACAACACCAAAGAAATTTCAGTCGACTTTATAAAAAACAATACCCAGGCTGATGGAATAATCACCACAAAGGGAAATCTTATCGGTAGGGCAAAGGAGTTAGGTCTATATACTGTGCTTAGATATTTCGTGATAGATAGTATGGCTCTTGTAAATATTGAAAAACAGGATCGTCACGGAATTACACAGCCGGATGTCATCGAAATACTTCCTGGTATTGTATTACCTAAAATTATCAAAAAGGTAAATCAGGTAAGTAGGGTACCTGTTTTGGCAGGCGGACTAATCAGTGACCGCGATGATGTGATGAACGCTCTTAATAACGGGGTGCTTGCCGTATCTACCACAAATCAAGAGGTATGGAAGCTTTAAGGACGTTGGTATAGCCTCTCCGATCAATAGTTGGCCGACAGGCAAAAAAGGAGGAGTAATAATGGCAAAATATGTAATGGCTCTTGACGCCGGAACAACAAGTAACAGATGTATCCTTTTTAATGAAAAAGGTGAGATGTGCTCAGTTGCACAGAAGGAATTTACACAGTATTTTCCACAGCCAGGTTGGGTTGAGCATGATGCAAATGAAATCTGGCAGACACAACTTTCTGTAGCTCGTGCAGCTATGCAGAAGGTGGGTGCAACAGCAGATGATATTGCAGCAATCGGTATCACAAACCAGCGTGAAACTGTTATTGTTTGGGACAGAGCTACAGGCCAGCCTATACATCATGCAATTGTATGGCAGTGCCGTCGTACAGCAGATTTTGCTGAGCAGATGAAAGGAAAGATTCCAGGAATTGTTGAGAAGTTCCAGCAGAAGACTGGCCTTAAGTTTGATCCATATTTCTCTGGTACAAAGATTCGTTGGATTCTTGATAATGTTGAGGGCGCACGTGAAAGAGCTGAAAAAGGTGAGCTTTGCTTTGGTACAGTAGATTCTTGGTTAATCTATAAACTTACAAAAGGCAAAGTACATGTAACAGACTATTCAAATGCAAGCCGTACATTATTATTCAACATCAATACTTTAGAGTGGGATGATGAATTATGTCAGATTCTTGAGATTCCAAAGAGCATGCTTCCAGAGGCTAAGCCTTCAAGCTGCATTTATGGTGAATCTGATCCAGAGTTCTTTGGCGGACCAATCCGTATTGCTGGCGCTGCAGGTGATCAGCAGGCTGCTCTTTTCGGACAGACATGTTACAAAGAGGGCGAGGCAAAGAACACATACGGTACAGGTTGCTTCATGCTTATGAACACAGGTGAGAAGCCAATCTTCTCAAAGAACGATCTTCTTACTACCATCGCTTGGGGACTTGATGGAAAGGTTACATATGCTCTTGAAGGTTCTGTATACGTTGCTGGCGCTGCTATTCAGTGGCTTCGTGATGAATTAAAGATTGTTGATTCTTCACCAGATTCAGAATACTTTGCTACACGAGTTAAGGATACAAACGGATGCTACGTTGTACCTGCATTTACAGGTCTTGGTGCTCCTTACTGGGATCCTTATGCACGTGGAGCTATTACAGGTCTTACTCGTGGTGTAAATAAATATCACATTATCAGAGCTACACTTGAGTCTCTTGCATATCAGACATATGATGTTCTTCATGCTATGGAGCTTGATTCTGGTAAGCATCTTACAGCTCTTAAGGTTGATGGTGGTGCATCAAATAACAATTTCTTGATGCAGTTCCAGTCTGATATTATCAACACTGACGTTCTTCGTCCTAGCTGTGTAGAGACAACAGCTATGGGCGCTGCTTACTTGGCAGGTCTTGCAGTTGGTTACTGGAAGAGCAAAGAAGATGTTATTCAGAACTGGTCAGTTGACAAGGAGTTCAAGCCTGAAATGACAGATGCTGATAGAGCTGCTGCTATCAAAGGTTGGTCCCAGGCAGTTGCAGCTACAAGAGGCTGGGCTAAATAAATTTAATAATTTAATAAAGGGGGTAAATGTATATGTCAGTTTATGTAGGCGAGTTTATAGGTACTATTTTACTTGTATTACTTGGTGATGGTGTTTGCTGTAATGTTTCTCTAAACAAATCAGGATTCAAGGGCGGCGGAGCTGTTCATATCCTTATTGGATGGGGAATGGCAGTTATGGTTCCTGCATTTGCCATGAGCAATTTTACAGGATGCCCATCAGCATTCAACCCTGCAGTTACAATTGGTATTGCAATCAGAAGTGGTGACTGGAGCACAGTACCAGGACAGATTGTTGCACAGATGCTTGGAGGTTTCGTTGGTGCAGCTATCCTTATGCTTCTTTACAAGGATCACATCAGAGAGACAGCTGATGATGCAGTTGTTAGAGGATGCTTCTGTACAGCACCTTCAATTCCAAATCAGGTTCTTAACTTCCTTTCAGAGTTTGTAGCTACATTCGTACTTGTATTTACACTTGCTCTTATTCCAGCTGGTTCAGACCGTACAGTTTGGGTACTTGTATATGGTGTAATCGTTGCTTGTGGTGCTTCATTTGGTGGTCTTACAGGATACGCAATGAATGCAGCAAGAGATACAGCTCCACGTATTGCATATATATGTCTTGCACCAAACTTCGGCAAGAAGGATGGTAACTGGAGCTACGGATGGATTCCAGCAGTTGCTCCTATCTGTGGTGGTGTTGTAGCATCCCTTCTTTACAACGCACTTGCAGCTGCTCAGATGTTTGGTTAATGAGCAAAACTCATTTATGTCAAATGCATTAGTTATTCAGTATTCAATACTGAAACCATTTTAAACTTTATTATTGATACACTGAGGATTGGAGTCGGTATTGAACGCATGATGAGATGCGTTTAATTACCGACTCCTTATTTATTATTAACTGTAAATTATTAGTTAGGAGATAAAAATATGTTGTATGATGTCATAATCATAGGCGCAGGCGTTTCGGGAAGCGCAATTGCAAGAGAACTCTCAAAATATGAGGCTAACGTCTGTGTACTTGAAAAATGTGAGGATGTATGTGAGGGTACATCAAAAGCAAATTCGGCAATTGTGCATGCAGGTTTTGATGCCGCTGCAGGCTCATTGATGGCTAAATTAAATGTACGTGGAAATGAGATGATGGATGACCTTTGCCGTGATTTGGACATTCCGTTCAAAAGAAATGGTTCTATGGTTGTATGTATTCACAAGGAGGCTTTGCCTGGACTTCAGGATCTTTATGACAGAGGCGTTAAAAATGGTGTAAAGGGATTAAAGATTCTTACACGCCAGGAAGCTCTAGAGATGGAGCCAAATCTTTCAGACAATGTAGAAGGAGCGTTATATGCCCCAACTGGTGGAATCATCTGCCCATTCAAGCTTTGCATTGCAATGGCAGAAAACGCAAATGTAAATGGAGTCGACTTTAGATTTAATACTAAGGTTGAGAATATTGTTAAAGACGAAGATGGACTATGGCACATTCGCACTAACAATGGTGAGTATGTTTCTAGATATGTTGTAAATGCAGCAGGTGTTTACTCAGGAGTTATCCATAATATGGTAAGTAAGCCTGATGACAAGATTGAAATTATTCCAAGGCGAGGTGACTATTGCTTGCTTGATAAAGAAGTTGGAAATCACGTTAGCCACACAATCTTCCCACAGCCTACAAACCTTGGCAAGGGCGTCCTTGTATCGCCTACTGTTCATGGCAATCTTATTGTTGGACCAACAGCGATTGATATTGATGATAAGGAAGGAACAAACACAACAGCTGATGGCATCAATGATCTTATTGCAAAGGCAAATGACCATGTAAAGAATCTTCCAATGAGAAAGGTTATTACATCATTTGCAGGACTTCGTGCACATGAGGCGCGTCACGAGTTTATTATAGGTGAAGTAGATGGGGCACCTCACTTTATTGATTGTGCTGCTATTGAGTCACCAGGTCTTACATCTTCACCTGCTATCGGTGAGATGGTAGGAAATATGTTAAAGGACATGATGGGGCTCACATCAAAGGCTAATTGGATTAGCACACGTAAAGATGTTATGAACCCAGAAAATCTTTCTGTAGAAGAAAGAAATGAATTAATCAAGAAAAATCCAGCTTATGGTAACATCATTTGCCGCTGCGAATCTATTTCAGAGGGGGAAATTCTTGACGCTATTCATAGACCTTTAGGCGCTCGTTCACTTGATGGAGTTAAGAGAAGAACACGTGCTGGAATGGGTAGATGTCAGGCAGGTTTCTGTTCTCCAAAGACAATGGAAATTCTTCACAGAGAGCTCGGCCTTAAATATGAAGAAATAACAAAGAGCGGTGGTCGCTCAAATATTGTAATGGAGCGCACCAAAAATCAGAAGGGAGGCGAGCAGTAATGTTGAATTATGATATTGTTATTGTTGGCGGTGGTCCAGCTGGACTTGCAGCTGCAGTTGCAGCTAGAAATGCTGGAGTAGATAAAATTCTTATTTTAGAAAGAGATAAAGAGCTTGGTGGAATTCTTAATCAGTGTATCCACAATGGTTTTGGACTCCACACATTTAAAGAAGAGCTTACAGGACCAGAATATGCATATCGTTTCATTGAAAAGGTTCTTAATGCAAAAATAGAGTATAAGCTCAATACAATGGTTATGGATATTTCAAACGACAGAGTAGTCACAGCTATGAGTCGTGAGGATGGAATGTATCAGATTAAAGCAGGGGCTGTTATCCTTGCAATGGGTTGTCGCGAGCGTCCAAGAGGAGCTTTAAATATTCCAGGATACAGACCAGCAGGTATTTTTTCAGCAGGTACAGCTCAGCGTCTTGTAAATATCGAAGGATATATGCCGGGACGTGAGGTTGTCATCTTAGGTTCAGGTGATATCGGTCTTATCATGGCACGTCGTATGACACTTGAAGGCGCAAAGGTCAAGGTTGTAGCAGAGCTTATGCCTTATTCAGGAGGTTTAAAGAGAAATATTGTTCAGTGTCTCGATGACTTTGGAATTCCTCTTAAGCTTTCGCACACAGTTGTTGATATCGAGGGCAAGGAGCATCTTACAGCTGTTACTATTGCAGCAGTTGATAACAAGGGCAAGCCAATTCCAGGTACAGAGGAAAGATACACATGTGATACATTGCTTCTTTCTTGCGGTCTTATTCCAGAGAATGAGCTTTCAAGAAATGCAGGCGTGGAAATGAGCCCAATCACAAGCGGCCCAGTTGTAAATGAATCATTAGAGACAAATATCCCAGGAGTATTTGCCTGTGGCAATGTTCTTCACGTACACGATCTTGTTGATTATGTTTCTGAGGAAGCAGACAGAGCAGGACAGAATGCTGCTAAGTTTGTTAAGGGAGAGCTTTCTGAAGGAGCAGCTGATATTGAAATTGTAGCAACAGAAGGTGCTCGTTACACTGTTCCATCTACAATAAATGTAGACAGAATGGATGATAAACTTACAGTTCGATTCCGTGTCGGAGCTGTTTACAAGGATTCATTTGTAAGTGTATATTTTGACGACGAAAGAGTAATGCACAATAAGAAACGAATCATGGCACCAGGTGAGATGGAGCAGGTAATCCTTCTTAAGGATAAGCTTGCTGAAAAGCCAGGTCTTAAAAAGATTACAGTAAAGATTGAAAATGAGTAAAAGGAGTGGCAGAAGATGGAAAAAAGAGAATTAACATGTATCGGCTGCCCAATGGGTTGTGCGATTACAGTAGAGCTAGAAAATGGAGAGGTTTTATCTGTAACAGGTAACACCTGCAAGATTGGAGAAAACTACGCCAAAAACGAAGTTACACATCCTGAGAGAACAGTTACATCTACAGCTGTTATTTTAGGCGGTGACAAGCCTCGTGTATCAGTTAAAACAAAATCAAACATTCCAAAGGATAAAATTGCGGATGTAATGAAGGAGATTGATGCAGCAGTAATGAAAGCTCCAATTCATATTGGCGATGTGGTTGTGAAAAACGTTTGCGAAACTGGCGTGGACGTTGTAGCAACAAGAAATGTAGAGGCATTATAAAATGAAATGACTGGCACTTAGTGTCAGTCATTTTTGTATTATTCAGAAGAATTATCAAAAGACTTCCGATTTCGGGCTTGACTATTTGAAAAAAGAGGACTATAACATATTCGAACACGAGAAACAAACGAAACGCCAATTGAATATCGACATTCCGCAAATTTCCCTGCTCAAATATTTGTATTTTAGGAGGAAGAGACAAATGGATACTTACAAGGTACAAAGACGTGACATGGAAAAGAAAGCAAAGAGGTTGAGAAGAGAAGGCTACGTTACAGGTAACCTGTTCGGTAGAGATATCGAGCAATCAATCCCACTCCAGTTCGAGGTAAAAGAGGCTGAGGCTCTTAGGAAGAGCAGACACACTCAGATGACACTTGACTTGGAAGGAAAGAAGTACAATGTGTTATTAAAGGAATTGCATTTCGATGCAGCAAAGCATCAGATTTTAGAGATGGATTTCCAGGAGCTCGTTAAAGGCGAGGTTATCCATGCAACAGCCGAGGTTGTTCTTAAGAACAAGGAAGCTGTTACTGAAGGTGTTTTAGAGCAGCTGATTTCAGAAGTTGCTTACAAGGCAAAGGCTGAGGATGTAGTCGAGAAAATTGAAATTGATTGCAGTTCACTCAGACTAGGTGACACAGTTACAGTTGCTGATTTAGCAATAGCAAAGAACAAGAAGGTTGAAGTAACCACAAGAGCTGATCAGGTAGTTGTTGAGGTTATTGCAGCAAAGAATAAAGTAGAAGATGCTGAGGAAGAAGAGGATTCTACTCAGGCAGCATCATAAATAGTTATCAATTTGGAGTCTCCATGCGGAGGCTCCTTTTTAATTATGCCATTGACTAAGTTGCTATCCCAATCCATTTTTTATATACTTAACTAGAAAATTATTTCTAGGAGACTAATATGAAAAAGCGAATTATCGGCCTTGATATCCTTCGTGATATCGGCGTGTTCTTTATTTTTTTCTATCATTTTTTTGTGGAATACACAATTTCGGGCAATGGACCTGATCCATCTATAAATGGCTATACTTATTTCTTTAATATCTTAGCTCGTCCAGCCAGTTTGTTTTTATTTATTATTTCTGGTTATGCGCTTATGTACAACCATGAGGATGAAATTCCTCTTGGTAAATATTACCTGCGCAGATTTAAAGGGCTTTTTATACCGTTTTATGTAGCCTACACAATTATGTTTTTAATCTGCTTTTTGGTAAACAATCAAGTGGTTGGTCACGACCTTCCAATTAGTAGATTCCTTCTTACGTTAATTGGAATGGACGGAGTTTCTCAACTGATAGTGTTTAATTTCTATTTGATTGGCGAATGGTTCATGTCGTGTATAGTTGTATGCTATCTTTTGTTTCCACTATTGGCAAAGCTTCTAAAGAAGTTTAAATATATTACTCTTGTGGTGATGATGATATGGTATGTATTTATATTACTTATTCATAACCCATTTTCATTCACACAGCTTATGAATCCGCTTTTTGTGATGGTTTATTTTTATATTGGAATGTTGCTTCACGAAGTATTTGCTGACAAAGAAATTCCAAAGGTGCTTAGACGTATATCTGCTATTTTGTCTTTGCTGATTTTTGTGTACTTTTGTCTTATAGGATTCGTGCCAAGTCTTTCATTTTTAAAACTGAATCAGGAATTAAGCGAGCTAATTTATTTTGCAATCAGTATGACAATGTTGATTGCACTCAGGGATGTGGAAATCTCACCTGAAAAGGGCAGCTATAAGTTCATAACATATCTTTCGGGAATTAGTTGGTTCATCATTTTAACCCATCACAGAATAATGATTTTATTCTATTCTCATTTGAATATTCAGAATTATGCACATAGAGAGATATTTGCATTAATGCTAGTTTGTATTATATGTACTTGGGTTATGTCGATAATTGTTCGTGAATTATCGTCAAAGATAAAGAAAATGTTTTAATTAGAGTTTTTACAGTTAGGAGTTACAACATGGATATTACTAAACAAATCGCATCAGAACTACAGGTAAGAGCGGCTCAGGTAGAAGCGGCTATTGGGCTTTTGGATGAAGGAAATACAGTGCCATTTATTTCCCGATACAGAAAGGAGGCCACAGGTGGTCTAAATGATGAGCAGCTTAGAACATTAGCAGAAAGACTTACGTATTTACGAAATCTTGAAGATAAAAAGGCTACATGCCTTGCATCTATTGAAGAACAGGGGCTTCTTACAGAGGAGCTTAAAAAGGCAATTTTAGAGGCGACTACTCAGGTTGCAGTTGATGATTTATATCGTCCTTACCGACCAAAGCGCCGTACAAGAGCTACTATTGCCAAGGAAAAAGGCTTAGAGCCACTTGCAAATATCATCATTCTTCAGATGACAGACAAGTCTCTTGAGGAAGAGGCAAAGGCCTTCGTAAATCCGGAAAAGGACGTTAATACATGTGAGGAAGCAATTGCTGGTGCGTGCGATATTATTGCAGAAAGTATTTCAGATGATGCAGACTATCGTACTTGGATTCGCGAAAAGACATTTAAAAATGGCCGTATTGTTTCAAAGGCAAAAGATGCTGAGGCAGAGTCTGTATACGAAAATTACTATGATTATGATGAGGCTATTGCAAAGCTTCCGGGCCATAGAATTCTTGCCCTCAACCGTGGTGAAAAGGAAAAGATTTTAAAAGTTTCTATTGATGCACCAGTAGATGACATAATCAATTATCTACAAAGAAAAATTATTAGCAGAGATAACGTAAATACGAATCAGGCATTAATCTCTACAATTGAAGATGCATACTCAAGACTTATTGCGCCTTCTATTGAAAATGAAATCAGAAATAATCTTACAGAAATTGCTGAGGATGGAGCTATAAAAGTATTCGGAAAGAATCTTACTCAGCTTCTTATGCAACCACCGATTGCTGGCCGAAATGTTCTTGGATGGGATCCAGCCTTTAGAACAGGTTGTAAGATTGCAGTTGTAGATGCTACAGGAAAGGTGCTTGATACTACTGTAGTTTATCCAACTGCTCCTCAGAACAAGGTTGAAGAAACAAAAAAGGTTATCAAAGCTCTAATAAAAAAATATAATGTTTCCCTTATTTCGTTGGGTAATGGTACAGCTAGTCGTGAGTCGGAACAGATTATTGTTGATATGCTCAAAGAAATTCCTGAAAAGGTTGAATATATCATTGTAAATGAGGCAGGAGCATCAGTTTATTCTGCTAGTAAGCTTGCTACAGAGGAGTTCCCAAACTTTGATGTAGGGCAGCGTAGTGCTACATCTATGGCCCGTCGTCTTCAGGACCCACTTGCCGAGCTTGTAAAAATTGATCCAAAATCAGTGGGAGTAGGTCAGTATCAGCATGATATGAACCAAAAGAAATTGGATGAGACACTTGCTGGAGTTGTAGAGACTTGTGTTAATGCGGTAGGTGTAGATCTTAACACTGCATCTGCATCACTTCTTGAATATGTTTCTGGTATCAACAAAACACTTGCGAAGAATATCGTTGAATACCGTGAGACTAATGGACGATTCAATTCTCGCGCAGAGCTTAAAAAAGTTCCCAAGCTTGGCCCTAAGGCATTTGAACAGTGTGCTGGTTTCATGCGTATTACTGGAGGAAAGAATCCTCTTGATGCCACAGCTGTTCATCCTGAAAGCTATGATGCTGCTAAGACACTTCTTGAAAAGCTTGGTTATGATACAAAGGATATTGCAGCAGGCACACTCAAGGATATCCACAAGAGCATTACAAATATAAAAGCTTTATCAACAGAATTAGGTGTTGGTGAGATGACTTTGGAGGATATTGTTAAAGAACTTGAAAAGCCAGGGCGTGATCCACGAGAAGACATGCCAAAGCCAATCTTAAAGAGCGATGTTCTTGAAATGAAGGATTTGAAGCCGGGAATGCAGCTTAAGGGTACTGTCAGAAATGTTATCGATTTTGGTGCATTTGTTGATATCGGTGTTCACCAGGACGGCCTCGTTCACATTTCGCAAATGACAGAGCGTTATATCAAGCATCCTCTTGAAGTTGTTTCTGTTGGAGATATTGTGGATGTAGAGGTTCTTTCTGTTGATGAGAAGAAAGGCAGAATAGCTCTTACAATGAAATTAAACAAAAAGTAATAAAACTTAAAGGTTTAAGTTGTCATTTACAGTTCTGAGAAGCTGAAATTGTGACATTCTTACAAAATAATCCTCTGAGGCACCCATTGTGTTGACAATATTCACTAGAATAACTATACTTTATTTCAGTGAAGAAAAGTAACAGTGTGTGTGCTTTTTAGGAGAAAGAATTGGTAGTGAGTCGTTAGGGGTTTCGACTCACTATTTTTTTGCAATTAAATATGATAAAATGTAAGAAAAATAGGGAGAATTATGGGATTATGGGACAGAATATTTCTTTCAGCGTAAAAATAAAGGAAGAGGATTTGTATCGCTTCAACCTTCACCATATATATACCAGTAGCCAAGGGATTATTTCCGTTGTACTTTTTGTTTTGCTGATTGCTATATGGTTGATGCGGTTCTCAGATTTGTCATTGATTTATAGAGTGTTATACCCTGTTATGGCAGTTGTATTCTTTCTTTATGTTCCAATGAGTCTCAAGCTCAGAGTAAAGAATCAAATGCAACAGGAAGTGTTTATGCATCCTTTGAAATACGAGCTTCTTGATTCGGGACTTAGAGTTAGTTCACCAACCACTGAGGAGCCTTCCGAACTTCCATGGGAATATATCTACAAAATTTCCACTTGGAAGGATTATTTGCTTATATATAGCAATAGGGTGAATGCTTACATAATTCCAAAGGCGGATATTCAGAATGAATACGGAGCAGCCCTTGATTATATTAAAAATCATGTAGAGGATTATAAGTTACAGATAAAATGATAGAGATAATAGAAACAAATTCACCAGAAGAAACAGAAGCTGTTGGGCGTAAGCTTGCAGCAGAGGCTGTACCAGGTCAGGTTTTTACATTGATTGGAGACTTAGGTGTCGGCAAAACAGTTTTTACACAGGGGTTTGCATCCGGGCTTAATATAGACGAGCCAATCTGCAGCCCTACCTTCACAATTGTGCAGGTATACGATACGGGACGCCTTCCTTTCTACCACTTTGACGTTTATCGTATAGGCGATATTGAGGAAATGGATGAAATTGGATATGAAGATTATGTCTATGGTGATGGCGTGTCGCTTATTGAATGGGCTAATCTTATTGAGGAAATCCTTCCAGAACATTACACTCAAATTACAATTGAAAAGGATTTAGAGCGCGGCTTCGATTATCGAAAGATTTCAATAAAACAGATATAGGAATAATAGTTAGTAATATGAAGATTTTAGGAATAGATGGCTCAGGGCTTGTTGCATCAGTAGCCATTGTTGAAGATGATAATTTAATAGGTGAATATACTACAGGCTACAAAAAGACTCACTCCCAGACATTGCTTCCAATGTTAGATGAGCTTTCTAAGATGGTGGACCTTGATTTAAATACAATAGATGCAATTGCAGTCGCTGCAGGCCCAGGTTCTTTCACTGGCCTTCGCATTGCTTCTGCGACAGCGAAAGGTCTTGGACTTTCACTAGGATGTCCTATAGTGTCAGTCCCTACAGTAGACGCACTGGCATTTAATATGTGGGGAAGTTCATCCCTTATCTGTCCAATTATGGATGCTCGTAGGGGGCAGGTTTATTCAGGCCTCTACTCCTTCGATTCAAAAGGGGATTTCAATGTTGAGAAGTCTCAATGTGCAGTGGACTTTAATGAAATCGCAAATACCATTAATCAGTTAGGACAACCTGTCACCTTTTTAGGGGACGGAGTACCTGTTTTTAAGGAAAAGATTTCAGATATTATAAAAGTGCCATATCGTTTCGCTCCAGCTCATCTTAATCGCCAACATGCATCATCGGTGGCTAGTCTAGGTGCTATTTATTATGCCAACGGTGATTGTGAAATTGCGGCAGATCATAGACCGGAATATCTTCGTTTGTCTCAGGCAGAAAGAGAACGCTTGGAGAAGGAAGGAAAGGCTTAATGAGCTTGTCATATAGATTCGCTGAAGAAACAGATTTAGAGTGGATTTTTAAAACTGAACAGGAATCAATGAGTTGTCCTTGGTCGTTAAAATCCTATCAAGAAGCCCTTGCCTCTGAGCACTCTGTTATTGCAATCGCAGAACAGGATGGATTGCCTGCTGGTTTTGTTGTGCTATATCTTACTCCGCCAGAAGCAGAGTTACCAGATATAGTCACTTCAAAAGAATTTCGTGGACAGGGTGTTGGACGTTTTTTACTTGAACAATCTGTTGAGCTGTTGAAGGCTCGAGGCATAGATACTTTATTTTTAGAAGTTCGTGTTTCGAATGAAGTGGCTCGAAGCTTGTACGAACGTATTGGTTTTGAGCAGATAGGGGTTCGCAAATATTTTTACAGCGACCCTGTGGAAGATGCGGTTTGCATGTCTTTAAGACTGGATACAAACCAAGAAAATTGACAATTTGAGGAATTATAATGTTAGATGTTTGTTTGTTAGGCACAGCAGGTATGATGCCATTGCCAAACCGATGGCTTACCTCGTGTTTATTTAGATTTAATGGAGAAGGTTTGCTTGTGGATTGCGGTGAAGGTACTCAAGTGGCATTGCGAGAGGCGGGGTTCTCTCCGAATCCAATCTCTATTATTTGCATCACTCATTTTCATGCAGATCATATTAGCGGATTGCCAGGGTTGCTCTTGTCGATGGGCAATTCCGATAGGACAGATCCAATCACAATCGTTGGGCCCAAAGGGCTTGAACGAGTTGTGAATGCTCTTAGAGTCATAGCTCCAGAGTTACCTTTTGAAATTAATTTCCATGAAATATCAGGAGCCGATGAATGCTTTGAATTGTTGGGGTATCATATTCATGCTTTCAGGGTTAATCACAACGTATTGTGCTATGGTTACACCATTGATATCCCAAGGAAAGGGCGCTTTGATGTAGAAGCTGCTAAAAAACTTGGACTTCCTGTTACATTGTGGAATCCTCTTCAAAAGGGGGCTAGTGTTGAATATGAAGGCAATACCTATACTCCTGATATGGTTATGGGTGCTGCCAGACGAGGGATAAAGGTTACTTATTGTACCGATACCCGTCCTACGGCTTCGCTTGTGGAAGCTGCAGAGGGTTCAGATCTTCTTATATGCGAAGGTATGTATGCTGAAGAAGATAAACTAATCAAAGCAAAACAGAATAAACATATGACCTTCTATGAGGCAGCGAAGGTTGCTAGAGATGCCAAAGTGAAAGAGCTATGGCTCACTCATTTTTCACCATCAATGACAGGTCATAAAAGATATATGAAAGCAGTTTGTGATATTTTCCCGCAGGCATTTTTAGGGGAGGACGGTAAGTTTTTAGAGCTTGATTTTGCGGAGGAGTAAATATGAAAAAGGTGCTGCGAATTACTATAGCGGTAATATGTATGGTGTCTTTAGTTGTGGGGTACTATGCCTATTTATCAAAAAAGAATGCAGCTGTGGAAGCGGAACGTCAGGTTGAGTTATCTGAGGTACAAGCTATCGTTTCTAAAAATTTTTCGAAGGAATATCCTTCCACACCTCGTGCTGTGGTGAAATGGTATAACAGAATAATTACAGCCTACTATTCAGAAGACTACGATCAAAAACAACTTGAACAGATGGCTGATCAGGCCAGATTCCTTATGGATGATGAGCTCCTTAAGTACAATCCGAGGGATACATACCTGGCATCACTTAATTTAGAAATTACTGACTACAAGAATCGTTCCAGAACAATAGTGTCTAGCACTATTAGCGATTCCAAAGAAGTTCAATACAAGACAATCAACGGATACGAATGTGCATTCCTTTCATGCAACTACTTTGTCAGAGAGGGAAGCACTTACGATAGAACCTACGAGGATTTCTGTCTGCGCAAGGATTCTAATGGTAATTGGAAGATACTTACCTGGAGATTGTCTACAAAGGATGAAATAAATGGATACTAAAGAAATAAAAATACTTGCTATTGAAAGCTCCTGCGACGAAACAGCAGTGGCAGTTGTTGTAAATGGAAGAGATGTTAGAAGTAATGTGATATCTACACAGATTCCTCTCCACACTTTATATGGCGGAGTGGTTCCTGAAATCGCATCAAGAAAGCACATAGAAAGAATTAATCAGGTTATCGAACAGGCATTGGATGAAGCGGATATGGGTCTTGAAGATATGGATGCCATTGCTGTCACTTATGGGCCTGGTCTTGTAGGTGCGCTGCTTGTAGGTGTAGCTGAGGCGAAAGCTATTGCGTTTGCAACAGGAAAGCCTCTTATTGGTGTTCATCACATTGAAGGCCACATCAGCGCCAATTATATCGAAAATAAAGAATTAGAACCCCCATTCATTTGTTTAGTTGTTTCTGGTGGTCATACACACCTTGTGCGTGTAGCGGATTATGGCAAGTATGAAATTCTTGGACGCACTAGGGATGATGCTGCGGGAGAGGCCTTTGATAAGGTTGCTAGAGCTATTGGACTTGGCTATCCTGGTGGTCCTAAAATTGAAAAGGCTGCTCATGATGGCAATCCATATGCTATTCAGTTTACACGTCCCAAGGTATCCGACGGGGTTTATGATTTTTCATTTAGTGGCTTAAAGTCTCAAGTGCTCAATTATATAAATGGAGCACAGATGAAGGGCGTAGCTATAAATGAAGCTGATATTGCGGCATCTTTCCAGCAGACGGTTATAGATACTTTGTGCGAGCATGCTGCGATGGCAATTGATGAGTTTAAGATGGATAAATTTGCCATTGCCGGTGGAGTGGCATCTAATCAGACCCTTAGAGCTGCTATGGAAAAAATGTGCCAGGAAAAAGGTGTTGCATTTTACCATCCTTCGCCAATTCTTTGTACGGACAATGGCGCTATGATTGGTGCGGCAGCTTATTACGAATATATCTCTGGCCGAAGAGACGGTTGGGATCTTAATGCTATTCCAAATTTAAAATTAGGAGAGCGTTAATTCATCTTTGATATGAGGTTCGACACATGAATAAATTTACAGCTATAGTACTTGCGGCAGGAAGCGGCAAGCGTATGGAACAGGAAATACCGAAGCAATATATGAATATTGGCGGAGCTCCACTTATGGTACATTGTCTTCGTACTTTTCAGGAAAGTAAATGTACACAGATAGTTCTGGTAGTAGCTCCTGGGGATATTGAAAAATGCCGTAGGGAAATTATAGAAAGATATCATATTACCAAATGTATTGCTATTGTTGAAGGCGGAGAAGAGCGATATGATTCAGTTTACGCCGGTCTTCAAGCAATTAATGATGGCTATGTTCTGATACACGATTGCGCTAGAGCATTTGTTACTGTGGATATTATTCATAGATGCATGTCAGCGGTGGCTTTATACGAGTCTTGCGTTGTAGGAATGCCAACAAAAGATACTGTTAAGATTACAGATGATCATCGTAAAGTTCTGGATACTCCCGATAGAAGTAATGTGTGGATTGTTCAAACTCCACAGTGCTTTGAGTATAATCTCATTCGTTCGGCGTACGACAAAATTATTGCCGAAGCTGATACGTCCATTACTGATGATGCTATGGTCGTTGAAAAGGCTACTAACCATGATGTACACATGATTCAAGGTTCATACATGAATATTAAAGTTACGACCCCTGAAGATGCGGCATTTGGTGAAGCGATTCTAAGAGGTAGGAGATAGAAGACGGTTGTTGTCGCAATATTCTGAAAAAGAGATTTTTTGAAAAAACTTCCGTCTTTTCTGTTGACATATAGGGTGGTGGATGGTAATATACTATTCGTGTCCGAGAGATACATGCAGAGGTATCGAAGTGGTCATAACGAGGCGGTCTTGAAAACCGTTTGTCCGCAAGGGCGCGTGGGTTCGAATCCCACCCTCTGCGTTAATTGATTAGGCAATCGCGAAAGCGGTTGCCTGTTTTTGTATATATTGATTTATTTGAGCTATTAAAACAAGAACTGGGAAAAGCCCACAAGAACCTATAGTAAATAAATAAAAATTATTTTGGTATATGCGATTCCGGTTTATGAAAAAGGCTACTGTAATGGGAGGGAGAATTATGTTGTATTTTTCATGTGATTATTCTGAAGGTTGCCACCCAAAGGTATTGGAGGCTCTTTCAAAGACTAATATGGTATCCACTCCTGGATATGGTCAGGATGAATATTGCCAATCTGCAAAGGAAAAAATTAAGGCTTATATTAATTGCCCTGATGCTGATATTTATTTTTTGGTTGGGGGTACCCAGACTAACCAGACTGTGATAGATTCCATGCTTTCCAACTATGATGGTGTTGTTGCAGCGGCAAGTGGACACGTAGCAATTCATGAGGCTGGCGCAATAGAGTATAGTGGGCATAAGGTTATAACTTTACCATCCCACGAAGGTAAACTACAAGCTGAAGAGTTAAAACAAATGCTTATAGATCATTATGCTGATGAAAGCGCGGAGCATATGGTTAATCCGGGGATGGTATATATTTCATACCCAACAGAGTACGGAACTCTATATTCTAGACAGGAACTTGAAGCTATTTCTTCTATATGTAGAGAGTATGATATGCCATTATATATAGATGGTGCGAGACTAGCATATGGACTTGCAGCTCAGGACGATTTGACTATGTCTGATATAGCTTCCTTATCAGATGTATTCTATATAGGTGGAACAAAGGTCGGCGCTTTGTTTGGAGAGGCAGTTGTTTTTACAAAGGGCAATACACCAAAACATATGCTTACTCAAATAAAACAACACGGAGCGCTATTGGCAAAAGGAAGATTGTTGGGAGTACAATTCGATACTTTATTTACTGATAATCTATATCTAGAAATGGGCCGTAGTGCCGTTGAACATGCAGCGTTACTTAGAGCTGACCTTAGAAACAAGGGTTATACTTTATACATGGAAAATCCTACCAATCAAATATTTATTGTACTTGAAAATGATAAACTGGAAGATTTTGGAAGAAAGGTGTCTTACAGCTTTTGGGAGAAATATGATGAAAAACATTCGATTATAAGAATTGCAACCAGTTGGGCGACTACGATAGAAGATGTGGAAGAACTTAAAAAGATATTATAAAAGATACCATGTATTTGGCACGAAAATAGTTGTGATTTTTTTAAGAAATTTGTTGACATGAATGTGCTGTGATGCTATTATAAACAAGCTGTCGCGTGAGCAAATCACACAAATTTAGTGTGAGTAATATCTTACAAAAACAGCTCGAAAATTTAGTAAAAAGTGCTTGACAAAAAGCCACTCACTTGATACTATATACAAGCTGACTCGCAAGAGCTCAGAAGCTTGATTTCATAAAGAAAATCAAGAAAATAAAATAAAAAAGTTGTTGACAAAAACAGTAAAGCGTGATAATATAAACGAGTTGCT
>CAMJBT010000008.1 GCA_946403965.1 uncultured Pseudobutyrivibrio sp. | reverse complement strand
TTCAGGTTCTCAGTTCTCTATTTCTTTTTGTTGTCATCTTATCTTAATGACATTGCATTTAATGGGGAAGCGTTTTTTTTACTTAATTAGGAAATTACCCTGTAATTGTTATAAAGTAATAAGAAAAACGGCCGCCAATTGGCGACCGGTAAGTATTTGTAAGTATTAGAACTGACCAAATGCATATTTAAAGAAGGATACTGGTTCTTTACCTTCCTTTTTCATCTTTTTGCAATATTTCTCGTAGTCTGCGTAAACTGTGTACATTGTGAATGATACTTCTTCGAACATTCTTTTTCCTCCTAAATCTTTCTCTTTTTTACATTGCATATCTTAAACCCTTATTTATAATTTGTCAACAAAAAATAGGCCGAGAAATTGTGAATATTGTATAAACGTTTTTATATTGAGATAGTTTCCTATGTTGTGTTAAAATACATAACAAAGGAAACTATTTATATATACTGGAGTTTTTAGGAGATTAATATGAATGAGCGTATTTTAGAAGGTGCCCTTAACGTTTTTAAGAAAAAAGGGCCGAAATTCACAATGGATGATATTGCTTCTGAGCTAAAGATGAGTAAGAAGACCATATACACTGTGTTCAACGATAAGAATGAATTGATGTGTGATATGGTGGATTACGCATTTGATTTGATTAAAGCTGCAGAAGATAAAATATATAATGACGATTCATTATCTACTACAGATAAGATTCGAGGTATATTGGCCGTATTGCCTGAAAACTACTATGGTTTTGATTTTGGTGCAATGCAACAGCTTGGAGAAAAATACCCAATGGCATATGCTAAGCTTACGAGCCGTATTGAAAATGGTTGGGAAAAGACGTATGAGCTGATAAAGACAGGAACTGAAGAAGGAAATGTAAAGCTTGTTAATTATGAGATTTTCAAGCTTGTATATGAGTCTAGTGTTGAACGTCTGCTGATGGGAGATTTTCTGAAGAATAACAAGATTGACTATCCTACAGCACTAAAACTGATTGTTGATGTTATGATTGATGGCATAATTATAAAGGGATAAATAAATGGCTCAAAGAATATACTTAGATAGAAAATGGCGTTTTAATCAGGTTTTTGATGATAGTATGATTAATTCTCTAATGGAGAATTCAACATTGATTAATATTCCCCATACTGTTGTGGAGACTCCACTTTCTTATTTCGATGAAAGCGTCTATCAGATGGTATGTGGATATCAGAAGAGTATTTTTGCACCGATTCAATGGGAAAACCAGATTGTTAATCTTGTGTTTGAAGGTGTTGGTCATTCCTGTGATGTATACGTGAATGGCAAGCATCTTGCTCATCATGATTGCGGGTACACGGCTTTTTCTGTAGATGTGACCAAGGCCTTGAAGTTTGGAGAGGAAAATCTTATCACTGTAAAAGTGGATACAAGGGAAAGCTTAAATCAGCCACCATTTGGATATGTTATTGACTACATGACATTTGGTGGAATTTATAGAGACGTATACTTTTCTGTAAAACAAAAAATACATTTTAAGGATGTACACGTTCAACCTTCATTGCTTGAAAGAGTTACTACAAACAAGCGTACTCCAAAGCAGATAAAAATGATGAATGTGCAAGGCATTATTAAGACAGAGTGTCTTTTGCCCAAACGCATATACAAGCTGGTGGCTGCAGAGCGTGTGTTTATCCGACAATACTTGGACGAAAGTCTTTTGATTTCTCAGCCTGTTGGAGGGCTAGAGGAAAGGGATGATGGTTATTACCTTAGCCTTACAAGCGCCCCTTCTACAGTGAAGCTGTGGGATGTTGAAAGTCCTTCATTATACACAGTAAAGACACAGCTTTTAGTAGATGACAAAGTAATTGATGAGGATGTTGTTACCGTTGGCTTTAGAAGCTCTGAATTTAGAAAGAATGGCTATTTCCTTAATGGAAGAAGACTTAAACTTAGAGGTTTAAATAGACATCAGTCATATCCATATGTGGGATATGCTATGCCTGAATCTATGCAGCGAAATGATGCGAAGATTTTGAAGGAAGAACTGGCATTGAATGCAGTTAGAACTTCCCATTATCCTCAGTCTCATTATTTCCTAGATGAATGTGACAAACTTGGTTTGCTGGTTTTTACAGAGATCCCTGGCTGGCAACACATAGGAGACTCAAATTGGCAGGATATTGCTGTGAAAAATACGGAGGAGATGGTTCTTCAATATCGCAATCATCCATCGGTGATTCTGTGGGGGGTCCGTATAAACGAATCAGCAGATAATGATGAGTTTTATCAACGAACAAATGAAGTGGCACATAGGCTTGATCCAACAAGACCTACAGGTGGTGTAAGATGTATACCAAAAAGTTCTCTATTGGAGGATGTTTATACATACAATGATTTTGTTCACTCTGGAAATAATAAGGGATGCTCAAAGAAGACTGATATCACTTCTGATGAGGAAAAGCCTTATTTGATTAGTGAGTATAATGGCCATATGTATCCAACCAAGTCCTATGATGATGAGGAACAACGCCAAGAACATGCCATCAGACATGCTAATGTACTTAATGCAATAGCAGGAGAGCCAGATATTGCTGGCGGATTTGGCTGGTGTATGTTTGATTACAATACTCACAAGGATTTTGGCTCAGGTGATAGGATTTGCTACCACGGTGTAATGGATATGTTTAGAAATCCAAAGCTTGCAGCATCTGTTTATTCAGCTTTTTCAGATGAAGAAACTGTTCTTGAGGTGACAACAAGCTTTGATATAGGTGAACATCCAGCTTGTAACAGAGGTAAATCATATATTATCAGTAATGGGGATTCTGTAAAGATGTACAAGAATGATGTCTTGATAAAGGAGTACTTCCCTACTGATAGCAGATTTGAAAATTTAAAGCATGGACCTATTTTGATAGATGATTTTGTGGGGGATGCAGTTGAGTCAGATGGAAGTTATACAAAAGGGCAGGCAAAGCTTATCAAAAAAGCTCTAAATCAGGTGACTCTAGATGGATTTAAAATGACTCCATCCTTTCTGTGGACAGCTTTCTTGCTTGTGACAGTATTTAGAGTTAGTCCTAAAAAAGCTGTATCAATTTATAACAAATTCATTGGCGATTGGGGCGGAGAGTCACGAGAGTACAAGTTTGAAGCTATTAAGGGTGGAGAAGTAGTGAAAACTGTTATAAAGGCACCTGCTACCAAGCCTCATATTGAGGTAAAGGCTAGTCATACACTTCTTACAGAGCTTCACACATATGATGTGGCAAGCATAAGAATAAAAATAGCTGATCAAAATAACAATCAACTTTATTATTTCTCAAGTCCAGTTTCGTTTGAGGTTGAGGGGCCTTTTGAGATAATTGGACCAAAGGTGGTTTCCCCAATGGGAGGAACTACAGGCACATATATAAAATCAATAGGGGAAGATGGAGACGGAAAACTTACCATTAGCTGTGATGGGCTCGATCCTGTATCGATAAGTCTTTCTGTTGAATGTCTCACTAAATAATTAATAGAGGTTAAATAGTAATGGATAGAAGTAAAGAGATATTTGGTAATAAGATTTCTAATAGAAACTATAAAAAGGCATGTAAAGCGAAGGAGAATTTTATCAAAAAATATGGTGATGATTCCAGTGTGGATTATAACATTGTGATTGAAAAAAACAGCCATATTGGGGATTCTCTAGGGGTTTATGATGTTCTTTTAAAGGATGGTCAGTCAAAAGAAGTATTTGACCTAGAAAAAGGAATTATTGTTGGAAATATTCGTATGGGGTTTGGGCATTATCGTATTTCTATGGCTATGGCATCAGCTGCTAAGGCTATGGGATATACACCTTATTGGATGGATTTGAATGGATATCCACAGACAACCTGTACAAAGATTATTAGTTACCAGAACAATTTATATTCTCTTGGCTCACGTCTTTCCAAAAATAAGCTATTTAACAAGCTTGTTTGGGAACCAACTAATTACGAGGTTTTTAGACAGCTTACTTACAATGCAAATGATCAGAAGGCGGCAGAGCTTATGGCGACAGTCTACAAGAATGTTCCAAAAGATATTCCTGTTGTAGGCACTCATGTGTGGCCAGCTCAAGCTGCTGTTCATGCTGGGATGAAATATGTGGTCAATGCTATTCCAGATAATTGGCCAATGGCACTACATTTTGCCGAGGGAGCTATTCATACTATTCAGTGTAAGAATGCATATATGGGATATAGAATCTGCAATGGCATGAACAAAAAGAAGATTTGTAATCCAATGCCAAATGATGATTTGGTTTATACAGGTCACTATATCGACCATGAGCTTGTTAGCAATATCGAAGCTGATTGTGCAGCAAGAATAAATAGAAAAAATAGCGGAAAGCCTATGCGCTTCCTTCTTACAATTGGCGGTGCAGGTGCTCAAAAGGAGATTTTTGCAGCAATAATCAAATATCTTCTTCCAGCTATTAAGGAAAAAAAGGCTACTTTATATGTTAATGTTGGAGACTATAAAAATGTTTGGGATCAGCTTGTGAGCGAGATTCCAGAAATGAAGTCGGTTTCCGTAGAACATTTTAATGAATTTGAAAAGACAACTAAATTTGCCGAGGATTCACTTACAGCTGATGTTACAGGTATTCACGGATTCTATCATGAAAATATATTTGAAGCTGTTTACTGCACAAACCTTCTTATGAGAAGCTGTGATGTTCTTGTTACGAAGCCATCAGAGCTGGCATTTTATCCTGTTCCAAAGTTATTCATCAAACGAGTAGGAAAGCACGAAATGTGGGGTGCAATACATTCAGCAGAAATGGGAGATGGAACTCTTGAATGCAGAGATATACCTCATACACTTCAGATGATAGATTTGTTTATGAAGGATGATAGGCTTCTTACTGACATGTGCGATAGCATCAAGGTAAATAAGCAAGTAGGTCTTTATGATGGGGCATATAAGGTAGTGGAACTTGCTATGGGCCTTAAGAAATAACTACTAGAATTTTTAGCCGGAGGTTTTTGTAATGATAAAAGCTTTTGATAATAAAGTTTTTTTATTGAGTACCAGCAATACGTCTTATGCATTTCGAATAATGGAGACAGGGCAGCTGGAGCATCTTTATTATGGTTCACTGATAGAAGAGGATGAACCATGGAATCTTGCAGAAAAAAGGGCGTTTGCTCCTGGAAATACTGTAACCTATAATCAGGAACATCCAGAACTTACACTTGAGGATGTTAGGCTTGAGCTTTCAGCCATTGGAAAAGGAGACTACAGAGAGCCTATGGTAGAGGTTGTCTGTTTTGATGGAAGCACAAGCCTGGATTTTGTATTTGACAGTTATGAAATAGTGTATGGTAAGTCAGAGCTTGAAGGTCTACCTAGTTCATATGATGAAAGTGGAAATGTGGAGACACTCAATGTTGCTTTAAAAGATAAGAATCATGGCTTTATTGTGGTGCTTTCCTATTCTGTTTTTGAAGACTGTGATGTAATAACACGTTCTGCAAAATTTGTAAACAGAAGTAAATCACCAGTGAAGCTCACAAGAATGATGTCTATGCTTTTGGACTTTGACCAGGCGGGAATGAAGATTACATCCTTCCATGGTAGTTGGACTAGAGAAATGAACAAATATGATATGGTTCTTCCTGCTGGAAAGTATGTAAACTCATCCTTTACAGGCACCAGTTCTAATCGAACTAATCCATTGTTTATGATTTCAGAAGCTCAGTCCAGTGAGACATCAGGGCAGGTATATGGTTTCAATCTGTTATATTCTGGTAATCATTATTCGGCTACAGAGGTTAGCCCATGGGGCAAAACTAGAGTTGTTTATGGAATTAATCCTCAGAATTTTGAATGGACTCTTGAGGCTTCAGAGGAATTTCAAGCTCCAGAGGCAGTGATGACTTATTCTTCTTCTGGCTTTAGACAGATGAGTCTTAATATGCATGATTTTGTCCGTGAACACATTACTAGAGGCAGCTGGAAGGATAAAGAACGCCCGATCCTTATCAATAGCTGGGAGGCATCATATTTTGATTTTACGGAAAGCTCTCTTTTGAAGTTGGCAAAAACTGCAAAGAGCACTGGAATCGAGCTTTTTGTTATGGATGATGGCTGGTTTGGTCAGAGAAATGATGACAAGCATGCCCTGGGCGATTGGGATATAGTTAATAAAAAGAAGCTGCCAGGTGGCCTGACAGGGCTTTCTAAAAAGATAAATAATCTTGGATTGATGTTTGGTCTTTGGGTAGAACCAGAGATGATAAATGTGGATAGTGAGCTTTATAAAAAGCATCCTGATTGGGCAATCGATATTCCTGGAATGGATCATTCTGAGGGGCGTAATCAACGTCTTTTAGATTTGTGCAACCCAGAGGTTGTGGACTACATGATTGAAAGAATGAGCGAAGTGTTTGCAACACCGGGGCTTTCCTATATCAAATGGGATATGAATCGTACATTCTCTGATTATTATTCAAAGTATTTGCCACCTCAAAAACAGCAGGAAGTTGGACATAGATATGTGCTTGGATTATATAAAATGCTGAATACTCTTACGAAGCGATTCCCTGACATTCTTATGGAAGGTTGCGCTGCTGGAGGTAATAGGTTTGATTTGGGAGCTCTTTGTTATTTTCCACAGATTTGGGGAAGTGATAATACAGATGCAGCCAGCAGACTTGTTATTCAAGACGGATATTCTTATGGTTATCCACAGAGCACCTATACGTCGCATGTTTCGGCTTGTCCAAACCATCAGACTCTTAGAGTTACACCTCTTGAAAGTCGTTTCGCTGTTGCAAGCTTTGGCGTGCTGGGATATGAGTTGAATCTTAATGATTCAAAAGCAGAGGATATTGCTGCTGTGAAGGCTCAAATTGAATTATATAAGCAGTATAGAAGAGTGCTACAGTTTGGGGATTTCTATCGTCATATGGATGGAAATATCTATGAATGGAGTATTGTGTCAAAGGATAAGACTTGCGCTGTTACAATGTTAATGCAAAAGGAAATAAAGGCTGGCGAACAGTATTTACGAATTCAGCAGGCCGGCCTTGATGATGCTTATAAATATCATTTCTTTGGAAGAAAGATGGAATATAATCTTAAAGGTTTTGGAGATTTGGTTAACACTGTAGCACCAGTTCATATCAAACAGGATGGTGTTCTTCATAATGTTATCGCGAAATTTGTGAAGATGCCTGGAGAATGTGAGGACTTTGTAGCTAGTGGTTCAACACTGAACAATGCTGGTGTGAAACTTGCACAATCCTTTGTTGGAACCGGATATAATGAAAATGTAAGATATTTCCCAGATTTTGGAGCAAGATTGTATTTTGCAGAGAAAGTGTAAAGTATATGCATAGAGCTCGGACATATTTGTAGTCTAACAATATGTCTGAGCTCTAAATTTTTATTTTACTCTTTTATCGATATAGTTACTTTTGTATTTGCTGTATACGATTTTCTGAGCTTTATAAAGGCCTGAGTATCCAGAAACCCAATAAGAAAAGGCTACGGCAAGTAAAAAGTAAGGCATAGGCTCATAACCGAAAAGTTCAAAGCAAATTAACAGGCTTGAGATAGGGCAGTTTGTGACTCCACAGAAAAGTGCTCCCATGCCAACTGCTGCCATTAAAGGCGCTGGAAGTCCAAGAAGTGGCCCCATGGCTGCACCAAAGGTAGCACCGATAAATAAAGTTGGGACGATTTCACCGCCTTTGTATCCACAGGATAATGTGAGAGTTGTAAATAATATTTTTAGTAAAAATACCTGTAAACCTATGGAAGCGCCGGTGAAGCAAGAAGCAATGATGGCGGTACCGGTACTGTTGTAATTGTATGAGCCTACTAAAAAGGTGAGAACTAAAACTGATGTACCGCCTACAAAAGCTTTAATATATGGGTTTTTTAGCTTGTTACTTAAAAATTCTTCGTATTTGTGAAGCACAGTGCAGAAGAGAACAGATACAAGGCCGCATAGTACTGCAAATATACATATAAGAACAGCATTTTTTATAGTGAATGCAGGTATCACAGAGATAAGGTATTCTTCACCGTGGAGTCCCATGTGAGAGGCTACGGAACGGGCAACAAGTGATGAAATAACACATGGCACTAAAGCTGCATAATGCATGATACCAACAGAAATTACTTCCATGGAGAATATAGCTGCTGCCATTGGTGTGCCAAAGAGTGCGGAAAAAGCTGCGCTCATACCACACATAATCATGGTTTTTTTGTCGGTTGTATTTAAACGAAGAGCGCGTCCAATACCATTTCCTATAGCACCACCCATTTGGAGTGCAGCACCTTCACGTCCAGCAGAACCTCCCACTAAATGAGTAATCAAAGTAGAAATGAAAATCAAAGGGGCCAACCTGAAAGGAAGTCTTCCTTCGGATTGAATAGCTGCAATAACGGTGTTTGTTCCGCTATCTTTTTCTTTTAAAATATGCTTATAAATAAAAGTGATTAGAATTGCACCAACAGGAAGGAAGTAAATTATCCAGGTATGTTCAGTGCGTAATTTAATAACAAAGCTCATAGCCAGACCAAATACAGAAGCAAAAGCTCCCACTGCCAGACCAACAAATATTGCAGCTATGGTCCAGGCGATTACAGAAAGTGCTCGTTGACTGTTATGATCTATCTTGTGGGCTGTTTTTTGTTTAAAATCTTCATTGAGAATTGATTTAAGTTTATTGTCAAACATGATTCTTACCCTTTCTTCAACAAAACTATCTATTATGCTATCATTTAAATATCTTATAGAAAAGGATTTTTGTTATGAAAAATGTATTTATTGTCAATAAAGCTTCAAGAACCGGAAAAGCTGCTTTAATATGGGATGAGATAGCTGAGTATCTTGAAAAACATGATGTTGACTATAAGGTATATTTCACAAGTGGAGCCAATGATGCTACAGAATTTGCAAGACAGGCTACATCAGGTGGAGAGTTGGTGGCACTTTATGTAGTTGGAGGGGATGGCACCTTGAATGAGGCGCTGAATGGAATTGCAGACTTTGAAAACACAATATACATACCAATTCCATCTGGCTCAGCAAACGATTTTGCTTTGGGTATTGGTATGAGTGGTACACCTATAGAGATTTTAAAGAGGGCATTAGCTTCTGATGAATTCAAATACTTTGATGTAGGGAGGGTTTCTTATAATGGGGGAACTAGACTGTTTGGAGTAAGTGCAGGAATTGGTGTGGATGCTTATGTGTGTCTTCAGGCTCTTGATAGTAAACTTAAGACTTTTTTGAATAGAATTGGACTTGGTTCGGCTACATATGGACTTCTTACAATTGGTGATATATTTACGATGCCTTTTTCAGATGCGCGTATCACATATTGGTTTCAAGGAAAAAAGAAAGAAATGAATGTGAAGGGGACTATTTTTGCTGCTGCCATGAATTGCAAAGCTGAGGGAGGGGGAATACCAATGGCTCCAAATGCAAGGCCTGATTCAGGTTTTCTGACAGCTTTCTATGCCCATGATATTAGCAGGTTGAAGTGCTTGTTCTTAATGCCAATTCTTGTTGCAGGGAAACATGAAGGAAAAAAGGGGGTTGATTTATTAAATTTTGATAAAATTCACATAGTGATGAAAAAGAGTATGTGCGTTCATGCAGATGGTGAACATATTGGATTTTTCGATGAAATTACCTTTGAATGTTTGCCGAAAATTTTGAAAATCAAGGGATTTTGAGGCACAAATTATAAAATATTCCTTAAATAATTCACAATTGATTTATTGTTATTTGTGCCTCGCACTAGTATAATAGAAACTGGAGTGGAGAGTTATAGTTTCTCTCGAAATAATAATTATTAAGGAGGATGGAATAATGTTTTTCCAGATTACAAATCTTTGGCAAATCCTTGGTTGGTGCCTTGTATTTGCAGGATTGATTCTCATGAACGAACTTGGGCGACGCACAAAAGTCGGCGGAATGATTATCTTTGTTATCATTCCAGCAATTCTTACAGTTTACTTTATCCTTGCACATCTTGGTATGTTTGGCGGTGCTACTAACCCAACAGTTGCCTACATGGATGGTTGGTTCCACTATTTCAAGCTTTACGCAGCTGATATTGGATGCGTAGGTTTCATGATGATTAAATACAAGTGGGGCATCGGCAAAGAAAAATGGTTTGCTTGGTGGCCATGGTTTATTGTTGCAGCAAACATCATGATTGCTAACGTTTCAGATATGGAGTCTGCTCTTGCAGCATATTCTATCACAGGCGATTTCACAGGTGCTTGGTGGTGCTCAAATGAAGGTGTATTCATCTATGGTGGATGGTGGAACGTTGTAAACGCTCTTGCAGGTATGATTAACATCTTCTGTATGACAGGTTGTGTTCATCTTTACACATCAAACGACAAGAATAAGTCAGATATGCTTTGGCCAGATATGACAATTTGGTTCATTCTTGCATATGATGTTTGGAATTTTGAATATACTTACCTCAACCTTCCAACACATACATGGTATTGTGGTGTAGCACTTCTTCTTGCTCCTACATTTGCTAATGCACTTTGGAACAAGGGTGCTTGGATTCAGAACCGTGCAAACACACTTGCAATTTGGTGTATGTGGGCTCAGGTAGTGCCTCTCTTCCAGCTTAAGGGTACTTTCGCAGCTGTTCTTCCACGAGTATATGGTGAAGCTACAGAGGCTGGTATTACAACAATGGATCTTTACGAGAAGGCTATCGCTATCTACCAGTCAGGCCAGGGCAAGACAGCAGCAGCAAATGAAGCAATTGCAGCTATGGGTATCACAGCAGATCCTTCAATGCAGGGATTTGTAGCTATGATGGCACTTGGCATCAATGTTATTTGTATTTCTGTAATCATCAGAAATGCTATCAGAATTGGTGGAAATCCTTATTCTAATGAGGTATTCGTTGGAACAAAAGATTACGAAGAGGCACTTGCTCGTGCAGCTAAGTAATCATATTTTAGACAATATAATTTAAGACAATGTTCACTATTTATAGGCTCAAACAGATTTTCTGTTTGAGCCTATTGTGCTATAATATAGCCTAGTAAGTTGTGTTGAAAAATGAATGGTTCATAGTGCTTACATGATTCAAAGGGAGAATTTGAGCGGAGGTATTCACATGAACATAGTCCGTGGCTACGGTACAAGATCCACACCTAGGAAAATTTTTGCATTCACTGTATTGATAATAATTGGAACAGGTGTGAATTTCACAGGAGCTGATTTTGTTAATCAGCTTTCATTGCCAATGTATCTAGATAGTATAGGTACAATTATTGCTGCTATGTTTGGCGGATACGTTCCAGGAATTGCTGTAGGTCTTTTAAGTTCTTTTATTAATGGAATTCTTACAGATCCAAAAGCCTCTTCATATGGAATGCTCAGCACGTTTATTGCTATTTTTGCTGCCTGGGCATCGGAAAAAGGTTGGTTCAAAAAGCTTCCGACCATTCTTTTGTCTATTCCTTGTTTTGCAGTTTTGGGTGGCACACTCGGCTCCCTGGTTACAATTGGACTTTATGGAATTCAGGGTGTTGAACAGTCTTCGGCTACTGTCCAGTATTTAATTAATGAATATAATCTTTCCAGTTTTCTAGCTCAAATTATTGGAGACACCTTGATAGATATTGTTGATAAGGCTGTATCTGTCTTTATCGCAGTGTTTATTGCAGCTATTGTTCCTGGACAGATAAAGGGCCAGTTTAGAATTCATGCATGGAAACAGGCACCGCTCACCAGAGAAGCAGTAAATAAGCTTATTAACAACAAAACAAGAACACATTCTCTAAGAGTAAAGATTTTGGTATTAATGAGCAGTGGCGCGGCTCTTGTTGCAATTACATCTCTTACTATCAGTTATCTTTTGTATAGGGATTCTATAGCAGAGTTTGCATTAATGGCAGGTGGAAATATTAGCGACGCAGAAATAGAGCTGAAGGCGTTGAATTTCCTTTTGAACCAGGTTACCCTCTTTGTAGGAATATTTGTTTTGATTGTGGCTGTTTTTATTTATGTGGCCAGATATCATGTTATACTTCCGCTAAACACAATGACATATGCTGCATCAAAATTTACAGAGCATAACCTTCAATCATTGGATGAGATGGCAAGGCTTTTTAGCGAGATTAAAATTGATACTGGCGATGAGACGGAGAATCTCTACAACATAATTGCTGAGATGACTCATGAAAATTCGGAGTTTTTAAATGCAATACAAAAGAAAAATGCCACTATCTCAGATATGCAAAATGCTCTTATAGTTGTGCTTGCAGATTTGGTGGAAAGCCGTGATACCAACACTGGAGATCATATTAAATCTACAGCAGAATATGTGGAACTGATTATGGATGAAATGCTTAGCGAAGGCATTTATAAAGAGCAATTGACGCCGAAATTTATTTCCGATGTGTATCAGTCTGCACCTCTTCATGATATTGGAAAAATCAGTGTTAGTGATGTGATACTAAATAAGCCGGGAAAGCTTACAGAAGAGGAATTTAATATTATGAAAGGCCATTCTGTGGCAGGCGCAGAAATAATCGATAGAGTTATTGATACCTTGCCTGAATCAGATGGAGGCTATTTGTACGAAGCTAGAAATTTAGCTTTGTATCATCATGAAAAATGGGACGGAAGTGGCTATCCATATGGTTTGAAAGGGGAGGAAATTCCATTGTCAGCCAGAATAATGGCAGTTGCAGATGTTTTTGATGCCCTTGTTTCAACAAGAAGCTACAAGAAGCCTTTTACTTTCGAAAAAGCTATTAGCATAATTGAGGAAAGCGCAGGCTCTCATTTTGATCCACTTGTTGCAAAGGCGTTTCTTAATGCGAAAGACAGAATAAAATTTGTGGCAGAAGAAAAGGACTAGAATAATGCTTAAAGTTTATTACATAATGCACAGTTGTTTTTTAGTAGAACTTGATGACAGATATTTATTGTTTGATTATTTTAATAGAGATGTTGTTGCGGATACTGTAGCTTTTCATGGCAGTCTGCCAGAACTTAATCCATCAAAATATTTATATGTCTTTGCCAGCCACAGTCACAAGGATCATTGGTGGTTGGAAAACTTGAGATGGGCTGACAATAGAAATAATGTTCATTACATTTTATCCAAGGATATTAGGCTTGGTAGAAATTACCTTTTAAGAAATGGTTTTGATTACTCAATCAAGGAAAAAATAACATTTGTTGGCGCCATGAAAAAATATAAAGTAGATGATATGGTTGTGGAGACACTTAGGTCTACGGATGCAGGCGTTGCTTTTGTGATAAGCGTAAAAGACTTGAATATTTATCATGCAGGGGATTTGAACTGGTGGAATGCCGAGGGACGAGGAGAACTATATGGAGAGGTGTATGGCAGAGAATACAAACGTGCACTTCGCCCTATTGCAAATCGTCATTTTGACTTTGGATTTGTGGTTTTAGACTCTCGAATGGGAGAGGATGGATATTTTCTTGGAATGGAGCACTTTGTGAAAAATATAGAGTGCGATTTAATTTTCCCAATGCACATGTGGGAGGATTATAAATGGGTGGAACGTTTCAAAAAACGTCCTGGGCTAGCCAATCTCAAGGATAGGATAGTTGATATAGATCGAGATAATATGCTTTTTGAAATAGAGGACTAGAATGGTATTTACTAAACAGCTAACAGCGGAGGAGTTTAATCCGGAGGTTATAATGAATTCCGGACAGGTCTTTCGTATGAAAAGGGAGACAGTTGGAGCGGATGGGATGCCTGATACTTACAGTGCATACTCTGGTGACAATGATGTATATTTTTATCTTAATAAAGAAACAGATATGTGGGACTTTGTTTGTCAGGAATCTCAATGGGATTTTTGGCAAAATTATTTTGATTTTTCAACAGATTATACCGCATTTAATGATGCAATCAGAAAGAGCCAGGATAGATTCCTAAAGGATGCGTTGAAGGATTCTTTTGGAATGAGAATATTGAGACAGGATTTGTGGGAGGTTTTTATTTCCTATGTTATTTCCCAAAACAACAATATTCCCAAAATCAAAAAATCTATTCAGACTCTTAGCGATAGATATTCTGATGGCATACATTTTCCAAAGCCGGATGTCTTGGCTTATATTCCGCAAGATGAACTGACTAATGGCACAGCTTTAGGTTACAGAGCTGATTACATAATTGGGATTTCAAAAGCTGTATGTGAAGGTGCTTTGGATATTGAAGCAATCAGCAGACTTGATTATCAGGAGGCATTAAATAGTCTCCTTGATATAAAGGGAATTGGCCCTAAAGTTGCAAATTGCATTATGCTATATGGATTTCATTTTATGGAAAGTTATCCAATTGACACTTGGATGAAAAAGATAATTTCTGAGGATTACAAGGATTATTCAAAGGAATCGTATATGTCATATATTAATGAGAACTATAGCGGTTTTCAGGGATATGTACAGCAACTTCAGTTTTATCATAAAAGAAAGAAATAATTTATTTCGGGGATGAATAATGTTTAAATATCATATTTTTGCTCTATTAATGGGTACCATATTAGACTTTGTCTTTGGAAGGCTTTACAGTGTGTGGAATCCAATGGTATCCATAAAAGGTGTGGTAAAATTTTTGGACCGTGCTTTGCTTGGAGATGAAATAATTCTAGTGGAGCCTGAAAAACAAAGACGCCTTGGTATGTGGCTTGTTATTTTGGTGGCCGTGCCTGTGTTTATAACAATATTGTTTTTTACTGTACTGTGCTATGAGGTTGCGCCCTGGTTTGGAGTTATATTTGAAGCCATTGCTTCGTATTTTTGCCTTGAAATGAGGCATATTTACAAGGGTGGTATTGAAGTGATGGAGGATTATTATGCAGATGGAATTTCATTTATGCAGCGTTCTTCAGAAGCTTTAATGGAAAAAGAAATTGTTGGAAATACTGTGCAGTCAGTTTCAGATTCAGTCATTACTTATATTGCAGAGGAAGCCTCTGATAGTGTGCTTTCACCTTTGTTTGTAATGTTTTTATTTGGTCCTGTTGGAGGATTTTTGTACAGAACCATCGATATAATTGATGGTCGAATAGGTAATTCCAACACGAACTTATCCGATGTAAGATATCAATATTTTGGTGAACCTGTCACAAAGATTAACAAGGCTTTGGATTATATTCCTGCTTTGTTTAGCGGCTTTATTACAGTATTTGTTTCCAATTATTTTCCTGGTGGATTTAATGGCAAAAACGCAAGATATATTCACATGAGGGATAAATACAAAGCTGTTGCTGCATTTGCTGGTGCTCTAAACATTGCTCTTATGGATGGTCAAATAGGAGATTTTGACAAGGAAATATCCCCAAGAGATATTGAAAGAGCGGTGATACTTATGAGAAATAGTTTTATAACCTGTCAGTTGATTTTAGTTTTTTTATTGTTATTTTTCTGAAATACAGGTAGAATTTGAAAATACTTTGATTTATAATTTAATCAAGTATGCAATAGAGATTTTGAGAATTAGAGGAGGGACTGCTATGTCTGCATTTTTATCTAGTTTTGCAAGTTATCTAATCGTAATGATCATACTGGTTGCCCTGGCAATTTGTGGAGTTTTCATTGGAACAACACTTCGCAAGTCCAGTAACAAAAAGAAGGGTATCGACATACTTACCGATACTTCTTCAAATGAATAATATTTGGAGGACTTTGTTTTGAATAACGGTGTTAATGATTTACGACGCGCCTACTTGGAGTTCTTTGAGAGCAAGGATCATCTTTGCCTCAATAGCTTTTCTCTTGTACCACAGAATGACAACTCATTGTTGCTCATAAACGCTGGTATGGCACCACTTAAGCCATACTTTACAGGTCAGGAGATTCCACCAAGAAAGCGCGTCACTACATGTCAAAAATGTGTTAGAACAGGTGATATCGATAACGTAGGAAAGACTGCACGTCATCTTACATTTTTCGAGATGCTTGGAAACTTTTCATTTGGTGACTACTTCAAGCACGAAGCAATTGCTTGGTCATGGGAGTTTCTTACTGAAGTATTAAAGCTTGATCCAAATCGTCTTTATCCATCAATTTATGGAGAGGACGAGGAAGCATTCGAAATCTGGACAAAGGAAGTTGGTGTTGCTCCAGAGCGCATCACACGTTTCTACCGTGATCCAGAGACAGGCGAATGTGACAACTTCTGGGAGCATGGTGCTGGCCCTTGCGGTCCTTGCTCAGAGATTTATTATGATCGTGGAGAAAAATACGGATGTGGTAGCCCTGATTGTAAGGTTGGCTGCGAATGCGATCGTTTCATGGAAGTATGGAACAACGTATTTACTCAGTTCAATGGTGATGGTCACGGCGGTTATGAGGAGCTTGCGCAGAAAAACATTGATACCGGTATGGGACTTGAGCGTCTTGCAGTTGTTATGCAGGATGTTGATTCTGTATTCGATATCGATACAATGAAGGCAATTCGTGATAAAATCTGCGAAATGTCAGGCAAGAAGTATCAGGTAGATGCTCTTGATGATGTTTCAATTCGTCTTATTACTGATCATATTCGTTCATCTACATTCCTTGTTTCTGATGGTGTTACACCTTCAAACGAGGGTAGAGGATATGTTCTTCGTCGTCTTATCAGACGTGCTGCAAAGCATGGTCGCGCACTTGGTATTGATGGTCTCTTTATGGCAAAGCTTTCAGAGACAGTTATCAATGAGTGTAAGGATGGTTATCCTGAGCTTTGGGAGAAGAGAGAATTCATCTTCAAGACTCTTACAGCTGAGGAAGAGCAATTTAACAAGACTATCGACAAGGGTCTTGAAATCCTTGCAAAGATGGAAGAAGAACTTAAGGCATCTGGGGCTAAGGAGCTTTCAGGTGAAAACACATTCAAGCTTTATGATACTTATGGATTCCCTGTAGATCTTACAGCTGAAATCCTTGAGGAAAAGGGCTTTGGATATGATGCGGCAGGCTTCGAGGCTTGCATGGAAGAGCAGAGACAGAAGGCTCGTGCTGCTCGTAAAGAAACAAACTACATGGGTGCTGATGCATCTGTTTATGATGATATTGATTTACAGATTACATCTGAGTTTGTAGGCTACGACAAGACTACATCAGAATCAGAGGTAACTGTTCTTACTACAGAGACAGAAATCGTTGACACAATCACAGAGGGTACAGTTGGAACAATCATCGTCCCTGAGACTCCATTCTACGCTACTATGGGTGGCCAGATTGGTGATACTGGTATCATCTGCACACCAAACGGTGAGTTTGAAGTTAAAGATACTATTAAACTCAAGGGTGGCAAGATTGGTCACGTAGGCGAAATGAAGTCAGGCATGATTAAGGTTGGCGATAAGGTTACACTTAAGGTTGATGCTGGCCGTCGTGCTCGTATCTGCAAGAATCACTCAGCTACTCACCTTCTTCAGAAGGCACTTCGTGAAGTACTTGGTACACACGTAGAGCAGAAGGGTTCATATCAGGATGCTGACAGAACACGTTTCGATTTCTCTCATTTCTCGGCTATGACTGATGAAGAAATCGCAAAGGTTGAAAAGATGGTAAATGACAAGATCGCGGAAGGTCTTGCAGTTACTACAGCTATTATGTCAATTGATGAAGCAAAGAAGTCAGGCGCTATGGCTCTCTTTGGTGAGAAATATGGCGAAGAAGTTCGCGTTGTAAAGATGGGAGATTTCTCTACAGAGCTTTGTGGTGGTACACACGTATCTAACACATCAGAGATTTCTGCATTCAAGATTCTTTCAGAGAGTGGTGTAGCTGCTGGTACTCGTCGTATCGAAGCTATTACAGGAGCTGCTGTATTCGAATATTATGCAGATATTGAGGCTAAGCTCAATGCCGCAGCTGCAGCACTTAAGTGCCAGCCAGCAGACGTTGAGGAAAAGATTGCTCATCTTCAGAAACAGCTTAAAGAGACAAACTCAGAGCTTGAGTCTATGAAGGCAAAGGCTGCACAGGCTGCAGTTGGTGACGTTATGGATTCGGTTGTTGATGTTAATGGAGTTAAGCTTCTTGCTACATCGGTAGCTGGTGTTGATATGAATGGTCTTCGTGACCTTGGAGATGACCTTAAGACTAAGCTTGGCGAGGGCGTTATTGTTCTTGCGTCTGATTGCGATGGCAAGGTAAACCTTGTTGTTATGGCTACTGATGATGCACAGGCTAAGGGCGCACACGCAGGAAACCTTGTAAAGGCTATTGCACCAAAGGTTGGTGGCGGCGGCGGTGGTCGTCCAAACATGGCTCAGGCTGGTGGAAAGAATCCTGCAGGTATTGCTGATGCTCTTGCAGAGGCAAAAGCTGTTCTTGAGGGAATGCTTTAATAATCGGTTGAAATTTTAAGGACTATTATGTTGAGACATTTAATTAAAAAAGGGTTACGTCAATTAGCTTTATTTTTGGCTACAGCACTTGTGTTTGAGTATGCTAATTCGGCTAATAATGTTGCACAAGCTGCAATCATCGTACCCGAGACAAGATATGTATTCGATTCAAAGTACTACGCATCTGCGTATCCTGAGATTGCTGATGCATATGGAAAGAGCTTTGATGCGCTCTTAAAACATTATGTTACTATTGGAAAATGGGAGGGAAGAGTTGCCTATGAAGGCGCTCCAACCTACCAAACACAGGTTGTAACATCAGACATGGATAGCTTGTCAACAAGTGCTTCTCCTGAAGTAAGTACACCGGCTATTCCTGTTGCCGACGATGGTATTTACAAGGCATTGTTTATCGGCAATTCCATCACAATTCACCCACTATGCAGTAGTTGGTGGGGATCATGGGGAATGGCTGCTACATCGCCTGAAAATGACTATGTACATCAGACTGTTGCAGGTCTTACAAGCTTATACAATCTTGTAGATTATGATGTTGTAGGATTTTCTACATGGGAAAGAAGTAATGTGCGTTCGAAAATACTTCCTAATTTGGATGCTACTTTATCAAAGGATTATGATTTGGTAGTTATTCAGGTTGGTGAGAATATCAAAAGCATGAAGACTTTCGAATCTGATTATGAGACATTGGTTTCATATGTAAAGCAGAGTGTTCCAAATGCAAAGGTTGTTCTTGTAGGCGATTTCTGGAGAATGTCTGGTAGAGACAATGTAAAGCGAACAGTTGCTATGCGTCAGGGCTGTGATTATGTTGAGCTTTCATCTATCAGAGGAACTGCTGGCTACACACCAGGCATTGGTGCAAGAGTAGGCGGTGATGATGGTAGAACTCACAGAGTAAATGATAGTGCTGTTGCAATTCACCCAAATGATCGTGCTATGAAGTATATTGCTGATGGCATTGTTTCGGCAGTTGGAAATAATATTGGACAGTAAAATAAATTGAGATAAATGTTGACAAATATTTGATTTGTGCTACAATGTTTGTTAGTGCTTTTAGATTAATGAGTACAAGTCCCCAGATGGAGGGAGGTTAGGATTAGACTATGTCATATGTTACAGTTAAAGAAAACGAGTCATTAGACAGCGCTCTTCGTAGATTTAAGAGAAACTGTGCTAAGGCTGGTATCCAGCAGGAGATTCGTAAGCGTGAGCACTATGAGAAGCCTTCAGTAAAGCGTAAGAAGAAGTCTGAGGCTGCTAGAAAGCGTAAATACTAATTTACCGCTTACAATTTTGAATTTATGGCCTGTACCAATGCGGTACAGGCTATTTTTCGGTTTTTGATAATTTTGGAGGTTTAAATGGCTTATACAGTTGAAGAAGAGATAAAGCGTCGCCGTACATTTGCGATAATTTCCCATCCCGATGCAGGTAAAACCACACTTACAGAGAAATTCCTTCTATATGGTGGTCAGATTAATCTGGCTGGTTCAGTAAAAGGAAAGGCTACTGCAAGACACGCAGTGTCTGACTGGATGGAAATCGAGAAGGAGAGAGGTATTTCTGTTACTTCATCAGTTCTTCAGTTCGAATATGATGGATATTGCATCAATATCCTTGATACACCTGGTCACCAGGATTTCTCAGAGGATACATACCGTACACTTATGGCTGCAGACTCAGCTGTAATGGTTATCGATGCGTCAAAGGGTGTTGAGGCACAGACACGTAAGCTTTTCAAGGTTTGTGTTATGAGACATATTCCTATTTTTACTTTCATCAACAAGATGGATAGAGACGCAAACGATACTTTTGAGCTTTTAGATGATATAGAAAACGAGCTTGGAATCGCTACTGTTCCTGTAAACTGGCCAATTGGTTCAGGAAAGGAATTCAAGGGCGTTTATGATAGAAACGACCGTACTGTTCGTATATTCTCAGATACACAAAAGGGTACAAAACAGGGAGAGGAACGCATCCTTTCCATCGATGATCCTGCTTTAAAGGATGAAATTGGTCAGGAGAAATACGACCAGCTTATGGAGGAGCTTGAGCTCCTTGATGGCGCTGGAGCTGAATTTGATCAGGATTTAGTATCTGCCGGAGAGCTTTCACCAGTATTCTTTGGTTCGGCTCTCACAAACTTTGGCGTAGAGACTTTCCTTGAGCATTTCTTACAGATGACTTACAGCCCACTTCCTCGCAACAGTGATGCAGGTGAAATTAGCCCATTTTCAGAGGATTTCTCTGCTTTCGTATTTAAAATACAAGCAAATATGAATAAGGCTCATCGTGATAGAGTCGCATTTCTTCGTATTTGCTCAGGAACATTTGATGCTTCAAAGGATTATCTTCATGTTCAGGGCGGACGTAAGGCAAAGCTTTCTGCACCGCAGCAGATGATGGCTGATGAGCGAAAGATTGTAGACAAGGCTTATGCAGGCGACATTATCGGTGTTTTTGATCCAGGTCTTTACAGCATTGGAGATACATTTACTTCAGCAAAGAAGCCTTTCAAGTTCGAAGGTATACCAACCTTCGCTCCAGAGCATTTTGCGCGTGTTCGTCAGATTGATACCATGAAACGTAAGCAATTCATGAAAGGTATCACTCAAATTGCTCAAGAGGGTGCTATCCAGATTTTCCAGGAGTTCAACACAGGTATGGAGGAAATCATTGTAGGTGTTGTTGGTGTACTTCAGTTTGATGTTTTAAAATATCGCTTGAACAATGAATACAATGTAGAAATTGGTCTTGAAAATCTTCCTTATGAGCATATCAGATGGATTGAAGGAGATTACGACATAGACAAAATCTCTGGTACATCAGACATGAAGAAAATAAAAGATCTTAAGGATAGACCACTTCTTCTGTTTGTAAACTCATGGTCAGTGGGGATGGTTCAGGACAGAAATGAAGGATTGGTTCTTTCTGAGTTTGGTACAAATTAAATAAAACTTTTTCTTGACGAAATAATTTAATGATTGTATATTAATGGACAGTGGCTCGTCACCACTGTCTATTTTATTTTTATTTTTCTTTTTTATTCCCATTATTTTTGTTGACAATCAGTATTGGTTTCACTATTATTATATTTAGAAAGCGAACAGTTGTTCCGAACGGAGGTTTTATATTATGGCAAATGAAGATAAGTTAAAAGCGTTAGATGCTGCGATTTCGCAGATTGAAAAACAATATGGCAAGGGCTCAGTAATGAAGCTTGGAGAGGGAGCAAACATTCAGGTAGAGACAGTTCCTACAGGTTCTATCAGTCTTGATATTGCTCTTGGACAGGGAGGCTTCCCTAAGGGCCGTATCATTGAAATCTATGGTCCAGAATCATCTGGTAAAACTACACTTGCCCTTCATGCAGTAGCGGAGGTTCAGAAGGCAGGTGGTATTGCAGGTTTCATCGATGCAGAGCACGCACTTGATCCTAAATATGCAAAGGCAATAGGTGTCAATATTGACGATTTATATATATCACAGCCTGATAATGGTGAGCAGGCTCTTGAAATCACAGAGACAATGATACGTTCTGGAGCTATGGATATCATTGTTGTGGATTCAGTTGCAGCACTTGTTCCAAAGGCAGAAATCGATGGAGATATGGGTGATAGCCATGTTGGTCTTCACGCTCGTTTGATGTCACAGGCAATGCGTAAGCTTACAAGTATCGTTGCCAAGACAAATTGCGTAGTCATTTTCATCAACCAGCTTCGTGAAAAGGTTGGCGTTATGTTCGGAAACCCGGAGACTACTACAGGTGGTAGAGCTCTTAAGTTCTATGCATCAGTTCGTATCGATGTTCGTCGTATCGAGGCTCTCAAGGCAAATGGAGAGGTTATTGGAAATAGAACTCGTGCAAAGATTGTAAAGAACAAGGTGGCACCTCCATTCAGAGAGGCAGAGTTTGATATCATGTTTGGTGAAGGTATTTCACGAGAGGGTGATATCCTTGATGTAGCTACAAACCTTGATATTGTTCAGAAGTCTGGCGCTTGGTATGCATATCTCGGAGAAAAGATTGGTCAGGGACGTGAGAACGCAAAGAATTATTTAAAGCAGAACCCAGAGGTTCGTGAAGAAATAGCGGAGGCTATTCGTGATCACTATGCAGAGTCTGACGAAAGTGAAGTTGGTTTAGTTGGTGGTGAAAAGGAAGATATCCCTACAGAGGTTATTGAATAATTATGGAAATTACATCTCTTGTTAAATTATCCAAGGGAAGAGCAAAAATCTGTCTCGACAACGGGACAGATTTTGTTCTATATAAAAAGGAATATGAAAGCTATGGTATTGAAGAGGGAGCGTTTCTTTCAGATGCAGACTACCATCAGATTGTTTCAGAAATTCTGATTCCACGATGTAAGAAGCGTGCGCTGCATCTTTTGGAAAAACAGGATCGTTCCGAAAAGAACCTTCGAGACAAGCTAAAAGAAGGTGGATATAGCACTGATATCATTGATGTAGCAATCGATTACATAAATGAATATGGCTATCTTGATGATGCCCGTATGGCAGCAAGTCACGTTAGATTTTACCAGGACAGTCGCAGCCGAATGCGCCTTAAACAGGATTTGATGCAAAAGGGGATTTCTGCAGAAGTAATCGAGCGAGTATTGGATGAAGAATACACAGGAGATGAGCAGGATTTAATCCAAAAGCTACTTGTAAAAAAGGGGTATAACAGAGAAGAAGCTACCTATGAAGATAGGGCGAAAATGTATCGATTTTTGGCCGGACGAGGGTTCTCTTCAGATGCTATCAGCAAGGCGCTAAACTAAGGGATTTCAAACACTATATATGGTATAGTCAGTCTTGACAGAAGCCCACTATAAAGTTAAACTAATTGTGTTGATATTTATAAATGAGAGCTATAATGCTTTTATTTTATATTCAATTTAGAAATTTAATAAGGAGGTGCTCCTGTGGGCGTAACGATTATTAGTTGTCTTGTCGTTGCCGCTATCGCAGTTGTTGTTACTCTTGCTATCGCCAATAGTTATCACAAGAATCAGGCAAAGAAAAAAATTGGTTCTGCCGAAGAAAAGGCACGTGAGATTATCGATGAGGCAGTAAAGAGTGCGGAAGCCAAGAAGAGAGAAGCTATGCTTGAGGCAAAGGAAGATGCCATGAAGCAGAAGAATGATCTTGACAAGGAAATCCGTGAGCGCCGAGCAGAAATTCAGCGCAGCGAGCATAGAATATCTCAGAAGGAAGATAATCTTGAGAAGAAGCTCGAGGCTGCAGAAAAAAGAGAAGCTGAATTTGCTCGTCAGGAACAGCAGCTTAACAAGCAGCGAGAAGAGGTTGCAAAGTTAAATCAACAGCGTGTACAGGAACTAGAGAGAATCTCAGGACTTACCTCCGAACAAGCAAAAGAACAACTTTTAAAATCTGTAGAAGAAGACGTCAAATTAGACGCAGCAAAGCTTATTAAGGAAAGTCTTACACAGGCAAAGGATGAAGCTGATAAAAAAGCTCGTGATATTGTTGTTAGTGCTATTCAGAAGTGCTCAGCAGATCATGTTGCGGAGACTACAATCTCTGTTGTACAGCTTCCAAACGATGAAATGAAGGGTCGTATCATTGGTCGTGAGGGTAGAAATATCCGTACACTTGAGACAATGACTGGCGTTGAACTCATTATTGATGATACTCCTGAAGCAGTTATATTATCTGCATTCGATCCAGTAAGACGTGAAATTGCACGTATTGCTCTCGAAAAGCTCATTGTTGATGGTCGTATTCATCCAGCTAGAATTGAAGAGACAGTTGAAAAGGCTAAAAAAGAAGTTGAACAGCAGATTCGAGAAGAAGGCGATGCAGCTGCACTCGAGGTTGGTGTACAGGGTATTCACCCAGAACTTCTTAGACTTCTTGGAAAGATGAAATTCAGAACTAGCTACGGTCAGAATGTTCTTAAGCATTCTATCGAGGTTGCTCAGTTATCAGGATTACTTGCTGCAGAGCTTGGTCTTGATGTTAGAGTAGCTAAGCGTGCTGGTTTACTCCATGACATTGGAAAGGCAGTAGATAGAGAGCAGGAGGGTACACACGTACAGCTCGGCGCAGATCTTTGTCGTAAGTACAAAGAGTCTCAGACAGTTGTTAATGCTGTAGAGGCACATCATGGCGATGTAGAGCCAGAAACTCTTATAGCTTGTATTGTTCAGGCAGCTGATACAATTAGTGCAGCTAGACCTGGTGCAAGACGCGAGGCTATGGAGACATACACAAACAGATTAAAAGAATTAGAAGAAATTTCAAACAGTTTTAAGGGTGTAGAAAAATCTTTTGCTATTCAAGCAGGTAGAGAGATTCGAATCATGGTGGTTCCTGAACAGGTTACAGATGCCGATATGGTCATCATGGCAAGGGATATTTCAAAGCAGATTGAGAATCAGCTTGAGTATCCAGGACAGATTAAAGTCAATGTGATTCGTGAATCACGAGTTACAGATTATGCTAAGTAATTTATGGCGGCTGGTTATCCAGCCGCTTTTTTTGAACTCCTATGTATAAAAGCAATAATAATTTTTAAGAAATAGATTATTATGACTGTTTTTCTGAGGAAAATCAAAAACCTATGCTTTTTTCTTTAAGGAGTCCCCATGAAATCTTTATAAAGAAACGAACGAGGAGAATAATCATGCAGGAAATAAAGCGTATTAAAAGAGAATTAGTGTATCAGGGTTCTATTTTGGATTTTTATGAGGATACCATGCTTCTTCCAAATGGAAAGGAAGAAAAGTGGGATTTTATAAGCCATAGAATGGGTGCTGCATGTGTGCTTGCAGTAAAGCCTGATGGTAAAATACTTATGGTACGTCAATATAGAAATGCACTTGAAAGAGAAACTTTGGAGGTTCCAGCTGGAAAGCGTGATTCTGTGAATGAAGATACAGCAATTTGCGCTCAAAGAGAGTTGGAAGAAGAAACAGGATATCATGCTGGGAAATTAGAAAAGCTTTTATCGTTGAAATCCACTGTTGCATTCTGTGATGAGCTAATAGATGTTTACTTAGCTACAGATTTGGTGAAAATCGGAGAGCAGCATTTAGATGAATCTGAAGAGATTGATATTGAATCTTGGGAATTAAAAGACCTTATGGATATGTGCTACGCTGGCAAGCTCCAAGATGCCAAAACTGTTGCAGCCATCATGGCCTACGCAGCAAGGCAGAATCAATAGATTTAAGAAAAGGAGATAAGTACCATGGAGGGAAATGAACTTGATAGAATCCGTGATTTGGAAGCTAGATATGGATTGGTGCTTTCGATTATTAGTGTTATAAAACTGATAATAATAGATATTTCTTATGATAATCTTGCTTTAAGGGCGGCAAGTTTCTTAGTATGTGGTTTACTTTGTTTTGCTATTAGTTATATTTATAATAAGCTTGATAAGAATAATAAAGTTGGTTAAAAAATCCCCTAGTTGTGTATGTAAACATTCATACCAACTAGGGGATTAGTGTTTTAGTTTCTTTCTGCTATAGTGTAGAGCAGGTGACGAGTGTCTTCCCAACCTAGGCATGGGTCAGTGATTGATTGTCCATAGGTCTGGTGGTCAGAGATTGGCTGGCAACCTTCCACAAGGTAGCTTTCAATCATAACACCCTTTACCAATTTCTTGATGTCGTCTGAGTGATTACGGTTGTGCATCACTTCTTTAACGATTCTGATTTGTTCCTTAAACTGCTTGTTTGAGTTTGAGTGGTTAGCATCGATGATACAAGCAGGATTTACAAGATCCATTTCCTCATACATATTGTGAAGACGGATAAGATCTTCGTAGTGGTAGTTCTGTGTGCTGTTGCCGTGCTTTGAAACAGCTCCTCTAAGGATTGTGTGAGCAAGAGGATTTCCACTTGTCTTTACCTCGTAGCCTGAGAAGGTGAAGTGATGTGGATGTTGTGCAGCGTATACTGAGTTGAGCATTACTGAGAAATCACCTGAAGTAGGGTTTTTCATACCAGATGCAACATCAAAGCCAGAAACTGTTAAGCGATGATGTTGATCCTCCACAGAACGAGCACCAATTGCAACGTATGAAAGAAGATCATCTACATAGCCCCAGTTCTCAGGATATAGCATTTCGTCTGCGGCTGTAAGTTCAGATTCTTCCATAGCACGGATATGCATTTTTCTCATAGCAATGAGGCCAGCAACCATGTCTGGCGCTTCATTTGGGTCTGGCTGAGAAGCGATGCCTTTATAGCCGCTTCCTGTAGTACGTGGCTTGTTTGTGTAGATACGAGGAACTACCAAAACCTTGTCTTTAATATCCTCAGCAACACGAGAAAGCTTGTTGATGTATTCGCAAACTGCATCCTCGTTGTCGGCAGAGCAAGGTCCAATGATACATAAAAATCGATCATCTTTTCCGGTGATAATATCGGCAACCTCTTTATCACGCTGCTTCTTTAATTCTTGAACTTTCTCAGGAACTGGAAGCATTTCTTTAATCTCTTCAGGGGTTGGCATTTTCTTTAAGTAAGTGAAGCTCATTTTCTTTCCTCGTTTCTATTTTTTTATTATTTTTTTCAGACAGATTTTGCTCTTTATACTGATAAAAGAAGAGAAGACCATGCCTAAATTATTAACTGAAGTATCTTTCCTTAACTATTTCAACAGGCATATCCTGGCCAGTCCAAAGCTTGAAGGCGGCGGCACCCTGATAGAGAAGCATAAACTTTCCATTCATGGTCTTGCAGCCCTTTGCGGCAGCATCCTTTAAAAGACGTGTCTGTTCAGGATGATAAATTGTATCACATACGGTAAGTGCAGGATGCAAATATTCAGGAGGCACCAAAGAGGTGTCATCATCACCCATTCCAACATTTGTTCCATTGATTAAGATATCACATTCCTGGAGACTAAATTCCATAATATCTTTATCGGCCATGTCATATACAAAGCAGTCACATTCTGTAGCTTTAGAAATTCTGTCAGCAAAATCTAATGTTTTTTCAAATGTTGCATTTTTTCTTTTGAAGATATTGATTTTGGAAACACCATCGTTGGCAGCCTGTGTAACAATAGATGTAGCCACACCACCAGCACCAAGCATTGTCAATGTGGAACCTTTATATGAAATTCCACATTCGGTCATGGACTTTAGAAAACCATATCCATCTGTGGTATAGCCTTTTAATTTTCCGTCTTCATTTACAACTGTATTTACGGAATGAGCAAGAGATGCAACGCTGTCGATTTCATCTAATAGTGGAATGATTGCATTTTTAAAAGGCATAGTAAGATTGAAGCCTACACATCCTAAGGCTTTTAGACCTTCTACGGCAGTATTAAAATTATCTTCTTCAATATTGAAAGCCATGTAAGAATAGTCAAGATTGAGCGTATCGAAGCTCAAGTTGTGCATGGCAGGTGAAATACTGTGGGAAACTGGATTGCCCAGTAGACACAATAGCTTAGTAGAACCAATAGGATTCATGACACTAACGACCTCCCTTAATGATTTACTATAGTTTAGATTATTATGACACTTTAATCAACTAAAGTTTCCATAAATCCTCTATTTTTAAATAATTTGATGTGAAATGTAACTTGTGTTAAAATAAATCGGCAGGCATTTCGTAGGCGTAGCGTAGCTGGATAACGCATCGGACTCCGACTCCGAAGACCGCCGGTTCGAATCCGGCCGTCTACAGTTAAATTAGCCTACAGAACTTACTGGAGGGGCACATGGATTTCAATAAAATAATACAAAAAATTAAAGATTTAGCAGGTCTCTGTGGAGATTTTGTTTTTAAGTATAAAAGATATTTCTTGGCAGGTTTTGTTTTCGTTTGTATGAACCTGGTTTTATTCCTTGGAACTTCGGATAAATCAACGGATACTAAATCTACCGCAGGGGTATACAAGGACTACAAAGAAAACAACAATAAAGAACTGGATAAACTTGTCAAAGATTACTTCAAGGCATATCAGGATGGCGATACAGATACAATCAAAAAGCTTGCCACACCTATTTGTGATAAGGAAGAGGCCTATATCAAGTTCCTTAGCGACTATGTAGAGAGCTATAATGACATAGAGATTTTCACAAAAGAGGGCCTTACAAAGGATTCATATCTGGTATCAGTTACAGTAGAGGTTAAGTACAAAGACATCGATACTACAGCACCTGGTCTTGATTTCTTCTATATCGAGAAGAATAAAGATGGAAAGCTTTATATCAACAATCTTTACGGCACATTCAACCAGAAGAACAATGTATACGAAATGGATACAGACGTTTCTGACTTGATATCTGTATTTATTCGTCAGCCAGATGTTCTTGAAAAGAATGCCACTATAAGCGACAAATGCGAGAAAGCATTGGCTAGTGATTCTGCTCTTGATACTTTGTTTAACCAAACATTAAAGACAGCAATTGTTCAGTTCAACAATGATTATGAAGCAAAGGTTGCTGCAGATGAGGCTGCAAAGGCTGAGGAGGAAGCAAAGACTGCTGAAGAAGCAGCAAAGGCTGAGGAAGAGGCAAAAGCCAAAGAAGAAGAGGAAGCTAAGGCTGCTGCTGAGAAAGAAGAAAAGGAAAACTCCTACGAAGGAAAGATTAATTCTAGAGCAAATGTTCGTGAAAAGGCTGACAAAGATAGTAAGCGCCTTGGCTCTATAGATAAGGGCAAGACAATCACAATATACGGAGAAGAGGGTGATTTCTACAAGTTCGATTTCGAAGGAACAACAGCTTACATTACAAAAGATGCAGTAACTGTTAAATCTACTGATGAAGCTGACAATCAGGAGACAACAGAGGAAGAGACCCAGTCAGTTGGTTCTTTTGAAAAGGGCACAAAGATTACTATTAAAAAGACTACAAATATCCGCTCTAAGATGGATACATCATCTTCAAAGGTTGCGGTGGCATATTCAGGCGACACTGTTGAGGTTGTTATGAGCTACGCAGAGGGCTGGACAAAGGTTAAATACAAGAAGACAGAAGGATTTATTCGTACCGATCTTCTGCAGTAATAATGATTTTCAATGGAGACCATGTATTTGGTCTCCATTTTAATAAAAGATGCTAGGAGGATGCATTGAGTCAGGAACTTTTTAGATTAAATAAATATTTGTCTGATGCAGGCGTGTGCAGTAGAAGAGCAGCTGATGCTGCGATTGAGGCTGGAGATGTGTTGGTAAATGGAAAGGTGGCCCAAATGGGAATGAAAGTCACTTCTGATGACGTTGTTGTTTTTAAAGGAAAGCAGGTTTCCAACACTGGTAAAAAGCAGGTACTTATTGCTTACAATAAACCAGCTGGAATTGTTTGTACAGCGGAAAAACGTGAAATAAATAATATTATAGATCATTTGAACTATCCAGAGCGTATCTATCCAATTGGTCGTCTGGACAAAGAGAGCACAGGCTTAATATTGCTTACAAATCAGGGGGATTTGGTTAATAAAATAATGCGAGCTTCTAATGCTCATGAGAAGGAATATGTGGTGACAGTAGATAAAGAAATTACTGGGGATTTCATCAAGAAAATGGCAGCGGGTGTTTACCTTGATGAGCTAGATGTTACTACGAGAAAATGTCAAATAAAAAAGCTTTCACCAAACAAGTTTGATATTATTCTTACCCAGGGATTGAATCGCCAAATAAGGCGTATGTGTCAAGCTTTAGGATACAGAGTTCGTACCTTAAAACGTGTTAGAATCATGAATATAAACCTGGGGGAGCTTCCCGAAGATACATATCGTGATGTTACGCCCTCAGAACAAAAAAAACTTCAAAAAATGTTGGAAGGTTCAAAAAATTAAATGTCTGTTCCTTTTATGGAATAAGGCTTACTAATCCAAATGAGATATCTTCCAAAGGAGAATATTATTATGACAATTACTGAATACAAATCGTTAGTCGATACAATCGATTATCATATGAACAAATATTATAACGAAGACGAGCCTGAAATCTCGGACTTCGAATATGATCAGCTTATGTTAAAGCTGAAGGAAGCGGAAAAGGAGCATCCGGAATGGATAACTCCAGATTCTCCTACTCAAAAAATCGGAGGTATAGCGAAGCGTGAAGCTGGTGTAAAAGTCACACATGATGTACCAATGCTTTCAATTGAGGATGTTTTCACAAAAGAAGAGGTGGTTGAATGGGTGAATAAAGTTAAGGCTGTTCACTCTGATGCACAGTTTTCTGTGGAGGCCAAAATTGACGGCCTTAGTATGACTCTTCGCTATGAAAAGGATACTACTGGCAAACTGAAATTGAAGCTTGCAGAGACTCGAGGGGATGGTCTTGTAGGAGAGGATGTCACAGAAAATGCTCTTGTTATTCCAGATGTGAATCGTTATCTTGATTTACCATATGAAAATTTACAGCTTCGTGGCGAGGTGTATATGTCTCACGAGGATTTCGATAGATATAATGAGGATCAGGAATTGAAGGGAGGAAAGCTTGCGGCCAACCCACGAAATCTTGCAGCCGGAACTCTGAGGCAGCTTGATGCAAACATTACAAAGCAGCGTGGTTTGAAAATGTTTGTATTTAACGTACAACAGGGGCCAGATGAGCTTACAAACAGTCATTGCAATGGTCTAGATATTTTGGCGGAGCATAAGGTGCCAGTTGTACTTCATCGTCTTTGCACTACAGCTGAAGAAATCATTAATGCTATTGATGAGATTGGCGAGAAGAGAGAAGATTTTTCATTTGATATTGATGGTGCAGTTGTTAAAATTGATCAGGTGGCATACAGAGGTGATTTTTCAACTAGTGCCAAGTATACAAGTGGTCATATTGCATATAAGTATCCTCCTGAGGAAAAGGAGACCAAGCTTCTGGATGTGGAGCTTTCTGTTGGAAGAACTGGTAGAGTAAATCCTACAGCAATTTTTGAGCCAATTCGTTTATGCGGTACAACTGTTAGCCGTGCAACACTCCATAATCAGGATTTTATTGATGAGTTGAATATTGGTATTGGTGATACAATTGTTGTTTATAAATCAGGTGAAATCATTCCAAAGATTAAGAAAGTAATCTTAAGTAAACGCCCAGAGGGGGTAAGCACTTACAAGATACCAAATCGTTGTCCGGCTTGTGGTGGCCCAGTCTCTAGAGATGCTGACACAGCTGATATGAAATGCTCAAATCCTAGCTGTCCAGCTCAGTTGGAACGTCATATTATCAATTTCGTTTCTAGAGATGCAATGGATATCAGAGGTTTCGGAGAGGTTTACATTATCGAGCTTGTTAGACGTGGATATATAAAGGATATAGCAGATATTTATTCTCTTAAGGACAAGCGTGACGAGCTTATAGAAGAGGGAATTATAGGTAAGGAAAAGAATACTGATAAGCTTCTTGGTGTTATTGAAGCCTCCAAGGAAAATGAGGCTGCAAAGTTATTTACTGGTTTTGGTATTCCAAATGTAGGAAAAGCAGCAGCTAAAGCTCTTTTGAAGGAATTCAAAGACATTGATATTATCATGAATCTTTCCGAGGAAGAACTGATGAAGGTCAATGATATTGGTGGGGTAAGCGCAAAATCCATATATGATTATTTTCATGACAGTGTAAATATAGATATTGTACATCGACTTAAAGAAGCAGGTGTAAACATGGTGGAGGAAGAGAAAGAAGGAGCTACAGACAAGCTTGCGGGCCTAACCTTCGTCATAACAGGTACACTCCCAAATATGGGAAGAAAAGAATGCCAGGAGCTTATTGAACTTAACGGTGGAAAATGCTCAGGTTCTGTTTCAAAAAAGACAAACTTCCTTGTAGCTGGAGAAGCAGCAGGAAGTAAGCTTGATAAAGCAAATTCACTTGGAGTTACTGTTTTGGATGAAGCAGGGCTACTTTCTATGATTAATGGATAACAAACCTTATATTTAACAGTTTTTTTGGAAATAATACACAATTATCTTGTAGAATACCTATATGATGGAAAATCGTCTAGGAATTCATAAAAATAGGATAGTAGTACTTCCAGTGTTAACAATATTTATTTTAGCTGTACTTTTGACATTTGGAGGTAGTTGGCTCACCTCATCATCGAACTCTAATATCAGCTCTTTGGATCAGGGCTGGACGGTTAGTCGCGGCAATGATGTCCAGACAGATGTTACCCTGTCAAAATATAAATTGGGAAAGACCACAAAGGGAGAACAGCTTATCATATCTAATTGGGCTTATATGGGAGAGGATACCAGCTTTATGTTTAGAAGTAAGCTGGAGGCTGTTACTGTGTTTGTGGATGGCAAGCTGGTATACTCCTACGGAAAAGATTATATAGAGCAAGGTCGTTTAATTCCAAAAAAATATAATCTTATTACGCTAAACAAAAAGCCGGGATTGCACAATCTAATCATCGTATTTTCTATGGGGGAAAATAATTATTTTCAAAGATTTTCCCCTGTATTCTTTGGTTATAGAAGTGATTTGATGAGAGCTTTCTATAGTTATAAGAGAATCTCATTTTTCTTAGGAGGTTTTCTTGTAGTATATTCATGTGTTCTGTTTTCTCTATGGATTTATATGATTATGAGCCGCAGAAAAGCTTTACAGCTTTTCATTAGTGCGAATTTTTCTATGCTATTAGGCTGCTTTATTTATTCTCAAAATGATATTTTATGGTTTGTGGGCAGCCATGATATGTTCTTTTCGTTGATGGAATATACAAGTTTTTATCTTATGCCGCTGGCATTCTCTCTAATTCTTTATACCATTCGTCCTAACATTGCCAAAAATAGACAGCGTATAGCTATTTTGGTAAATATCGTATTTCCGATATTGTATGTAATAATGCATTTTTCTGGAATAGTTCATTTGAGTAAATTTGAGTTTGAAACTGGGGTAATTGCTGTCGTTGAGATTGTGATTATCCTACCTACTGTTATAAAGCATGCATTTTCACAATATAAAGTAAATTATGAAGAGGATTATAATGCAGGAGAAGACGCAGAAATATATTTACTTATCGGTTTTATTATTTTGATTTTATCTGCATTGGTTGAAATAGTGAGGTTTTTCATTTGGGGAGTTCATGAGGATATAAGCAGACCTGAATTATTTTCAAGTGTCGATTTTCTTGAATTTGGTATGATCTTCTTTATGTTGTGCTATTTCGTATATTATTTTTTGAATAGTGTAAATCATATGAGTGCTGACCGTGTAAAAGCACAATTGGAGGATTTGGCCTACATAGACAATCTTACAAAGCTTAGAAATAGAGCTGCATGTAGACCTGTATTTGCAACATTGACAGGGGAGTATGCTATTGTCAGTTTGGATTTGGACCGACTTAAATTTGTGAATGATAATTATGGACATCTAGAAGGTGACAGAATGCTTGCAACCTTTGGCAAGTTCCTAAAGAAGGCTTTTTCAGAGGCAGATTTAGTTGCTAGAACCGGGGGAGATGAATTTACAGTCCTATTTAAGAATCCTAGCAATAAATTGTTGAATAGTTGTATCGAGAGATTGGAAGAGGAAATGCAAGCTTTTAATGAAGCAGGAGATGTGATAAAGCTGTCTGCTTCTATTGGCTATGCTTTCAGTTACGAAGTGAATTCGGGGCGTTACAGGGACGTTTTTTCACTGGCAGATCAACGTATGTACGAAATGAAGGAGGCACATCATGAATAAAATAGCTATTCGTCTTGGCGTTTCCTTATTCGTATTTACGATATTATTAGCTGTTGGTCACGCCTTTTTAAAACCTGATAGCTTCAATAAAATTGAAGAATTGAATGATGGATGGACTGTCTATTTTAACGATGATGTCTATCATAATATATCGCTTTCTCAATTGAGAAAAAATGTTGGAAGATGTGCAAATAAAGGGGATATTATTTTATTTGTAAAGGATAATGTTGATTTCCATAACTATGTTTCGCCAGCTTTGATGTTTGAATCTAGATTTAGCGCCTGGAATGTTTATGTTGATACAGAAAAAGCCGATTCAGATTATTTTGATAAGTACAAAAAAAATAAATTTATTGGATGTCAAAGAAATTTTGTAGTTTTACCAAAGAAAAATGGACCATCTACCATTCGAATTGCTTTGGCTGTTGCTGAAAATGGAGCTTACAATTATTATGAGGCTCCAGCAGTAGGTGGATATTTGGATCTGATGATGTATGGTGTCTACAATAATATGATTGTATTCCTACTTTCTGCATTTCTCATTGTTTTTGGTGTTATTTTCTTTGCCGTAGGAGTGGGATTCAGATCCAATGTTTCAGAAATTAATATGCAGATTTATTCTTCATTGCTTTTCTTTGTAATAGGCATATGGTTTTTGACTCAGTTCCAATTATTGGATTTGTTTATAGAAACTCATGGTCATCAAACTGAATTGGAATATATTTCGTTGTACCTAATTGTTCCTATTATGTACATGGTCATGGGTTCAATGAAAAATTACTTTAAAAATAAAATATTCCTTATGTTTATGATTCCTGGCTCTATTTTGCCTGTGATTCTTATACTAATTCATTTTTTAGGAATAGTTCATATTAATCGGATGCTATTTATATATCAGCTGGATTGCTATGTACTTTTAGGATACATGATTGTAGCCATTATAATAAAGGATATACGTCTAAAGGGCGTTTCAAAATCGCAATTTATACAGATTGTTGGACAAATGGCATTAGGAGTTACCTTTATATTTAATGTGGTATTTTACTATTTGGAAGTAGCTGGCATTTCAGAACAAATATTGCTTTCAAAGCTTGCAATTCCACTGGGAGCGATGTGCATGGTATTTGCAACCTTGCTGAACTACTATGTATTTATTTCTGAATCCATCGCAAGGGAAAGAGAATACGCACTTTTAGCTCACACTGCTTTCGTGGATGAGTTGACTGGTATGGCGAATCGAGCAAAATACGATAAGTTCATGAGCCAACTTTCCGAAACAGAAGATGACTATTGTTTGATTAGTATAGACTTAAATGGTTTGAAGGATATCAATGACAAGAAAGGTCATTTGGAAGGAGATAAGTATCTCTGTGAATTTGGAAAAGTTTTAGAGGAAACAATTGGTCAGGAAGGTTTTATTGCCAGAACAGGAGGAGATGAGTTTGTGGCAATCCTTACTGATGATAAAATGGAGAAGGTGGATGTTCTCATCGATAAATTAAAAAGCGGATTAGCGTATTTAAATGAAAAAGATTCATCTATTAAACGAAGTGCAGCTGTTGGTTATGCCTGTCGACATGAATACGCAAATGCGGATTATAATCTAATTTATCTGAAAGCTGATGAACGTATGTACAAAAAGAAAGAATTAATGCATGGCACAAGGAGCTAGGTTGTGTTATCATTAAAAAAGTTACGTTAGATATGCTAGATGATAAAGGAGAATAATAAGTATGCCAATTAGAACACAGAACGACCTACCGGCTAAGGCAATACTTGAACATGAGAATATTTTCGTTATGGACGAGAATAGGTCTTCACATCAGGACATTAGACCTATTTCCATTGGTATTTTAAACTTGATGCCATTGAAGGAGGCTACTGAGCTTCAGCTATTACGTTCCCTTTCTAACACACCACTTCAGGTTGATGTGACTTTCCTTACAGTAGGAAGCCATGAAAGCAAACACACTAGCAAAACTCACTTGAACAATTTTTATGAGCGAATCGAGGATGTTTACGACAGATATTTCGATGGTCTCATTATTACAGGTGCACCAGTGGAGCAGATGCCTTTTGAAGAGGTGGATTATTGGGAAGAACTTACACATGTCTTTGATTGGACTAAGACTCATGTGACATCCACACTTCATCTTTGCTGGGGATGTCAGGCTGGATTGTATTATCGTTACGGAATTAATAAATACGATTTAGATGAAAAGAAATTTGGTGTTTTCCCACACAGGGTACAGAACAGAAAGATTCCTCTCGTTCGTGGATTTGATGATGTTTTCTATGCGCCACACAGCCGACATACTGGTGTACGCACAGAAGATATTGAAGCCTGCGAGGATTTGGTTGTTTGTGCTAAGAGCGAAGAAGCAGGTGTATTCCTTTGCATGTCAAAGGATGGCAGCAATATCTTTGTAATGGGCCACCCAGAGTACGATCGCTTCACTTTAGATAGTGAGTATAAACGCGATAAGAGCAAAGGTCTGGATATTGCGCTTCCTGTAAATTATTATCCAGATGATGATCCAGAGCAAAAACCACTTCTTCAGTGGAGAAGTCATGGGAATATTATGTATTCTAACTGGTTGAATTATTACGTATACCAGAACACACCTTATGAGTGGAATAAAATCTCCAGTATTTAAAAGGGGTTGAGGCTATTTTTGACTTCTCCATTTTTGCTTTTTTTGAGAAGATTTTGGAGAAGTAGAGGGGAAGTAGATTTTAGCTCTATTTCGTACCGTATTTGGAGAAGTAATGGAGAAGTGAATATTGATAAATTTGCCAAGCATTTGCTTGGCTTTTTTATTGCCTAGTATAACTTTTGCCTATTTCCTGCGATAAAAATAATGGATTTATTAATCATTTACATTGGAGGTGTTAGTATGGGAAAAGATTTAAAAGGTAAGGAATTGGGAACGGGAATTCGCCAACGCAAGGACGGAATGTACATTGCTCGCTGTACGGATAGTAATGGAAAAAGAAGAGAGGTGACATCTACAAAGTTAGAAGAAGTCATTGTAAAATTTGATGATTTAAAATATGAAATAGAACATGATCCAAATGGGTGTCATGCATACATTCTGGATGAATGGTTTCAGATATGGATTGCAATTTATAAGCAAAACATTGTTAAAAGTAGCACTTTAGCGTCGTATATCCATATGTATACTCATCATGTTTCACCCTATATAGGCGGGCTAAAACTAACGGATATACGAACTATTGATGTTGAAAGGTTGATTGTAGAGTTAAGGTTTATTGGCTTGGGGTATTCAATGCGTTTGAAAGTAAAGGAGATTTTATTGGATATGTTCAATAAAGCTATTTATGATGATTTCGCAGTTAAAAATCCTGCAAAGTGGGTCAAGGTAGGAACACAAGAACCATTTGAACGAAGGATTCTTACAAAAGAGGAGCAAGCTATTTTTCTTGAAGCAAGTAAAGGAACCTTTTTTGGAAATCTGTTTATAGTTGCTATTTGTACAGGAATGCGAATTGGTGAAATTGCAGCTCTTGAAGTAGATGATATAGATTTTGATAATGAAATAATACATGTTCGAAAGACATTGGTTTATCAGAAATATCTTGAGGACAATTGTAAAACATTTCATTTTGAACAGCCTAAGACATTATCTAGTAAACGGGATATTCCTATGCGAGGAATATGTGAGGAAGCGATTAAGGCTCAAATGCTTCTTCGAGATAATCTTATGAGCAATCCTAAGGTTAAGTTTTATGAAGAATTTGAAAATCTTGTTTTTGTATCAAGATATGGAAGACCTTTGTGCACCCAAACTGTTAGTGATGCTATTGATAGGATTTTGAATGATATTAATTTGTTTAGGAATTCGGCAGATAAGATTGAGCATTTTTCGCCACATTGTTTGAGACATACTTTTGCAACTCGTTGTTTTGAGGCTCGAGTACCTATAAAAACTATTCAAGAACTATTGGGACATGCATCTATTCAGATGACTATGGATTTATACACGCATGTGTTACTCGATGAAAAAATTGCTGCAATAGATGAGTTAAACAAATACTATGATGAAATCGATACAAGTAAAACTAGTTATGAATTGATAACGTAAATACGTTATAATAAAAAAGTACTTGTTTTATGTTAATAAATCGAGATTTCTTGAGCACTTTAACTTTTTATTAATATTGCCAAGCCATAATTTTGATATTGCTAATTAAAGTTATTTACGGAGATAATAGGATGAAAAATAAAGAACTTTTAAAGATAGCAGGTTACTTTGTATTAATAGGTTTATCATTTTTTATTGCTACAAGATATTATTTTGAAGATAATAAAATCTGCACTATCTGCTGGATTGTCATTGGTGCAAGAAATGTATATGATCTAGTCCGCCGAATCAAAAATTCAAAGAAACAAGATTATGAAAGAAATTCAGATAATCCTGCAGATTAAATGATATGAGTACAACTATATTTTTAATATAAATGACAAATATAACTTCATATTTATAAAGGGGAATGGACAATGAACATTGGAGCGTGGATGTGTGGGATACTTGTTGCACCTTTTACAATTGTAGGATTGTTGTTTGGTATATTTAAAGAAAAAGCAACTAGATTTGTAGCTGGATTTAATTCTTTTTCCGAGGCTGAACAAGCTTTGTATGATAGAGCTGCTATATCGCGAGATATAAGAAATCAGTGCTTTATTTGGTCTGGATTAATGCTAGCGGGAACAGTTCTTTCATATGTCATTACAACATATATTGCTATTCCAACATTTATTATTTGGTGTATCTTGTTTTTCAAGGATACTCATATAGATGTTCATAAGGCTTTTGATAAGTATTTGTTGAAATAGTTGACGCTAGATATTATTATATAGACAAGAAGAGGCGATGATGCTTTTGGGCTGGTCGAAATACCCGGGTCCACCAAAAAGCGGGTAAGACACCCGCTATTTTAACCTAATAAAGCTAGTTTTTGTGTGAAATACATGTATTGTTTTTAGGTTAGATTGATATAATATACAGTTAAGAAAGGCGTATGCCTTGGTGGGGTGACACCTAAAATCTGATACTTTTTCCAGACATAGGTGCTGGAGGTTGGCAGACAACGGAAAAATCAACCAATAAATGGGAATGCTAATTGCTGCGGTGATTGCATTCCCATTTTAATTATCACAAAAGAGAAAGTTTGTTCTGTTTTTATGATAATGAGTCTGTTATAATTAAAGTCATGAATAAAATGACTCAAAGACCAATACTTAACACAAATTTAGATAGCGAAACATTCAGAAGTTACTATTATTTGAAGGAAGAACTAGTAGAGTTTTGCAGAGATAATGGAATCCCAACAGCAGGAGGAAAGATAGAACTTACTGATAGAATTGCTTATTTCCTTGATACTGGATCAGTTAAGAAGGTAACTAGGAATATGAAAAACACTATTGAGGTAGGACTTATCACTGAAGATACCATCATAGAGCAAAATATAGTTTGTTCAGAAAAGCATCGAGCTTTTTTCAAGGAAAAAATTGGTAAAACATTTTCTTTTAATGTGCAGTTTCAGAAATGGCTAAAAGCAAATGCTGGTAAGACTTATAGTGATGCAATTGAAGCGTACCATTTGATTCTAGAAGAAAAGAAAAAGGGTAAAACAAAGATAGATAAGCAGTTTGAATATAACACTTATATTCGAGATTTTTTTGAAGCAAATCAGGGCAGAAGCTTGGATGATGCAATCAAGTGTTGGAAATACAAAAAGAGTTTACCTGGGCATAATCTATATGAGGATATTGATTTGGAAGTGCTGAATGATAATGGGGTGATGGATAAGGAGACTAGCTATGAATGAACTAATTGAATATAATATGTCAGATGATTTGCAGAAGGATTTACATTGTATCATTGAAAATGCGCAGCAATCTGCGATAGCAACTGTAAATACTGTGTTGGTTCTTCGAAACTGGCTTCTTGGCATGCGTATTTCAACTGAAAACATGGATGGGACTAGAGCTGAACGATATGGTGAGCATATTATTCCTGAATTATCTGAAGAATTAACTCGTAAGTATGGAAAAGGTTTTGATAAGCGTTCACTTTATCGTTATGTACAATTTTATCAAACATATCCAGAGATTGTGGGGACGGTGACCCCACAATCTGATAGTAGTTTAAAAACTGAGATTGTGGGGACAGCAACCCCACAATCTGGCGAATACGCAACAATAGATAAGAATAGAAAAATTCTAACATGGTCTCACTATGAACGATTGCTTCAGGTTTCGGACCCAGCCGTAAGAAATTGGTACGAGAAAGAGGCAATAGAACAGTCATGGTCTGTCAGAACACTGCGACGTAATATTAGTACTCAGTACTATGATCGAATGTTATTATCGAGTGACAAAAGCTCTGTTGAGACGGAAATGAAGGAAAAGACAAATCCATATCAGAAAAAATATGAATTTTTAAGGAATCCTATTATAGCGGATTTCCTTGGAATGGAAGAAAATAGAGATTATCTTGAATCTGAATTAGAAAAAAATATTATTAAGAACCTAGAAAAGTTTATGATGGAGCTCGGAAAAGGATTTGCTTTTGTTGAACGACAGCAGCGAATACATACTGAAAAGGAAGACTATTATATAGATTTAGTCTTTTACAATTTCATCTTGAAATGTTTTGTTTTAATAGATTTGAAAATTGGAAAGATATCGCATCAGGATGTAGGCCAGATGGATATGTATGTACGTATGTATGATGATTTAAGAAAACGACCTGATGATAATCCTACACTTGGTATTGTTTTGTGTTCCGAGACTGATGAAGATATTGCAAGATATTCTGTGTTACATGGGAATGAACAACTTTTTGCAAGCAAGTATCGACTCTGTTTGCCAACAGAAGAACAATTGCGCGCAGAAATAGAAGCGCAAAAGGAAATTTTTTACATGCAGCATCCAGAAATGGAAAATAAAACATTGAAATAACTAGAAGCTATAAAGTTGTATTAGTGTACCACCGCGGGAAATAAAATATCAGTCATTTAGCGGTGGTAACTAGGAAGTAATTGTCATTATACCACCGCGCAAAGCCTGTATTTATGCAGGTTTGGAGATGTAGAGTTCGCCGTTATTACGTATATCAGAACACACCTTATGAGTGGAATAAGATTTCGGAGAAATAAAGATTGAATTGTGCACACAGCGTGTACACTTTTGGAATCTTCGCAAAAAGTGAACTCAGTGAGTACGCTGTCATTTTAGCATATTTTATTGAAATAATGCTTTATAGATGATACAATGAAGTTGCCAGAGGAAGAAATTCCTTTCCCGTAAGGGGTATCTGTATCAATGAGCGATACAGCGGTGTACTGGCACCGAAATCAACTGCCACAAACGGAAGCACCCGAGGGTCATACGACCTGTATGCCATGTAGGTGAGATGCCTACAACGTTGGGGCAGCAGCATTACCAACCAGCATTTTGATTTCTAAGCCGTGATTAGTTATCATGGCTTTTTTTTATGAGGGATAATAATGATTTCACAAATGTGTTTACAAGCAATTTTTGATGCAATAAAAGTCTATAATGTTCGTCAGGGGAAAAAATATCTTATAGGTTACAGAGCTAATAGTAATAAGCCATTTGAATTTTGTGAAATAATATTAAAAAAAGAGAACTTTTGGCATCTAGTTGGAACAGTGATTTCTCATAATAAAACTCTAGATAAGAATTTGTTATTTGAAAAGTGTTTACTTGAGGATGATATATCTAAAGAACTTGATTATACAAGAAGAGCGGATGATGTTATAAAAAAAGCTAAAGTATTTGTTAAAGTATTTGACTTTATTTCTAATGCAAAAGAACTAAGGATAGCAAAAACTGACAATTCACCTGAAATAGCTATGTTTAATTTAGGTGCAGGTACGATTCATGGTGTTATAGGATATGTAAGCACAAATTCGGGATATGTACCTAAAACTACACAAGAGAAAAGCATATTTAAAATAGACCCAAATGCAAATGATAAAATAAATATTATTATAAGCAAGAAAATTGGGGAAGATGAATATAGTTCTTTGGAATATACAATAAGTAAAAAATCGACAGCTGAAATAATCTCACAATTAAGATGTACTATTCCGGATAATATTAAAATATCAGATTCTTTACAAAGAGAGAATTCTTGATACAATACTCTTACAAATAAGAGATATTTGAGGTGGTAAATTTCGTTGCAACCACACACCCTATGGGTCAAAAGAGATGCAACAGAGGCGACGGTAGCCAAATATCTTTTAGAATGCGGAGGACTCTGAGCAATCAGGGTCCTTTTGATATTTATAATTATAATTTTACATAGACCAGCGACTTCTGGGGACGCCCAGAATAACTGGTCTATTATTATGCCCAAAATCAGCTGCGCAGGATTAAGGCATGAGATGAAACTATAAACTAAATTTTTTAAGAAGAAAGGAAAATTCGGAAGCTCGCTGCTTCCGAATGAAGGTGAAAAAATGATGGAGAGATTCCGGATGAAGGAAAATGGATGATGGTGAGTTTTCGAACCAGGTATCAACATGGCATTTTTTAACGAAGGCGTAAAGTGGCTACCGTGTTTGATGTCTCAGATACAGAAGGTAAGGAACTTCCTAGAATTGGAGTGCATGAGCTGAATGGCCAGGTAGAAAAGTATCATCAGCTTACAAAGGCTATAGAGTAAATCTCAAAAGTTCCAATTGAGTACAGTGACATAGCAAATGGAGCCAAGGATTTCTTTTCAGCAAAGGATAACAAAATTGTAGTTCAAAAGGATATGACTCAGGCACAAACTTTGAAAACGCTGATCCATGAGCTGGTTCATTCAACATGCTATAATCATGAGAAAGAGCGTTAATGTACACTTTTCACATATAAACATTATCTATAATCTGCTCTTTGCTAATTGTTTTGGTTGTGCTAAGATGCTATTATTAACGCGAGGAGATTTGATGAAAAAAGAAAAGGAAATAGATAATATTCAGCCTATCAAGGACGTGAGATTATGTGTGAATCAGTAGAAAAATATGCAGATAAGAAGTCTGAGACAAAAAGAATAAATACTCTTGCTGAAGCTGTAAAGATGCTGATGAAGACAACATCTGTTTCAGTAGAGCAGGCATTTAGCAATCTTGGTATTGCTGATAGCGATAGAAAGCTTATTTCTAAGCAACTCTCAAGATAATTTTTTTCAATTTATTATGCGCACTAAGGCAGTTGATCAATTATGGTCAGCTGCTATTTTTGTTCCAAGATCAGATGAAATTTTAAGCCTGAGTATATGGGAAAAATGGATTTTTATCTGGAAGCATTAGACCGTGATGTAAAAAAGCCTCATGAAAATCCAAGTGTAGGAATGATTCTCTGTAAAAATGCTGATATTGATGTGGTTGAGTATTCTTTAAGCCGCAGCTTATCTCAGACAATGATTTCAGAATACAAGACGAAGCTGATTTCAAAGGATGTTCTTAGGGAGAAGCTTGCAGAGTTGTATAGCATTGCAGAGGAAGAATTAGAAAACTCTCATCAGTGATGAGAGAAATAATAAACATAGCTACAGAGCACTTTAGATTAGAAATAGTCTAAGGTGCTTTTTTATATCAAATTTTAAACAGGAGGTAATCGCAATGATTAACGTAGCAGAAATCACATCAACAAAAGGCATGGAGTAGGCACAGAAACAAATGGAGCAGACGAAGAATCGTGTGGCTTTGGAGAAGAAGAAAGCCAACGATGAAAAGAGAAAATTTGAGAACCATCACAAGTTCATAATGGGCGGTGCGGTTCACAAATACTTTAAGGGTTGTTTCAGCTTTGAAGAATCTGAAATAAATGAAATCCTTGAGGTTCATTTCAAGACTGCCGAGGTCAAGAAAAACATCTCCGATATTAGGAGAAGAGCGGGCGGTCAAGTCGTGTCTAGTCCTGTCGAAAGTGAGGTGAAATCGAATGAGCCAGAAACTATCGAAAGCCACTAATGTTTTTGCACCCAACTTGTTGGGTGCGCACAGATATACCACCCTTCGGATGGTATGTGCTCTCTCCGAGGGGCCTTGCAGACGGCATTGACCACAAAAGCCGTGGGCAAAAGGGGAAACTACCTTTCCCCTTCGGAGCGAAAAATGCTCCTACCCTTTAGTGCAACCTCAGAACAGAATTAACTCTGTAAAACGAGTTAATCTTGATCTGAGGTTTTTATGTGTGCCCCGCCGTAGAAGGTAGTATATGTCGAAGTGGTTGAGCACACGTTTTAGCGCTGCTACACGAGGTGGCTAGCGAAGAAATATATAAGGCTGTTCGTGGTTACGTTGTATCTGCGCAGAAGCAAGTTACTGCTGCGGTTAATTCTGCAATGGTTATTGCCTATTGGAATATTGGCAAGCAGATTTATGATGCTTGTGGAGAAAACGAACGCGCTGCGTACGGAAAGCAGTTATTAAAATATTTAGCAGAAAAGCTGACTAAGGAGTTTGGTAAGGGGGTTGACGAAAGTAATTTGCGCAACATGTGTCGTTTTTATAGCACATTTCAAATTCGTGACGCACTTCGTCCTGAATTAAGTTGGACTCATTATCGTAGCCTTATGCGTTTGGAAGATAAAGAGGCACGCGACTTTTATCTTGAAGAGGCTGTTAATTGTGTATAATGAAGAAAAATAACCCATCAAAAATGGCGTGGAAATGGTGTGGTTAGCTCTCCACTCCATCAAGTATGTTGATTTTTCGGGCTTTTTTGGCTATAAAAATTGTCGTTGCACGTGTTATTACGTATATCAGAACACCCCTTATGAGTGGAATAAGATTAGTGAAAAATAAAGGATATGATGTAGGACCCTGAGAAATTAGGGTCCTTTTTTAGTTGTGTGGAGGATGGGGCTGTTGCTGCTGGAATTGCTTGCATTTGTGGAGCAAAATTTTAGTAAAAATCCTTATGTACAGTGATTATGAGAGAAAATGTAAAAATTACTGTATATAGTTAGAAATGAAAATGGGTATGTACAGTTTTAATAAGGGATAATATAAAAATCACTGTATATATTCACTGAATTGCTGATATTTTGAGGATATTGGATGAGTGTTTTGTCGTAATATAGCTGATAATACAGTGATTTTAATAGAAGTAGTGAAAAAAACTGTATAGAGCCAATTCTGAAATCATTTATGTACAGTGAATTTGGCAAGAAATAAAGAAAAAACTGTATATAGTAAAAAGTTTTAAGCTAGGCGTTAGGTAAAGAAAATATTGATATGTATAACAGTGGGGGGGAGAGTAGCGACAACAATACAATTTTTTATCAAACTGTCAAAAGGCTGGTAAAGACCTAATGACTATGGATGAACTAGCTGTACTTGATGGAGATAAATGTATATTGCAGCTTAGAGGAGTACGCCCATTTTTGTCGGACAAATATGATGTCACACAGCATCCATTTTATCAAGAGACTGGTGAGTTTGATGCTAGGAATAAGTTGGAGATTGGGAAGTATTTGAAAGGTGGGATTAAGTTTAAGAAGGGTGATGGATATTTGGTGATTCAAAATTAAAAAAAGAGTACCTCTTTAATTCGTAAATACGATATAATAATCTGGGTTAAAGAGGTACACATATTGATAATAACTAAGCTGAAGGGAGAAAAGAGTCAACAAAACTAGTAAAAAATAATTACACAGAGAAAGAATTAAAACTAGCGAAAGAAAACAAGAAAATAAAGAACACAATTATATCGTTTTGGCTAGATTTAATAAAAATGATAATTCTTGGTGTAATGGCTATAGCAATAATTATGGATATTATTTTTCTATCTGTTAGAGAGGGAAACTGTACTATACCTTCCTTTTGGTTGGCGATGATGTCTTTATGGATATTATTATTCTCAATTGGCAGAGGATTATTAAATAATAGAATGAAAACGTTTGTTGATGTATTTTATTTGATTAGCATGATCGTTATTATAGTAATAGCTGCTGTGTGCATGGTTAATGAATGGTACAATGATTCTATTTCGTTAGTAATATCGACGGTATGTTTTGTTATTACGATAGGAATTGAAACTCGTAACTGTATTCTTATATTTAAAGAGTATTATCGTGCGAAACAAGAAATGATTGAAAAGGAAATAGAAAGAATTCGAAAAGAAAGTACGATAAAAAAATAACTGATGTTTTTTTAAACTATTGCTATTACATAGGCCAGCACCCTGGGGACGCCCGGATGACTGGTCTATTATTATGTCCAAAATAGTGTTTTAATCATAATCAATGGCTCCATTTGCTTCTAAATGGAGCGCAATGGAGCACGATTTTTGGATTAGAGTCTTATAGAGAGTTAACTAAGGAGGTATTGAAGAATGAAAGAGCGCGCAAACAATCAATTGACCAGATACGATGATATCTTTGGCGGGGTAGCTAAGGAAGAAACAGCCAAAGTACCTGATGGTGATGTGGTTGTGCAATTATCTCTTACAGAGCTTCATGCTTTTGACGGTCATCCTTTTAAGGTAAAAGACGATGAAGATATGGCAAAAACAGTAGAGTCCATTCAGGAGTTTGGTGTTTTACAGCCAGCTATTGTAAGACCTGATGGAGATGGTTATGAAATTCTATCAGGACACAGAAGACATCATGCTTGTGAGATTGCAGGCCTTGAAACAATTCCTTGTATTGTTAGGGATTTGGATGATGATGCCGCGACCATCTTAATGGTAGATAGCAATTTGCAGCGTGAGGAAATACTTCCTAGTGAAAGAGCTACACTCCAAAGATGATGGAAGACCAAATCATTAAGCTTCTTCAGCAGTGGCAGAAGAAAAGAGATAGAGATAGGAGTCTATGAAATATATATATTTAAATTTGTAGTTTTTTGATGTTATCATATTAGCGAGAAGAAGCAGTGATGCTTCTGGGCTGGTCGAAAGACCCGGGTCCACCAAAAAGCGGGTAAGACACCCGCTATTTTTTATCTAAAAAGGATTTTATCGATATAAAAGAAAAGGGCATGAGCAAGGGGGAACTCGCATCAGTTGCAACAGCAAATGGTGGCATTGCTAATCTTGAAAATCCTGATGCGAAGGACAAAGATGCAGTAGCATTGTTTCAGTACATTGCAGATGAGGATAAGCTGGAGAAGCTGCTTGAGTCACAGCAGATTATTAAGACTCCAGTGGTAAGAAATGGTAGGCAGTCTACAGTTGGTTATCAGCCAGATATTTGGAAGAAGTGGGAGTAGAAAAGTAGAGATTTTTCTCTACTTTTCTTGCCATAATTTAATAGTTTTTAAAAGTTTTTCCTTTTGTTCATTATCTAAATTTTTTATCACATCCCAGAGAGCATTATCAATTGATGATTTTTTATAGTCTGGTTCAATGTTTCCCACGAGTTCATCGAGAGTAATTCCCATAAGTTTAGAATAGTAAATAAGAAGTCTGAGGGACATAGCGGTACGTCCGTTTTCCACATTACTGATATAGCCAGGAGTAACCTCTAGTGCATTAGCTACCTGATTTTGTGTCATTCCAAGACCAATCCTATAGTTCTTTATTTGTTCACCGTAGTTTTCGTTCATAATAGCACCTCATCTATTAATAATATACATAATTATATAATTAGTATTGACTAATTTGGTAGTATTTGATTAGTATTATTAGTATACAATAAGTATAGAAGGGGCTTGAAATGAAATATTATATAAGTGATCTACATTTATTTCATAAGGCTTCTATTGAATTTGACAATAGACCTTATAAAGATATTGAAACGATGCATGATTACATTAGGACAAAATGGAATAATAAAATAACGAATGGTGATACGGTCTATATTCTTGGAGATATGAGTTTGCGTGGACAAAAAGAAAACCTTATTTCTTTTGTTTCAACATTAAAAGGGCAGAAAGTCCTTGTTAAGGGAAATCACGATGATGTTTCCGATTATAGATATCAGCAATTATTTATGGAGATCTGCGATTATAAAGAAGTACATGATTCTTTTGAAGGAAAGAATTATGACTTGGTGTTAAGCCATTATCCAATTTTTAGCTGGAAAAATATGGGTAGAGGCTGGATCCATTTGTATGGGCATACCCATAATAGCGTGGAGGATGAATTGTATATAAAAACTCTCGATGACATGGTGAACAATTGTGAACATATGCAAAGAGGACCAGTTTGTGCTATAAATGTGGGCTGTATGAAGCCTTGGATGAATTATGAGCCTAGGACATTAAAAGAAATTATAGATGGTTATAGCCTTTGCATCTGCTAATATAAAAGATGCAAAAAGTGCACTATTATAATAAAACGAAGTGCAATAATTGCACTTTATAATTTACAAAAGTGCAAATGGGATGTATAATCAGTTCAGGAGGCGTAACTATGGCTGAGTCTTTAAAAGATATTAGAAGAGCAATTGGATATACGCAAAGTCAGGCTGCAGAGTACCTTAAGGTGTCTGTTCGTTCTTATAAATCCTATGAGAATGATCCAGATAAAGTTAATTCGATTAAGTATTCTTATATGATTGATACATTGGGGAAGCTTAACGTAATTGATGAAACGCATGGTATTTTGAGCATTGATGATATTAAGAAAAAATGCTCAGATATTTTCAAGGATTATGATATCTCATATTGTTTTCTGTTTGGCTCATATTCAAAAGGAATTGCCAAAGAAGATAGTGATGTAGATTTGTTAATTTCATCTACTGTTAAGGGTTTGAAGTTTTATGGATTGGTAGAAAAAGTTTCTACGGCATTACATAAAAAAGTGGATTTATTGGATATGGACCAGTTGGTAAATAATCCTGAATTGCTAAATGAAATATTAAAGGATGGTATAAAAATATATGGATAATGTTAAGTATGATGGCTATTACTTGGACAAGATAAGAAAAGACTTACTTTTTATTGATAGAAATATGTTAGGTGTAGCGAAACCGGAGTTTGAAGAAAATGAAATACTTCAAGATTCAATGATGTTTCGTTTGATACAAGTATCTGAAAATGCAAGGAAATTATCTGAAGAGTTCAGAGCATCACAAAGTGATATTCCTTGGGGAGATATATTCGGATTACGTAATAAAATAGTTCATGATTATGGGCAGGTGGATTTAAAGATTGTATATGAAACATTGGTGTATGATATACCATATGTATATGAACTGTTAAAGGATTTATAGAGCTCAGAGGACTTCGATTTTATTCGAGGTCCTTTTATTTTATAGAAAAATAAAGATAAAACTGTCATAATTGAATGCAAATAAAGAAGTGGCATTAACTAGAGGAGACAACCGAAATGAAAATTTTATTCATAGGCAACAGCCATACATACATGAATGACATGCCAGAGCTTGCCAGACGTATGATAGAAGATGCGACAGGAGAAGCTTGTGAAGTTTATATGCTAGCTTATTCAGGTAGATCACTAAGGTGGCATATGGAAGAAGAGTATTTCTCGGAGCGATTTAATATTCTACATGGGAAATATGATTACTGTGTTATTCAGGAACAGGCGCATCCAATGCCTGCAGAGGAAGACACTATAAAGTACGCAACAAAGATAGTGGAACTCTGCAAACGGGTGGGGACAGTGCCAGTTATTTTTGAGACCTGGGCTGAGAAGGCAAAGCCAGAAAATCAGATAGAGATGAACCGTAGATACAGAAGCCTTGCGACAAAGCTTGATGCTAAGCTTGCACCAATTGGTGAGATATGGAGTGAAGTTTTAAATTCATCTGACGTTGATTTATATTTTAGAGATGGCGAACATGCATCAGCAATTGGTGATTATCTGATTGCAATGGTTCTTACAAAGATTATTACAGGAAAGCTTCCTAAAGAGAGCTTTAAAACTGCGTTTGATTTCACTGTGTCTGAACAATTCCAACCAGTAAAAGAAAATGTTCAGGATGAAGTGGTTGAGTTGGAGGCAGCAGTTATTTCATTGATAAGAGAACAGGTAGGCAAGGGATTATAATGGCTGGAGAGATTTATAAGGAAGATTAGAGGCTGATTTAGTCAGTCTCTTTTTGGAAAGTTACTTTTTCATTATTGATGAGAATGGAGAAAAATATGGATACTAAGCATATATCTGAGATGGAAGCGATTCTTGATGAGGCTAATGAGATATTGGATACATTAGACAAAAACCTTAATAGACTTAATGACATTCAAGCAAAAATCCAGAAGCTTGAAAATTACTATACCAGCAAACAATGGATAGATGATTTCACAGCTGACGAACAGGGCTTGTTGCCTCAAGATTTAAAACGAGGAGTATTGTCAGAAGATGGTATTTCCTCTATGCTGGAACGAAATAAAGACTACATGGAGAGGATTATTCAGAGGTAGCTTATGTTTTTTATAATGGGAATTACTGATGGTCGCAAAGACTTTGATTTTAGTCAGACCGTAATATGCGATAATTGTGGAAAGTATGGAAGATATCAGGTCTTCATGATATATACAGTCTTATCGCTTTTCTTTATTCCTACGTTCAAATGGAATAGAAGATATTATGTTCAGATGAGCTGCTGTGGCACAGTCTATGAACTTGATTCGGAGATAGGAAAGCGCATAGCTTCAGGAGAAGAGTTGCAGATAAAACCACAGGATTTAACCAAGGTAAGTCTGGGTAGAAGTTTCTTTAAGCGTTGCAGTAATTGTGGCTATGAGACAGCGGAAGATTTTGATTATTGCCCAAAATGTGGGGTGAGATTTTAGCGTTCTTAGTAGAGAAAATGGTTTTGGCAGATTATAGATGAGATTTATAACTAGCAATAGAAATCTTTTATTTCCTGCTAATAGCATTGCTTCGCTATAATTGAATTTAACATGGAGGTATAGCGATGATTAATGAGAAGGTAAAAGCATTCCTAGATGAGAAGTCTCTGGGGGACAGGCTCACAGAGCATACAGAGACTATTGATACGGTGGAGCATGCTGCTCAGCAGATTGGTTGTAGCGAGCCAGAGATTGCGAAGACATTGTCATTTGTAGTGGATGAAAAGCCTGTTGTGGTTGTTATGGCTGGCGATGGGAAGGTAAACAGTTCTAAGTTTAAAACTTATTTTCACACCAAGCCTCATATGATTCCACGTGATCAGGTGCAGGAGATTACAGGCTTTCAGCCTGGTGGTGTTTGTCCTTTTGCTGTGCCTGAGGATATTCCAATCTGGCTGGATGTTTCTATGAAGCGATTCGAATATGTTCATCCTGCAGGAGGTAACGAGTATACATCCGTAAAGATTACTCCAGCAGAGCTTGAGAAAGCATCTGGAGCTGAAGGATGGGTAGATATTTGTAAAGGCTGGGAAGAAGATGTATAGGATTTGCCAGGTTTGAACCTATGAAGTGAAAAATTTTTATTGGGTCATGATGACCCAATAAATGACCCAATAAATTTGGAGTAGGAGAAGAACATGTTTGAACTTACATTTTTTGTCCCGGTATTGATAGTTGCCGGTGTCTGGGGATTTTTTCTTTTGAATTTTGCTAAAAATAATCGAAGTATTCTGGATGATGACATCCTAAGCGCAAATGAAAAGCAGCGTAAAGAAGCTGAGAGCAGCATGCGAGTAATTCGACTGATGACACCTGTATTAGTAATCGTGGTGGCTATAGCTGTTATTTTTCTGGTGAATGCATATCATCCATTTATAAAAGTCAGTGTAGAAGGTGTAGCGCTGATTGCAGGGGGACTTTTCTCCACTTACCTGGGCTGGGCACTTGGAATGATTTTCAGAGGACTCAAGGATCAGATGGGTGAAAAAGATTCCAAACTCTGTTCAAGAGTATTTATGATTTCTTTTATGGGCACAGGGATTATTTTGGTTGCGATTGGTGTCATAGCTTGCATTCCTCAGCTCGCAGCATATTTTTAAAGCATTGTTCTGATTCAGTCAGTATGAATAAAAGGAAGGTCTATTCTTTTTCTGTGCCTGTGGTAACGCGCTTGATGTTGTAGCGGGTGACTTCATTCATGGATTCGGTTATTAGTTGTTCAAAGTTTTTCATAGGGATTTTTTTATAGATTAAGGAAGGAAATGAAAAGCGGATGAAAAGCAGATAATTATAAGGATTATAATTAGATTACATTGTTGAATATTAATCAATATTGATACCCTATTGAATAGGGTGTATATTAAGGTTAACAGGAGGGCTTAGAAAGGCAAGGATTGCACTAGATAATAATAAAGGAAAAAGCGGTGGAGCTAGAGTTTGCTACGTTGATTTTGTGTTTGCGGAAACGGTATATTTAATTACAGTATATCCTAAGAATGAAAAAGATAATTTATCAAAAGATGAACGAAATGAAATCAAAAAGCTTATTGAAGCTCTAAAGAAAAGTCTTGGAGGTGATTGAGATGGGTAAAAGTAGTGTGTACGAAAGCATTATGGTTGGCTTAAATGAAGCATTAGAAGATGCGCAAAGTGAGAAGCCTGTACTAAAAAGAAATAAAGTTACTGTTGAACCAGTAAAGGTATTTGAGGCTGATGAAGTCAAAAAAATACGAACTTCGACAGGAATGTCACAGAAGATATTTGCTAGCTACATGGGGGTATCAGATAAGACGGTTGAAGCGTGGGAAGCTGGTACAAATCATCCATCGGGTGCTGCAAGCAGACTTTTGAGCATGATGGAAATAGATAAGGATCTTATAATTAAGTTTCCATTTGTTAATAATGCTATAGCAAAATAAGAAACATTCAAAGTATTTTGGTTAAAGAATATATCGGGGCAAGAGGATAAAAATATATACTCTTGCTCCTTTTTTGGATGGATTTTCAGCTTAGGGAATGATGTAAAGGTTACTGGACCAAGTGATGTGGTAGATAAGGTCAGGAAAAGCGCAAAAGGATTTTTGGAGAATTATGTTTAGACTATGCTAATGAGGCATGAGTCTTTTTATTTTAGGACGTAATCTGTTATAGTATTATTAGTATATAAGGGTTGTAATTATGCAGAGGAGATTAATATGAGTCAAGAAATATTCTCATTTGTAATATATATGATTCATGCTTGTGCTAATAAATGGGGGGAAGCTTCCATCTGAGGTTTACTCATTACTTAGCAGCGTTGATTGTATCAATAACTATTTGGTGAAGCATTTTGACATTATTCACACACAAAGTACATCATATGTAATTGATGACATTACAGATTATTTGAATGCAAGAGGAGTAAAAATATGATTGTTTATCACGGTGGAATAGATGTAATTGAAAAACCAGATATTAATCATTCTTATAGACCTCTGGACCAATGGGATAGAGAAAGAGCATTAAAGAAATAAAGGTTTATGAAACATATGATCAGATTGCTTTTATTTCTCAAAAAGCTATTGATGGTCTTTTGAGTTATAGTTCTTCTTATGAGGTATAATAATGGACGATAAAGTACTAGAACAAGTATATCAGGAAAGCTTGGATGAAAGGCTGATTTCTTATATAGCTGAGGAAAATAATATTTCGTTAGAGAAAGCCATGGCTATATATTATGAAAGCAAACTTTCTAATAAAATAAATCAAGGCAATGAGGGTATACAATATTTGGATTATAAGGTGCTCGCAGACTTATTGAAAGAGACAGAGCCAGAGTTGTTTGATAAGTTACAATAAGATAAAAAAGTTATGAGTATCTTTACATTCGAATTTAAAGGTGAGTTCATAGAAGAGATGAATAACGCATAGGGCACATGCACTACATATATTGTTTCATATTATAATGCATCTAATCATTTTGATTAGGTGCATTTTTTATAAACAGAAAATTCAACAAAATAGTGGTTTTGAGCTGTCCGATAAACCGCGGAGAGTTTTAGTAGGCTAAGCATTTTGCATACAAATAACTTTAATCATCATATAATGTGTTATAATTTTAGCAGTTGTAGTTTTGAGTAAAAAAGAGGTTATTGTATATACGATATTACTTGATATAGGGGCATTTTATAATGATTGTTTATGATGGATTTAAGACAGACTTTCTTAAAAGCTGTGAGAATGATTCAATAGCTCTTGAAATTGAAGCGAATATTCTTTCTAAGATGGGGCGGCATACACCTAAAGCTGAATTTAGATCTTGGGAAAATTCACTGAATTACATGTACAAAGTTCTTAATGATGATGAGATTCCTAATGATTCAGGTGTTGCAATAGAGTTTAACATTCCGCAGACATCAAAACGTGTTGATTTTATTATTTCTGGATACAATGAATCAAATGAACCAAATATGATTATAGTTGAGCTTAAGCAGTGGGATGAGCTAAAAGCTGTAGATGGCGTTGATGCATTAGTTGAAACATATACTGGCGGTGCAGTCAGAAAGGTAGTACATCCATCATATCAAGCATGGAGTTATGCGCAGTTAATCAATGATTATAATGCATCAGTGCAGGATAGGAGAGTTAAGCTACATCCTTGCGCATGCTTACATAATTATGTTCGTCAGAAGAATGACCCTATTGATTCACCACAATATAAAGATTATTTGGAAGATGCGCCAGTTTTTACAAAGGGGCATGCTTTTGATTTGCGGAAGTTTATAAAGCAATCAATTGTTCATGGTGATAAGAAAGATATTTTGTATCTTGTGGATCATGGAAAGATTCGTCCTTCAAAAAGCCTCCAGAATGCTATTGCATCAATGTTGAAGGGGAATAAAGAGTTTATAATGATTGACGAACAGAAGGTTGCATATGAAGAGATACTTCGACTTTCCTTATTGTGTCAGCAAGATTATAAGAAGCGAACTATAGTTGTTAAAGGTGGCCCAGGTACAGGGAAATCTGTCATAGCAATAAATCTTTTGGCGGAGCTTACCGCAAGAGACCAGATGGTACAATATGTTTCTAAAAACAGTGCGCCACGTCAAGTATATCTGCAGAAGCTAAAGGGACTTATGAAAAAAAGCTCTGTTGATAATATGTTCAAAGGTTCTGGAACATATACAGAAACTGGTTTGAACGTTGCTCATACTCTTCTGGTTGATGAAGCACACAGACTGAATGAAAAATCTGGTATGTTTCATAATAAGGGAGAAAACCAGATAAAGGAGATTATACATTCATCGTATTGCAGTGTCTTCTTTATTGATGAAAGCCAACGAGTGACAATGGATGATATCGGCTCAGTTGAGGAAATCGAAAAATGGGCTCGCGAAGAGGAATCAGAGGTATCATATCTTGAATTGCAGTCTCAATTTAGATGCAATGGTTCTGACGGATATTTAGCATGGCTAGATGATGTTTTAGATATTAGAAAGACGGCAAATTACGACCTCGAGGGCATTGATTATGATATAAGAATTATGGATTCGCCAGTTGAAATGTGGCAGCTGGTTAAGGATAAGAATAAGATGGCAAATCGTGCTCGAGTACTGGCAGGATATTGTTGGGAATGGCTAAAGGCAGAGCAGAACAATACTGATTATCACGATATTAAAATCGGTAATTTTGAGATGAGCTGGAATCTTGGTAGTGGGGAGCCTTTTGCAGTGAGTGAGACATCAGTTAATGAAGTGGGATGTATACACACGGCACAGGGCCTGGAGTTTGATTATGTGGGAGTTATAATAGGTGACGATATGCGATATGAAAACGGAAAAGTCGTTACTGATTTTACACGCAGAGCCAAGACAGACCAATCATTAAAGGGCATTAAGAAACTGTTCAAAGAAAACCCGTATTTAGCAAATGAGAGGGCAGATGAGATAATAAAAAATACCTATAGAACACTGCTTACTCGAGGAATGAAGGGCTGCTATATATATTGTACTGATAAGAATATGGAAGAATATTTAAAGAAAAGGTTGGAAGTTAAGCATGACTAATGAGACTATACAAAGAATTCGTAAATTTACTGAGGATAGAGATTGGGATCAATTTCATGCACCAGTGCATTTGGCGAAATCTATAGTAATAGAAGCTGCAGAATTACTTGAGTGTTTCCAATGGGATGATGATAAGTATGATGTTGAACATGTAAAAGAAGAGCTAGCTGATGTTATGGTTTACTGCCAAAACCTTGCAGATAAGCTTGGCGTTGATCCTGACGAGATTATTAATAAAAAGATGGATCAGAATGAGGCTAAGTATCCAGTTGAGAAGGCTAAGGGGAGCAGTGCAAAATATAATGAATTGTAGGTGAAAACTATGGGGAAGCTTGTAAGAGATAGAATACCTGAGATTATTGAAGCAGATGGAAAAGTCCCTGTAACAAGAATTCTTTCAGAAGAAGAATATCTTAATGCATTAGATATCAAGCTTGAGGAAGAAGTCGCTGAATATCAAAGTGATAAATCAATTGAAGAGATGGCGGATGTACTGGAAGTTTTGTTTGCAATCTGCGAAGCTAGGGGATATTCAGTAGAACAATTAATGGAAGTTAAACAAAAAAAGGAAGATTCTCGGGGTGGTTTTAAGAAGCGCATATTTTGGGAAGGCAATAAATAATGAATAATGAGCTGAGACTTAATATTGATGGTAAATATTATAATAATTTGGATGTAGAAGGGTTTTCACAAATGCTAAAAGACCCTTCTTATTGTTATAAGTTTTATTGGCTTGAAGCAATTGTAAAGATGATTTCAAGGGATGTTGTAGAGTCCTCTTTTAATGACATTATTGATGAAATGATTTGCAACGCCTGGTATACAGTTTTAGAGTTTCATGTTCATTTAAGTGTTTTTTTACTTGGTGAGCCAAGAGATGCGCTTGAGCTTGCTGTAATAAAACTACAAACGTTAAGTGGTTTAAGAGCGGACGCAGATTCAGATAGTATAAAAAATGAGATTCGTAAATACGATAGCGAACTTCGAGATTATAAAAATAGATTGACAAGAAATGTTCCATATAGAGCACTGTCAGGGTTCTTTGATAATTCAAAGCAAAATGTAGATTGGGGTAGGACAGGGACTCTTATAAAATATGCATTATTGCTGAATGAACAGTCTCCTTTACCTTATGTTTTTGGTGATGCCGTTGGTTTAAAAAGAGAAGTAAAGTTTAACACTGAATGGATAAAACTAATTAAGGATAATACAGTTTCAATATTGGGGTGGATTCAATTTGAAAAGGTAAAATGGCTTCAAAGCAATAATCCTGATGTACCTAGTCTAGTTTATAAACTGGCGCCTATGGATGAAAAAATGCGTAAGCTTAATCATGTACGGGATTTGTGGGAGCTAATCTTAGAACAGAGATCTATAATAGATGTCTTTAAAGATACACCAATAGAAAAAGGTAGATATGATATAGATCATTTTATTCCGTGGTCGTTTGTCATGAATGATGAACTTTGGAATTTGATGCCAATGGACTCTTCACTGAACTCATCAAAGAGCAATAAGTTGCCAGATTGGAATAGATTTTTCGGCAAGTTCGCAAATAACCAATTTATTCTTTATGGCATGATAAATGATAATAGTAATCCTCATATACGAAATAGCTTTGAAAAGTGTTACAAGGATAATTTACATTCGCTTTGGGCTAATCAGGATTTATATCGACGAGGAAATACTAAAGACGAGTTTTATAATATTTTAGAGAAGAATATGCTACCTGTTTATGAGAGTGCTAGGAGACAGGGATATTTGGTGTGGTAATTGTAAAGGGAGTATTAAAATGTCAAAGATTGAAGAACTAAAAAGAGGTTTTGAAACAGCCTATATTAATGGTTCGGTTGCATCTGAAATCAAATATAGACCTCAGTTTATTTCTAATAATTACAAAGAAGGAAAGAAAGTTCTTTCATCAATTGAAGATGAGCTTTTAAAATGTGATAAATTTCAGATTAGTGTTGCTTTTATAACTATGGGTGGAATTACACCTTTATTGCAAACACTTCAAGAACTTGAGCTCAAGCAAATTCCCGGAGAAATACTCACTACTAATTATTTAAATTTTAGTGATCCAAAAGCATTAAAGAAACTTAATGAATTGAAGAACATAAAACTTAAAATGTATGATGTGGAGGCTGCGCAGGAAGGCTTTCATACTAAAGGATATATTTTTAAGAAGGACGAGATTTATAGAATTATAATTGGTAGCTCAAATATTACAAGTGCTGCTCTTACTCATAATAAAGAGTGGAATACAAAGATAGTTTCTACTACAGATGGAGAAGAGGCTGTTGAGATTCTTAATGAGTATTCTGATTTATGGAATTCAAAGTATGCTTTGGATTTTGATGAGTTTTATGAGAATTATAAGATTAAGTATGAAATTATAAAGAAACAGCGTGAAACGGCTAAGCAAGATGATACTGTTGAATTTGAAAAATACAATCTAAAACCCAATAGTATGCAGGTTGGATTTATAACAAATCTAAAAAAAATAGTTGATGCAGGAGAGAACAGAGCACTTCTAATATCAGCAACGGGAACTGGAAAAACATATGCTTCAGCTTTTGCTATGCGTGAACTTGGGTTTAAAAGAGTTCTCTTTTTAGTTCATAGAGGCCAATTGGCTAGACAGACAAAAAAGTCTTACGAGCGAGTATTTGATAAGAAGATTAGTATGGGCTTAGTTGGAGCTGGTAATGATGAATACGATAAGGATTATATATTTGCTACAGTTCAAACATTGAGTCGTGATGAACATTTATGCAAATTTGATGCTGACCATTTTGACTGCATAGTACTTGATGAAGCTCATCATGTTCCAGCGGATACTTATCAGAAGATAATGAAACATTTCAAACCACAGCTTTGGCTTGGTATGACTGCTACTCCTGATAAAAGAGACGATAATATCGAGGGTAGAAATGTTTATGAAATATTTAATCATCAAATTGCTTATGAGATTAGACTACAGCAGGCTATGGAAGAGGATTTACTATGTCCGTTCCATTATTTTGGAATCAATGATCTTTATATAGATACTGATGAAGTATCAGATAAGATTAGTTTTTCTATGCTTACTTCAGCTGAAAGAGTTAAACACATAGTTGCTCAAGCTAACTATTTTGGATACAGCGGAGAACGTGTCAAGGGACTTATCTTTTGTAGCAGTATAAGAGAATCAGAAGTTTTGTCTGAAATGTTTAATAAGACTATTAATCCTGCGACAGGAAGGAAGTTCAGAACAATTGCTTTAAATGGAAGTGCCGATGAGAAGAAAAGAGCAGATGCTTTTGAAAGATTAGCGATGGATGAGAATGAAGATGGTATTGAATCGCTGGACTATATATTCTCTGTTGAAATATTAAATGAAGGTGTTGATATTGTAGAGGTAAACCAAGTTATTATGCTACGTCCTACACAATCACCTATTGTGTTTATACAGCAGTTAGGAAGAGGACTTCGAAAGGCTGAAGGTAAAGAATATGTTGTGATACTTGACTTTATTGGCAATTATAATAATAACTTTATGATTCCAATTGCTCTCTCTGGAGATAGAACATACAACAAGGATAATATCAGACGATTCATACTTGAAGGTATGCGTGTAATACCTGGGGCATCAACTGTCCATTTTGATGAGATTAGTAGGAAAAAAATCTTTTCTTCTATCGATAATGCTAATTTTAGTGATCTCAAACTGATAAAGGAAAACTATATAAATCTTAAAAATAAGCTTGGAAGAATTCCAAAACTTTCAGAGTTTGATGAGTATGGAGAGATGGATGTACTACGTATATTCGATAATAAAAGTTTGGGATCATATTATAAATTTTTAGTTAAGTATGAGAAAGATTATAAGGTTCGACTATCAGACAAGGAAGAGAAGATGGTTGAATTTATATCGATAAAACTTGCCAATGGAAAGCGCATTCATGAATTGCAACTTTTGAAGAGAATACTTGTCTATTCAAAAGGCTTTTCCAAAATCGGACTTTTGGCAGCTTTATCTAAAGATTTAGAAAATGAATATTCAAAAATCATGGATGATAATCAACGGGAGAATATTGTAAATGTGATGACAAATCAGTTTGCAGCTGGGTCAAGTAAAGATACATACGCCTCTTGTGTTTTTATTGAGAAGGATAGCAATGATTATATTCCAGCCAATGCGTTTTTTGCGATGCTTAAGAATGATAAATTCTACAATATTGTTCAAGAGCTGATTGATTTTGGTATAGGTCGATACAAACAGAACTATAGTGATTCATATGAGACGACAGACTTGGTTTTATATAAGAAGTATACATATGAGGATGTATGTAGGCTTTTAAACTGGGAGAAAAATGAAGTGCCTACTAATATTGGTGGATATAAATATGATGCTCGCACAAAGACGTTTCCTGTCTTTATAAATTATGAAAAATCTGATGATATCAGTGATACTACTAAATATGAAGATAGATTTACTAGTAATCAGACTTTAATTGCAATTTCAAAAGCGAGAAGAAAATTGACATCTAATGATGTTATGACATTTTTAAATTGTGAGCAGCTCGGAGTTAATGTTGAATTATTCGTAAGAAAGAATAAAGATGATAAAATCTCAAAGGAGTTTTATTATTTAGGTAGAATGAAACCAACAGGCCATGCAAAAGAATTTGTTATGGCAAATACTGATAAAACTGCTGTGGAGATTGAATGGCGCTTAGATAAGCCTGTTAGAGAAGATATATATGAATATTTACGTAATGCATAGGAAGGGAGAAATCAATTATGAAAACAGTAAAAGTTGTTGCAGCTGTAATTTGTGATTCTATAGAAGAAAAAAATAAGATTTTTGCAACCGCAAGAGGATATGGCGACTTAAAAGGAGGCTGGGAGTTTCCTGGTGGCAAAGTGGAGGAAGGGGAAACTTCTGAGCAAGCTCTTGTAAGAGAAATACAGGAAGAGCTTGATACTCTTATAGAAGTAGGTCCATTTATCGATACTATCGAGTATGATTATCCTACATTTCATCTTTCAATGGATTGCTTCTATTGTGAAGTGAAGGAAGGACATTTGGAATTGAAAGAAGCTGAGGCTGCTAAGTGGTTAACTACGGATACTATTGATGATGTAGATTGGTTACCAGCAGATATTACACTTATTGATAAGATTAAGGCGGATATGAATGAGTTGTAAACGATATAACGTTAATAAAAAAAGATGAGGGTTACAACTATGGGTAGAAAAGATTTTGGAGCGAAGCCATTGAGTTATCCACAGCCAGTATGGATTATTGCAACTTACGATGAGAATGGTGTTCCTAATGCTATGAATGCAGCTTGGGGCGGTATTAGTGAATCTAATGAGGTTTCTATTTGTTTGTCTGTAGGACACAAGACATGCAAGAATTTTGAGAAGACTGGAGCTTTTACAATCAGTATGGCCGACGCAGATCATGTGGCAGCATGTGATTATGTAGGTATTGCATCAGGAAATAAAGATGAAGACAAGTTTGCCAAAGCTGGATTTACTGCTACAAAGAGTTCTTATGTAAATGCACCTATTATCAATGAACTTGCTGTTTGCTTGGAATGTAGGGTAAAGAGCTTTGACCACGACAGTTGTATCTTAAAGGGGGAGATTGTTAATGTAAGTGTTGATGAATCAGTTCTTACAGATGGCAAAGTAGATGTTAGCAAGGTTAAGCCTATCACTTTTGATCCATTTAATAATGCATACCATGTAGTTGGACAGAAGGTTGGCGATGCATGGGGCAGTGGAAAGAGCTTGATGTAATGAAGAAGATATACCACTCTTTTATTCCATTTTTTTAGTAGGAGAAGGAGTGGTATTTTTTATCAAGGAAATTCCTGTCGTTACCACTAGAACGAAGAAATGTAAACGGTAAACCATGAGTACCTCGTCCCTTGTAAGCGTCAAATAATCCGCCATCCCCAAAATAAACGCCGCAGTTTTATTTGCGGCGTGGTTTACGGCATTTTTCTGGTAAAGTTTCAGACCAAGGTAATAATTGATCCATACCTGCCATATCTATATTTCCTTTTTCATCACGGAGTTTAGGTAGTTCTGTAAGGAGATGTTCAACGTAATAATACACATTTAAACTATTAGCCCTGGCTGTTTCTACGACTGAATATACCAGTGCGCTGGCTTCAGCACCTTTTATGGTATTCATGAATTCCCAATTCTTCCTTCCTATTGTGAAAGGTCTTATTGATCTTTCACTGGCAGAATTATCAATTGGGACATCTCCATCTTCAAGGAATACTCTGAGGTATTTTTCTTGGTTAATACAGTAGTTAAGGCCATCTAAAGTTTTTCCTTTTGTTAGAATTCCATCAGTAATGCACTGTTTTGCCCATTCGAAGAAATCATCCACAAGCGGTTTTATTTCTGCCTGTCTGTGGATGAGTCTTTGTTCTGCTGAGAGCTCTTTTAGTGCGCCTTCGATATGGTATATCTCGGCAATCCTTTCAAGAGCTTCATTAGCCACCGAATGCTTGATGGATTTCTGATTCTTTTTACCGATTGCCTTTAGGGCATCTGAGAAATCCCGTCTCGAATGGGCCCAGCAGTTAGCACTGGTCACACCTTCAAGTTTTTTCTCTATCAGGTGGTACTGTTGAAGTCCGTCTGTCACCAGAACACCTTTGTAATCCCTGTAGTAATTCTCAGGATGTTCATGATGTCGGGTCTTCTGGTATTCATACAGAACTATCTGTCTGTCCTTGTAGAATTCACCTGATCTATGAACCCACATGTAACTTTTACTTCCGGCAGGGCGATCGTCATGTATGACATTTACAGGCGTCTCATCTTATGGAAAGTGCTTTGTTATGTGAAGCTGTTTCCTTTTTGTCAGCATTTCTTGAGTTTTCAATATTCTAAACTTTACATAATATACCGGCGATATTCTCATTGAAAGGAGGATATCTCTATGATCCAAAATAATAAAGTTGTACTGCACTATCAAGAGTATAACCCTATAATTGAAAGTTATCTATCATTACCTGAGTTTGAATCAAAGGCCGCAGACACACTGAGGGGCAAACGAGTTACAATTACTACGCTATGCAATTATCTTGGCGACGCAAAAATCTATTCATTTTCCAAATGTTCACCCAAAGATGTAACAGGATATCTTAATAGTATTTCCCATTTAGCAAGTTCCACTAAAAGCGGTCGACTGTTCATACTTCGACACTTCTTCAATTATCTTTATAGCCAGAAAATAACAATGCTGAATTGAAATCCTGACCTCCAGTTTGCAAACTTAACCTCTAGTTCTAATT